>NZ_JAAKZV010000208.1 GCF_011044975.1 Streptomyces coryli | reverse complement strand
GGGTGGGCCCGGGACGTTTACGGCGGCCGCCGACGCGACGGGCACCGCGCCTGCTCCTGCGGGCAGCGCCGCGGTCTCCGGCGAACGCCCGCTGGCGAAGCCGCCCGTACGCAAGCTGGCCAAGGATCTCGGCGTCGACCTGACCACCGTGGTGCCCACCGGCGAGGGCGGCGTCATCACCCGCGAGGACGTGCACGCAGCGGCGGCCCCGGCCCCCGCGCCTGCGGCGGCAGCCGCCCCCGCCGCGCAGCCGCAGCCCGCCGCCATCCCGGCGACAGGACGGGAAACCCGGATTCCGGTGAAGGGTGTCCGCAAGGCCACCGCCAACGCGATGGTGCACAGCGCGTTCACCGCGCCGCACGTCACCGAGTTCGTGACGGTGGACGTCACCCGCACCATGAAGCTCGTCCAGGAGCTCAAGCAGGACCCGGACATGGCGGGCCTGCGGGTGAATCCGCTGCTGCTCGTCATGAAGGCGTTCCTGGTCGCCATCCGCCGCCACCCGGAGGTCAACGCGGCCTGGGACGAGGCGAACCAGGAGATCGTCCACAAGCACTACGTGAACCTGGGCATCGCCGCCGCGACGCCGCGGGGCCTCATCGTCCCGAACATCAAGGACGCGGACGCCATGACGCTGCCGGAGCTGGCGGCAGCGCTGGGCGACCTGGTGGGCACGGCCCGCGAGGGCAAGACCACCCCCGAGGCGATGCAGAACGGCACGGTGACGATCACCAACGTCGGCGTCTTCGGCGTCGACACCGGCACGCCGATCCTCAACCCCGGCGAATCCGCGATCCTGGCCTTCGGCCAGATCAAGCTCCAGCCCTGGGTCCACAAGGGCAAGATCAAGCCCCGCCACGTCACGACGCTGGCGCTCTCCTTCGACCACCGCCTGGTCGACGGCGAACTGGGCTCGAAGGTGCTGGCCGACATCGCCGGGGTGCTGGAGCACCCGAAGCGGCTGATCACCTGGACGTAACGGCCTGCGGCCGGGCGAACGCGAAGACGGGCGGTCCCGAGAGGGACCGCCCGTCGTCACATTTTCCCCGACCGCGGCGAAGCCGCTAGTCGCGCTGTGCGCCCTCCGGCAGCTTGCGCAGCTTCATGGTGGACGCCGTGCTCGATCCGAAGCCGTAGTCGAGGATCTTCGCGGCGCTGGTATAGCGGTTGGCGTCGTTCAGGATGACGCCGACGACCGACTTGTCGCCGCGGACGGCGGCGAAGACCAGGCACGGCCCAGCGGCCGTACCCGTGCCGGTCTTGATGCCGATGGCGCCGCTGTACGAGCCCAGCAGCTGGTTGGTGTTGTACCAGGTGTAGACGCGCGTGGCGCCGGTCGAGGTCTTGGCGTTGCGCACCGTCTTGGTGGACTTCACCACCTTCTGGAAGGTGGTGTCCTTGATCGCGTACGCGGCCAGCTTCGACAGGTCCTTCGGCGTCGTGTAGTTGTCGCCGGCCTGCGAGATGCCGTCGAAGGAGTCGAACTTCGTGTTCGTCATGCCGAGGTCGGCGGCCTTCTTGTTCATCTTCCCGATGAACGACTTGGTGCGCGCCGCGATCGTCGAGCCGCTGCCGAAGGTGTCCGCGAGCGCGTACGCCGCGTCGCAGCCGGACGGCAGCATCATGGCGTAGAGCAGCTGGCGCACGGTGACCTTGTCGCCCTTGCGCAGGCCCGCGGTGGACGCGCCCTCGCGGGTCACGTAGTCGCGGTAGGTCTGCTTGACCGTGACCCAGCGGTCCAGGTCGAGGCTGCTCGACTTCAGTACCACGGCGGCCGTCATCACCTTGGTGGTGGAGGCCATCTGCCGCTTGGTGTTGTCGGCCTTGCCGAACATCTTGGCGCCGCTCTTCGCGTCCATCAGGTACGCGCCCTTGGCGGTCACCGTCGGCGGCGGGGTGGCGCCCTGTGCGGGCCAGGCCAGTGTCCCCGCGGTGGCGAGCGCGGCGGTCGTGAGCGCGACACCGGTGACTCTGCGGCCACGCTTCGTTTTGAGGGTGCTTCGTATCAAGGCTGATGCTCCGAGTTCGCGAGACGCTATGGCGTAAATGCGTCAAATCGGAACCTGAGGGGCGGGGTTCCAGCTGTCAGACCCACGACCATGCCACAGGGATGTACGAACCCAGGCACCGCGTTCGTAACAGTCCACATCGCGGACCCGCTCTCGTCACGCATACCTGTTGTATCTAAGCTGTGCGCATGCCTGCCCCAGCCCCTGCCCCGATCAAGCGCGCCCCCGCCGCCGAGCGGGTCTACGCCCACGTCAAAGAGGCCGTCCTGGACCGCCGTTACGAGGGCGGGATGCTGCTCACCGAGGGCGAGCTGGCCGAGGCCGTCGGCGTCAGCCGCACCCCCGTGCGCGAGGCGCTGCTGCGGCTGGAGGCCGAGGGGCTGCTGCGGCTCTACCCGAAGAAGGGCGCGCTGGTGCTGCCGGTCTCGGCGCAGGAGATCGCCGACGTGGTCGAGACCCGGCTGCTCGTCGAGGAGCACGCCACCCGGAAGGTCATGCCCGCGCCCGCCGCCCTCCTCGAGCGCCTCGAAGAGCTGCTCGACGAGCTGAAGGAGCATGTCGCCGCGGGCGAGCTCACCGCTGCCGTGAAGGCCGACCGCTGCTTCCACGCCGCCATCGTCAAGCACGCCGGCAACGACATCCTGGTCCGCCTCTACGACCAGCTGCGCGACCGCCAGCTGCGCATGGGCGTCGCGATGGTGCAGTCCGACCCGGGCCGGATGGAGATCACCATCCGGGAGCACGCCGAGATCCTCACCGCGCTGCGCGCCGGGGACGCCGACGCTGCCGTCGCCACCGTGCACCACCACGTCGCGGGCGTCCGCAGCCTGCTGCGCGGTGAGCCGCGATGACCGCGATATCGGAGGCCCCCGTCCGCCCCGGCGATCCGCCCGGCGGCCGCAAGGCCATCGCCGTCTGGGGCCTCGGCGTCGCGGTCTACTTCGTCGCCGTCACGTACCGGACCAGCCTCGGCGTCGCCGGCATCGACGCGCAGGAGCGCTTCGAGATCGGCGCCTCCGCGCTGTCCGCCTTCTCGATCCTGCAGCTGCTGGTCTACGCCGGCATGCAGATACCGGTCGGCCTGCTGGTCGACCGGCTCGGCACCCGCAAGGTGCTGTCGATCGGCATCGTCCTCTACACCCTCGGCCAGTTCGGCTTCGCGCTCTCCGAGTCGTACGGGACGGCGCTCGCCTCCCGCGCGCTGCTCGGCTGCGGTGACGCGATGACGTTCATCAGCGTGCTGCGGCTCGGCTCCCGCTGGTTCCCCGCCAAGCGCGGCCCGCTGGTCGCACAGGTCGCCGGGCTCATCGGCATGGCGGGCAACCTGGTCTCCACCCTGGTCCTCGCCCGGGTACTGCAGATCTTCGGCTGGACCCCGACCTTCGCGGGCAGCGCGGTGGCCGGCGCGTTGATGCTCGTCCTGGTGCTGCTCTTCCTGCGCGACCACCCGAAGGGTTACGAGCCCAAGCCGGACCCCACCGTCCCCGCGGGGCGCGGCTTCATCCGCCGGCAGATCGCCGAGACCTGGCGGGAGCCGGGCACCAAGCTGGGCTTCTGGGTGCACTTCACCACCCAGTTCCCCGCGATGGTCTTCCTGCTCCTGTGGGGCCTGCCCTTCCTCGTCGAAGCGCAGGGCCTGTCCCGCGCCGCCGCCGGCGAGCTGCTCACCCTGATCGTGCTGTCCAACATGGCGGTCGGCCTGGTCTACGGCCAGACCGTCGCCCGGCACAACGCCGCCCGCGCCCCGCTCGCCCTCGGCACCGTCGGCGCCACCGCGGCCGCCTGGGGCGGCGTGCTGTCGTGGCCGGGGCAGGCGCCGCACTGGCTGCTGATCGTGCTGTGCGTCGTGCTCGGCGCCTGCGGCCCGGCCTCGATGATCGGCTTCGATTACGCCCGGCCCGCCAACCCGCCCGAGCGCCTCGGCACCGCCTCCGGCATCGTCAACATGGGCGGCTTCACCGCCTCGATGACCACGCTGCTCGCGGTCGGCATCCTCCTGGACGCCACCGGCGACAACTACCGGATCGCCTTCGCCACCGTCTTCGTGCTGGAGGGGATCGGGGTCAGCGCGATCCTGCGCCTTCGCGGTCGCGCCCAACGCCGAGAGCGCGAGCGGCTCGTTGCCAGCCGGATCGAGACCGTTCACGTTCCGGCATGACCTGCCCGCCGTCCTCGTCGTGGCCCAGCTGCTCCGGCAGCTCGTCGTACTCGAGCGCGTCCAGGGCGGGGGTCTGCGAGACCTCCTCGGGCGCGTAGTCGAAGCCGCCGGTGCCACCGTTGAGCAGCGCGCCCAGGCCCAGGATCGGGGCCACACCCGGGTGCTCGGCCACATGCACCGGGAGCCGGGCGGCCTCCCGCAGCATCGCCTCCAGGCCCGGCATCGCGGCGTTGCCGCCCGCGAGCATCACGCCGCGCTCGCCGACGTCCGCGACCAGGTCAGGCGGGCAGCGCCGGAGCACCGCGCGGATGCCGTCGAAGACCGCGAGCATCGGCGTGCACGCCGCCCGCTCCGCCTCCAGCGGGTCCGCGGTGACCGTACGGCGCAGGCCGGTGATCACGTCGCGGCCGTGCACCTCGGCGGTACGCTCCCCGGCCGCGACCGCGGCGCTGAGCCGCTCGTGCACGGACCGCGCCTTCTGGGCGCTCAGGAAGAGCCCGTGGTGGGTGCGGAAGTACTCCACCAGCGCCCGCTCCACCGCGTAGCCGCCGACGGGGATCTTCTCGGCCGCCACCACATTCCCCAGCGACAGCACCGCGACCTGCGTCATCGCCGCCCCGCAGACGGCGATCAGCGCGCCCTCGGCCTCGGCCACCGGCAGCCCGCAGCCGACCGCGCCCGCGATCAGCGTGTCCACCAGCAGCACCCGCCGCGCGCCGACGCCGGCGAGGGTGTCGATCACCGCGCGCTGGGCGAGCGGCTCGGCGTCGTGCGGCACGCAGGCGGCGGCGCGCAGCGACGGGTTGAAGCGCCAGGCCCGCCGGATCCGGTCGTCGACCAGATAGCGGAGCATGCGCTGGGCCATCTCGATGTCATTGATGCCGGCGGCGCCGACCGGCCGCACCACCCGGATGTGCGCGGGGGTGCGTCCCATCATCCGCTCGGCCTCGGTGCCCACGGCGAGCAAGGCGCCGGTGGCCCGGTTGATCGCGGCGTAGCTGGGCTCGTCGACCACAAGCCCTGAGCCCTTGATGTAGATACGGGTCCGGGCGGCGCCCATGTCGACGGCGACCGTGCATCGGCTGAGTTGTTCCAGGCTGATCGTCACATGCTCAGCGTGTGCGGATGCGCGCCGCCGCGCGCGGTGGGCGCTGCCGCCCGGATGAATGCGCGGGCCAGACGGGTGACGACACGTCAGCGGCTCCGGGCTGACGCGCCGTCAGAAAGGTATCGGGCTACGGCGTGACCGCGAAGTTCCGCAGGATCGCCGCCGCCAGCTTCTGGTCGCCCTCGACCTTCACCTGCTCCTCGACGGCCGCGACGGTGGTCCGCCCGGTGGCCAGCCGCAGATATGTCTCCCAGTTCGTGGACAGGGTCACCGCGGGGCCGAGCGAGACGCTGCCGTCGACGCTGCCGCGGCCGTCCTTGTCGACCCGGACCGTACGCATGAAGTCCAGCGCGCCCGTGACGTCCACGACGACCACCGTCTCCGGCGCCGCCTGGGCGTCCTTGGCGACGACCTTCGCCAGCCGCTCCACCAGCAGGTCGCGGGCGACCAGCGCGCCCGCCGAGTCCAGATTCCCCGGCTTGCCGAGCGCCCGGCGCAGATCCTGCTCGTGCACCCAGACGTCGAAGGCGCGGTCGCGCAGATAGTCCTCGATCCGGACCTGCCGCCCGAGCGGCCCGCGCACCTTGTCGTCGGGGCCGCGGTTCTCGTTGCGCAGCTGCCGGCCGCGGCGGATCAGCACATACTCCAGCTCGGAGGTCATCTCCGGCCCGGTGTGGTGGCGCCGTATGTCCACCTGGACTTCCATGTACCGCTGCCACTCGGTCTTGACGTGGTACAGGTCCACCGGGAGCGTGTGGATCGGCCGCGGATCACCGAGGCCCTCGCACTCCATCCCGATGATGTGGGAGACGACGTCCTTGACCGACCAGCCCGGCAGCCCGCTCGCTCTGTGCCACTCGCCATCCGCGAGGGGGGACACAAGCTCGGATATCGCCGTGGTGGCGTGGGTCCAGGCATCGACGTACGGCTGCAGGGAAGAGTGGACGGTCACGGAACCCCTCGGGCATTCGTTTCACGGGCAACACAGCGTTCGCGGGTTGCACAGATGGGTCTAAGTTACGCTGCGGCCGGGCAGCCCGGCAGTGCTTTCGGGTGACGATTAGAGGTCCGTAGACCGGGCCTTGACGGCAGGACGGTGATAGTGTGCGCGCCTCGCTCATCCAGATCGGTGTGGACCCGGACGAAACCCCTGAATCGCGTCGTGCACGAGCAGGAGCGCTGGTACGGGCGCACGCGGGCGCGGACCTGATCGTGCTCCCCGAGCTTTGGCCAATGGGAGCCTTCGCGTACGACCTCTTCGCCCCGGAAGCGGAAGCCCTCGACGGCCCGACGGCCACGGCGATGGCGGCGGCCGCGCGGGACGCGGACGTATGGCTGCACGCGGGCTCGATCGTGGAGCGGACCGCGGACGGCGACCTCTACAACACCTCATTGGTCTTCGCCCCCGACGGCCAACTGGCCGCCACCTACCGCAAGATCCACCGCTTCGGCTTCGCGAAGGGCGAGAAGGAGCTGATGGAGGCGGGCGAGCAGCCGGTGACGCTGGCCGCGTTGGGCACCACGCTCGGCCTCGCCACCTGCTACGACCTGCGCTTCCCCGAGCTGTTCCGGCTGCTGGTCGACGGGGGCGCGCAGGTGCTGCTGCTCCCGGCCGGCTGGCCGGAGAAGCGGCGCGCGCACTGGACGGTGCTGGCGCAGGCCCGCGCGATCGAGTCCCAGGCGTACGTCCTGGCCTGCGGCACGGCGGGCACGCACGCGGGGGTGCCGCAGGCGGGGCACAGCATGATCATCGCGCCGGACGGCGAGATCCTGGCGGCCGCGGAGGATGCGGAGGAGCAGGTCATCACGGCGGACCTGGACCTGGCGGCGGTGGCGAAGTACCGCGAGTCCTTCCCGGCGCTGAAGGACCGGCAGCTGTAAATCGTTGGCCAGGGGCCCTCGTTCATCGCTACAAACGAGGGCATGCTGCGCAAGTACCCGCGCACCCCGCACCTGTCCGGCTCCCGGCTCCAGCCCGGTGACGAGGACCTGGACGCGGTGCCCTTCGCCGAGATAGCCGGCCGCCACCTGGTGGTGGAGGAGAAGCTCGACGGCGCCAACGCCGCCATCAGCTTCACCGCCGCCGGCGAGCTGCGGCTGCAGTCGCGCGGGCACTATCTGAGCGGCGGCCCGCGGGAGAAGCAGTTCGCGCAGCTGAAGGCCTGGGCGTCGGTGGTGCGGGAGCCGCTGTGGGAGCGGCTCGGCGACCGGTACGTGCTCTACGGCGAGTGGCTCTACGCCAAGCACACCGTCTTCTACGACGCGCTGCCGCACTACTTCTGCGAGTTCGACATCCTCGACCGGACCGATGACAGCTTCCTGTCGACGCCGGCCCGGCGCGAGCTCCTCGCCGGGGCGCCGGTGACGTCCGTACCGGTGCTGCACGAGGGCGCGGTGAAGCGGCCGCAGGAGATCACCGACCTGGTGGGTCCGTCCACGGCCCGTACGACCGGATGGCGCTCGGCGCTGACGGACGCCGCCCGCGAGGCCGGGCTCGACCCGGAGCGGGTGGCCGCCGAGACCGACCGCGCGGACGAGATGGAGGGGCTCTACCTCAAGATCGAGGAGGGCGGACGGACGACCGGCCGCCTGAAGTGGGTCCGGGCGTCCTTCCTGACCTCGATCCTCGACGCGGGCACCCACTGGCACGACCGCCCGATCCTGCCGAACCGGCTCGCGGACCCGGCGGTGATGTATGCGGGAGTTTGAGGACCTGTGCCCGGACGCCCCCGGCTGGACGGTGGACTGGGACGCGGTCGCCGCCGCCTTCCCCTGGATCCGCCGCCTCGAAGGCGTCCCGCAGGACGCCGTGCACCACGCCGAGGGCGACGTCGCCGTGCACACGCGGATGGCCGTCGAGGTGCTGTCCGCCCTGCCGGAGTGGCGCTCCCGTACGCGGGAGGACCGCGTCCGGCTCTTCGCCGCCGTCCTCCTCCACGACGCCGCCAAGCCGTACTGCACCCGCACCGACCCCGGCACCGGCCGCATCACCGCGCACGGGCACTCCCGCCGCGGCGACCTGCTCGCCCGCCGGCTGCTGTGGGAGCTGGGCGCCCCGGCGGCGTGGCGCGAGCACGTGGCCGCGCTGGTACGCCACCACCAGGTGCCGTTCTGGGGCCTGGAGCGCCCGCGCGACGACCTGCGCCGGATCGCGTACCGGGCGAGCCTGCTGGCGAGCAACGAGGACCTGGCGGTGCTCGCGACCGCAGACATCCTCGGCCGGGTCTGCGCGGACGCGGACGAGGTGCTGGAGAACATCGCGCTGTACCGCGAGTTCTGCGCGGAAGAGCGCTGTCTGACAGGGCCGCGCCCCTTCCCCTCCGACCACGCCCGCTTCACCTTCTTCCGCACCCCTGGCCGCGACCCGGACTACGCCGCGTACGACGACACCCGCGCCACGGTCACGGTCCTCTCCGGGCTGCCGGCCGTCGGCAAGGACCACTGGATCGCGGAACACCGCCCGGGCGTGCCCGTGGTCAGCCTCGACGCGCTGCGTACGGAACTGGGCGTGGCCCCGACGGACAACCAGGGCCCGGTGATCGCGGCCGCGCAGGAGGCGGCGCGGCGGCATCTGCGGGCGGGGGAGCCGTTCGTCTGGAACGCCACCAACATCAGCCGCGACCTGCGCCGCCAGTGCACGGGCCTGATCGCGGACTACCGCGGGCGGGTGCAGATCGTGGCCCTGGAGGCCCCGCCGGAGCAGCTCCGCGCCCGTAACGCCGGCCGCCGCGAACCGGTCCCGGCCGCGGCGGTCGAGCGGATGCTGCGCCGCTGGGAGGCCCCGGATCCGACCGAGGGCCACGAGGTGCGGTGGCTGGACACCAGCCTGTAGCTCCTCGTGGCCCTCGTGACCCCGGGTGGGTGATCAGTGGTCCTCGGTGCGTTCCCGCTCCGCTATTCGGTCGACGCAGATCGCGATGGCGATGAGCAGCGCCGGGTCGGCGTCCTGGTGGCGGACGTCGACGGCGTACGTGTCCCGCAGCCGGAACCATCTGCGGGAGATCCGGGCGAGCCGGACGCCCTCGTATTCGATGTCGAATTCCTTGTCGACGAAGTTGCCGATGACGTCGACCTGCTCACCGGTGGCCAGCTTCGCCACGAACCGCTCGCGGAGCAGCGTCAGCCGCTTCCGCTTCACGGTGCACAGCAGCTCCCCGTCGCGCTCGATGGTCATGGAGGGGCGCCAGCTCGCGAGCTTCTGCTTCACCAGGGCGGCGACGGCGCCGCCCGGATCCTGCAGCTCCAGGGTGTCGCGGAGCCGTCCCACCTTGCCGTCGATGTGAAAGGCCTTCGCGCCGTGCTCGTCCTCCACCCATGAGTCGTCGCCAATGCCGAAGAGCCGTTCACGTACGAGGTACTTCATTCCACTGAGTCTTATCCGTTCAGCGAAGCCTCGCACCGCTTGAGCCGCCGGGGGTGGCACCGGGTGCCTCGGACGACGTAAGACACGTTCTAGTGCCGGTTCTCCAGCCGGTTCTAGAGTCCGCCCTCGGACATGCCGTGCACGGCCGGGACGGTGCCGAGCCGGCCCTTCTGGAAGTCGTCGAAGGCCTGCTGCAGCTCGGCCCGGGTGTTCATGACGAACGGCCCGTAATGCGCCATCGGCTCCCGGATCGGCTGCCCGCCGAGGAGGACGACCTCGAGGTCGGGCGTGTGGGCGTCCTGGGTGGCGTCCGCCCGTACGGTCAGCGACGAGCCGGAGCCGAAGACGGCGGTCTGGCCGGTGTGCACGGGACGGCGGTCGGCGCCGACGCTGCCGCGGCCGGCGAGGACGTAGGCGAGGCCGTTGAAGTCCTCCCGCCACGGCAGCGTGATCTCCGCGCCGGGCGCGAGGGTGGCGTGCACCATCGTGATCGGGGTGTGGGTGATGCCGGGCCCTGCGTGCCCGTCGAGCTCGCCGGCGATGACGCGGAGCAGCGCGCCGCCGTCCGGGGAGGTGAGCAGCTGGACGGTGCCGCCGCGGATGTCCTGATAGCGCGGGGCCATCATCTTGTCCTTGGCCGGGAGGTTCACCCACAGCTGCAGCCCGTGGAAGAGCCCGCCGGAGGTGACGAGGTGCTCGGGCGGCGCCTCGATGTGGAGGAGGCCGCTGCCGGCGGTCATCCACTGGGTGTCGCCGTTGGTGATGGTGCCGCCGCCACCGTTGGAGTCCTGGTGGTCGAAGATCCCGTCGATGATGTACGTGACGGTCTCGAAGCCGCGGTGCGGGTGCCAGGGGGTGCCCTTGGGCTCGCCCGGCGCGTACTCCACCTCGCCCATCTGATCCATCATGATGAACGGATCCAGGTGCTGGTAGTTGATCCCGGCGAAGGCCCGGCGCACCGGAAAGCCCTCACCCTCGAAGCCGCTGGGCGCGGTGGTCACGGCCAGCACGGGACGCGCTTCGGCGTCCGCGGGGGCGGCGACGCGGGGCAGGGCCAGGGGGTTCTCGACGGTTACGGCAGGCATGACGGGCCTCCTCGGTAGTTCAACTCTCAAGGTAGTTGAACTCTCAACGGAAGGCAAGGCGAGCGCATTCCCCTGGCGGGGAGCCGGTGGGGTGCGCAACGCCGAAATCAAGCCTGCCCGGCGCTTGAGGGCAAGGCGCGCAGCGCCGACGGGGTCCGGGGCGGAGCCCCGGTGGGCAGCCCCGGCGCGAGTAGCCGACCGCAGGTCAGCCGTACATGCGGCGCATCGCGAAGTCGACCATCTCCTCGACCGCCTTCGCGTCCACCACCATGCGGTGCTCGCCCTCTATGTCGAGCACGAAGCCGTACCCGGTGGGCAGCAGGTCGATGACCTCGGCTCCGGTCACCGTGAAGTACTTCGACTCCTTGCCCGCGTACGAGCGCAGCTCCTTCAGCGAGCTGAAGAGCGGGATCACCGGCTGCTGGGTGTTGTGCAGCGCGAGGAAGCCGGGGTTGTCGCCGCGCGGGCAGTAGATCTTCGACGTGGCGAAGATCTGCTGGAAGTCCTCCGAGCTCATCGCGCCCGTGGTGAAGCCGCGCACGGCCTCGGCGAGCGAGGGCGGCGAGGGCTCGGGGTAGGCGGGCGGCTCCTGGTAGCCGGCGTACTGCCCCTGGTTCTGGTCGTAGCCGTACATGCCCTAGAGGGTAACGAGTCCCACAGGCACAGATGGCCGCCTTAGGGTTGCGCTTTATTACTGGCGGGTAGCATGATGATGGCGCTGATCCCCTGCCTGATATTCGGAGCTGTCGTATGGGCCACTACAAGTCGAATCTCCGGGACATCGAGTTCAACCTCTTCGAGGTGCTGGGCCGCGACGAGCTGTACGGCACCGGTCCCTTCGCGGAGATGGACGTCGAGACCGCCAAGAGCGTCCTCGCGGAGATCGCCCGCCTCGCGGAGAACGACCTCGCCGCGTCGTACACGGACGCAGACCGCAACCCCCCGGTCTTCGACCCCGAGACCCACACCGCCCCCGTGCCGGAGAGCTTCAAGAAGAGCTACAAGGCGTACATGGACGCCGAGTGGTGGCGGCTGGGCATCCCGGAGGCCATCGGCGGCACCACCGCCCCTTCGACCCTGATCTGGTCGTACGCGGAGATGGTGCTCGGCTCGAACCCGGCCGTCTGGATGTACGCGTCAGGCCCGGCCTTCGCCGGCGTGCTGCACACCGAGGGCACGGAGGAGCAGCAGAAGATCGCGAAGATCATGGTCGACCGCACCTGGGGCTCCACCATGGTGCTGACCGAGCCGGACGCCGGCTCGGACGTGGGCGCGGGCCGTACCAAGGCCGTCAAGCAGGAGGACGGCTCCTGGCACATCGACGGCGTGAAGCGCTTCATCACCTCCGGTGAGCACGACATGGAGGAGAACATCGTCCACTTCGTGCTGGCCCGCCCCGAGGGGCACGGCCCGGGCACGAAGGGCCTGTCGCTCTTCGTCGTCCCGAAGTACGACTTCGACTGGGAGACCGGCGAGCTCGGCGAGCGCAACGGCGCCTATGCCACCAACGTCGAGCACAAGATGGGCCTGAAGGCCTCCAACACGTGCGAGATGACCTTCGGCCAGAACGGCCGCCCGGCAAAGGGCTGGCTGCTGGGCGAGAAGCACGACGGCATCCGCCAGATGTTCAAGATCATCGAGTTCGCGCGGATGATGGTCGGCACGAAGGCGATCGCGACGCTGTCGACCGGGTACCTGAACGCCCTCGAGTACGCCAAGGAGCGCATCCAGGGCCCGGACCTGGCGCAGTTCACCGACAAGGCCGCGCCGCGGGTCTCGATCACCCACCACCCGGACGTGCGCCGCTCACTGATGACGCAGAAGGCGTACGCGGAGGGCATGCGGGCGCTGGTGCTGTACACGGCGTCCGTACAGGACACGATCCAGGTCAAGGAGTCCGCGGGCGAGGACGCTTCGGCCGAGCACGCGCTGAACGACCTGCTGCTCCCGATCGTGAAGGGCTACGGCTCGGAGAAGTCGTACGAGCAGCTGGCGCAGTCGCTGCAGACCTTCGGCGGGTCGGGCTATCTGCAGGAGTACCCGATCGAGCAGTACATCCGGGACGCCAAGATCGACACGCTCTACGAGGGCACCACGGCGATCCAGGGGCAGGACTACTTCTTCCGGAAGATCGTCCGTAACCAGGGCCAGGCGCTGACCTCGCTGAGCGAGGAGATCAAGAAGTTCCTGGCCCAGGAGACCGGCGGCGACCAGCTGGCGGGCGCCCGCGCCGAGCTGGCGAAGGCGGCGACGGAGCTGGAGGCCATGGTCGGCACGATGCTCGCCGACCTGGCGGCCACCGAGCAGGACGTGAAGTCCATCTACAAGGTGGGCCTGAACACGACCCGCCTGCTGCTGGCCTCGGGCGACGTCGTCATCGGCTACCTGCTGCTGCGCGGCGCCGCGGTGGCCGCGGAGAAGCTGCCGAGCGCCCCGGCCAAGGACGTGTCCTTCTACCAGGGCAAGCTCGCGGCGGCGAAGTTCTTCGCGGCGAACGTCCTCCCCGGCGTCGCGGTCGAGCGCGCCGCGGCAGAGAACATCGACCAGTCCCTGATGGAGCTGGACGAGGCGGCCTTCTGAGCCGCCTGACCAGCACCCGCTGACACCCCCAGTGGCCCGGGGGTGGAGCCCGGCACCGCTCCTCTGTGCGGCGGTGCCGGGCTCTTGGCGTGTGTGGGGGCTACGGCTCTGCGGCTCTGCGGCACTGCGCACTGCGGCTCTATGGCTCTACGGCTCTATGGCACGACGCGGAAGTGGGTGGTGATCCGGCGGTCGTCGTCGATGACGTGGAAGGCGAGGCCGGGCGGCAGGTCGCGGTCGACTGGGTGGTCGGCCTCCTGCCAGGGGAGGTTCAGGGTCGTGTGCACCCCTGGCGCCACGAGCAGCGGCCGTCCGGCGAACGTCGTGGCGGCGGGGGTGTGCGCATGCCCGACGAGTACGGCAAGCACCTGGGGCCGGTCCGCGATCAGGGCGGCGAGCTCGTCGCCGTTGCGGAGCATGATCCCGTCGATGTACGGGTGGTGCAGCCGCACCGGCGGGTGGTGGAAGGCGAGCAGGGCCGGGGTGTCAGGGCCGAGGGAGTCGAGGGAGTCCGAGATCCAGTCGAGCGTGGCGGGCTCGAGCAGGCCCTCGCCGCGGCCGGGGATGCTGGAGTCGCAGGCGAGGAGGGCCAGGTCGCCGATGTGGTGGAGGCTGTTGATGGGGGCCTCGCCGTCATTGTCGCTATCGCCACCATCGCGGCCATCGCCGCCATCGCCGTCTCCGAGCAGCACCTTGCGGTACGGCGCCCGCAGGTCATGGTTGCCCGGCGTCATGATGACCGGCTGCGCACCGGCGGCGAAGATGCGGGCGGCCTCCTCGTACTCGGCCGGCTCGGCCCGATGCGCAATGTCCCCGCTGACGAGCACCGCGTCCGGCTGCCGCGGCAGCGAACGGACGTAGTCCATGACCCGGGTGGCGCGCTCGGTCGCCCGGTCGGTGCCGTCTATGTGCGGGTCGCTGATGTGCGCGAGCAGGTGCATAACGATGGACCTCCTTCTAACGTTTAGCGTGGACTCTAACCGTTGGGAAAACTACTATGCATTCGCAGGGGGGTACAGGCAGGCATGGAGGGAGATCCGGTGAACCTGGCACTGCGGCTGACCCGCACCACCCGGCATGCGGACGGAGGCAGCGGCCGGACCGAGACGCTTACCAGCCCCGAGGCGCTGACGTCCTGGGCACGGGAACAGGCGGGGCTGCCTGGCTATGCGGCCAACCCGATCGCCCTCACCGAGGTGCTGGCGGTACGGGACGCGACGCGGGCACTGTTCGCGCAGGCGGTGGGGGGCAAACCCGGCCTCGCCCCCGCCGATGCAGCTGGGGTGCTCAACGCGGCCTCGGTACGGGTCCCGTTCACGCTCGAGCTGGAGCCCGACAGCGTGGCAGGGGAGCCGAAGCCGACAGCCCGCCGACGCGAGGCACCCCTCGGCACCACCGCCGGTTCCTCGGCCGGCCAGGCGTTCCCGGACCAGGCGTCCTCGGACCAGGCGTCCCCGGACCAGGCGTCCCCGGACCAGGCGTCCCCCGACCTCGCCGGCCTCGCCGCCCGCGCAGCCATCGACCTTCTGACCGGCCCGGACCGCTCCCGCCTACGGGCCTGCCCGGCGCCTCGCTGCGTGCAGTACTTCCTGAAGGACGCCCCCCGCCAGGAGTTCTGCAAGACGGCCTGCAGCAATCGCACCCGTGCCGCCCGCCACTACGCCCGCCACCGCAACGACTCAGCCCCCGCCGCCAACTGACGGCCGGCCGCCCAACCGCAC
>NZ_JAAKZV010000207.1 GCF_011044975.1 Streptomyces coryli | reverse complement strand
CGCCGCCCCCGCCCCCGGTGCCGACCCGCGTGCCGTCTGCTTCCTGGCCTACGCCCGTCTCAACTACGGCAACCCCGCCACCGGCTCGGCCCTCGCCACCCGCGCGCTCGCCGAGGCCCGCGCGAACGACGACCGCTGGTGCGCCGCCGCCGCCCTCACGGTGCTGGCCTCCGCCGCCCTCTTCCGCGGCGAGATCGACGAGGTCGAGCGATACGCGACCCAGAGCGCCGCCCTGTTCGACGAGCTCCGCGAGGGCTGGGGCCGGCTCGAAGCCGCTGAACACCTCGCCCACCACGCCGAGATCACCGGCGACTACGAGCGCGCCCGCCGGCTCCACAGCGAAGGCGCCCGCCGCGCCGAGGAGCTGGGCCTGTGGACGCATGTCTCCTACCGCCTCACCGGCCAGGGCCGCATCGCCCTCCTCACCGGCGACCTGCCCCGCTCCCGCGAACTCCACGAACGCGCCCGCGACTTGGCCGCCAAACACCTGGACCCAGCAGGCGAGGAGTACGCCACGGTCGGCCTCGCCATGGTGGCCAGGCGCGCCGGCAGGCCCGCGGACGCCGAAGCGCTGCTGGCCCCCTGGCTGGAGTGGAACCGCCGGCTCCGTACACCGCACGGCCTGGCCCTGATCCTCGCCGAGCTGGGCTTCGCGGCCGAGCAGCGCGGCGCCCTGGACCAGGCCGCGGAGCTGCATCTCGAAGGCCTGGCCGCCGCCCACGAGACGGCCGACCCCCGCGCGATCGCCCTCGCCCTGGAGGGCCTGGCCGGCGTCCGGGCCACCGCCGGGGAGTCGGCCCCAGCCGCGCAGCTACTCGGCACCGCCACCGCACTCCGAGCCGCCACCGGCGCTCCCCTGCCCCCCGCCGAGCGCGGCGACGTAGACCGCATTACGGCCCTCGCCACGCAGTCACTCGGCCCCGACACCTTCGCCGCCGAGCACCGCCGCGGGACGGCCATGCGACCGGACGAGCACCCCGGCACCGCGACCGCGATAGTTACCCGTCCGTAACTTACCGACGGGTTACCTCCGGTAACGCGCGCCACTAGCTTCCCGTCACATGACCCTCCCCAGCATCCGCAAGACACTGCTGACCACCGCCGTACTCACCGCAGCCTGCCTGGGCGCGCAGGCAGTGCCGGCCGCCGTGGCGGAAGACTCCGGAGAGACCACGTCCCGGGGCGTGAAGATCCCCGCGTTCTACAACCCCCCGGCCGAACTGCCCTCCGCGGACGGTGCCTTGGTCCGCACCGAGCCGCTCCCGCTCGGCCTCACCCTCCCGTCCTTCGACGGCCCGCTGCCGGGCAAGGCGACCCGGCTCATGTACAAGTCCACCGACGCCAACAGCAAGCCGGTCGCCGTCACCGGCGCGTACATCGAGCCGACCGCCAAGTGGGAAGGCGCAGGCCCGCGCCCGCTCGTCGCGCTCGCGCCCGGCACGATGGGGCAGGGCGACCAGTGCTCCGCCTCGTTCGCGCTGCAGCACCCGATCACCTTCAACGGCCGGACGATGTCCGTCGGTTACGAGGACCTGTCGATCTACCGCCTCCTCGCCAAGGGCGTCGCCGTGGTCGTCACCGATTACGCGGGCCTCGGCGGCACCGACCGCACGCACACGTACGTCAACCGCGTCGACGAGGGACACGCCCTCCTCGACGCCGTCCGCGCGGCACGCAAAGTCGACGGCGCCTCGGTCACCGGCGCCTCCCGCGTCGGCCTGTACGGCTACAGCCAGGGCGGCGGCGCCGCCGCCTCGGCCGCCGAGCTGCAGCCGGAGTACGCCCCCGACGTCCAGCTCAGCGGCACCTACGCGGGCGCCCCGCCCGCCGACCTCACCGAGGTCGTCAAGGGCATCGAGGGCAGCGCCCTGGCCGGCGCGCTCGGCTGGTCGATCAACGGCTTCGTGCAGAACGACCCGTCCCTGCAGCCGGTCGTCGACGGCTACGTCAACGACAAGGGCAAGGAGGCGCTGAAGGACCTCTCGACGATGTGCGTCGGCGACGCGCTGCTCGGCTACGGCTTCAAGCAGTCCAAGGACTGGACGAAGGACGGCAAGTCGCTCTCCGAGATCGTCGCCGCCGAGCCGAAGCTGCAGGCCACCCTGGACGCGCAGCGCATCGGCAAGCTCAAGCCGGCCGGGCCGGTGCGGCTGGCGACCGGCGTCGCGGACGACACCGTCCCGCACGGCCAGGCGCGGCAGTTGGCCGTGGACTGGTGCGCCAAGGGCGGCGCGGTGACGTACGAGCCGGTGAAGCTGCCGAACCTCGGCGACAAGCTGGTCCTCACCAACCACTTCGGCCCGCTGATCGTCGATCAGGGCAAGGCCGTGGACTGGGTGACCGACCGGGTCGCGGGCAAGCCCGCGCCGGCCGGCAACTGCGGCACGCTCCCGCAGCAGCCGTAACGAACCGGCCGCGGAGGGCGTGCCGCCGATCAGCCCTCCGCGGCCTGCGGCTCCTTGGCGGGCCCGGTCGGCGCGGGCGTGGCCCGCCCGGCCGGCTGCTGCCACCAGGCCGCCGACGGCAGCGCGCCGCTCGGCTCGAAGGACTCGCCGGGCCGCGGCACCGCCACCCGCACGCCCTGCTCGGTGGCTGCCGCGACCGTCCGCACCGCCGGCTCCTCCCAGGGGTGCGGCGCGAGGTTGAAGGTCCCCCAGTGGATCGGCAGCAGCACGTCGCCGCGCAGGTCGAGGTGCGCCTGGACGCCCTCCTCCGGGTACATGTGGATGTCCGGCCAGTACGGGCTGTAGGCCCCGATCTGCACCATCGCCGTGTCGAACGGGCCGTACTGCGCGCCGATCTCGGCGAACCCGGGGAAGTAGCCCGTATCGCCGCTGTGGAAGACCCGGTGGTCGGGCCCGGCGACGGACCAGCCCGCCCACAGCGTCCGCTGCTTGTTGCGCAGCCCGCGGCCGCAGAAGTGCCGCGCGGGGGTGGCGGTGAGCGTCAGCCCGGCGACCTCCACCGACTCGTGCCAGTCCAGCTCGGCGATCCGGTCCGGGCGGACGCCCCAGTGCTCCAGGTGGGCGCCGACGCCGAGCGGCACGGCGAAGAGCACGTCGGCGTTCCTGAGCGCGCGGATCGTCGGCATGTCGAGGTGGTCGTAGTGGTCGTGGGAGATCACGACGGCGTCGAGCGGGCCCACCGCGTCGAGCGGCAGCGGCGGCTCGTGATAGCGCTTCGGCCCCGCGAAGGCGTACGGCGAGCAGCGCTGACCCCACACCGGGTCGAACAGCACCCGCCGCCCGTCGATCTCGGTCAGCACCGTGGAGTGCCCCAGCCAGGTGACCCGCAGCCCGCTCGCGGGCGGCTCGGCGAGGTCGGGCCGCTGCACCGGCAGCGGGAAGGAGGGGCGTCTGCCGTCCCGGCTCAGCATCGTGCGCATCATTTCCCAGCGCGAGCCGTCCGTCTTCGGGCCCATGGCCGCGGGCACGGGATTACGGAAGGCGCCCGTCTCCGGGTCGTAGTTCGGCGAGCGCAGGATGCGCTCGAGACGCTCGCCGGTGGACTCGGCGCCGAAGGACTCGGGGCGCACTCCGCGCATGGGTTCTCCCTGTGATGGTCGTGTCCCTGGAATAACGGCCGACACGACCCATGATGTTCCGGACTCACGCTCACAGCGACTGTGACACTCGAGCATGAATGACAGAAATTGAAATCTGTCATTCATCATGCCATAGTCGAAGTATGACTACGACTCCCCTCCCGCAGCGCCGCCTCGGCGCCACCGGCCCCCAGGTCTCCGCCCTCGGCCTCGGCCTCATGGGCATGTCTCCGCTCATCTACGGCGACAGCGACCGCGCCGAGTCGGTCGCCACCATCCACGCCGCCCTCGAATCCGGCGTCACCCTCCTCGACACCGGCGACTTCTACGGCATGGGCCACAACGAGCTGCTGCTCAACGAGGCCCTCCGCACCGCCTCCCCGCAGGCCCGCGAGAACGCCGTCATCAGCGTGAAGTTCGGCGCCCAGCGCGGCCCCGACGGCAGCTGGGTCGGCTTCGACGCCCGCCCCGCCGCGGTCAAGACCGCCCTCGCGTACACCCTCCAGCGCCTGGGCACCGACCACGTCGACATCTACCGCCCGGCCCGCCTGGACCCGAACGTCCCGGTCGAGGAGACGGTCGGCGCCATCAAGGAGCTGGTCGACGCCGGATACGTCCGCCACATCGGCCTCTCCGAGGTCGGCGCCGACACCATCCGCCGCGCCGCGGCCGTCGCACCCATCGCCGACCTGCAGATCGAGTACGCGCTGATCTCCCGTTCCGTCGAGCGGGAGATCCTCCCGGTCACCCGCGAACTGGGCATCGGCATCACCGCGTACGGGGTGCTCTCCCGCGGCCTGCTCAGCGGCCACATGAACCGGGAGACCAAGCTCGCCGCGGACGACTTCCGCAGCCACAGCCCGCGCTTCGCGGGCGAGAACTTCAACCGCAACCTCGACCTCGTCGACCAGCTCAGGAAGGTCGCGGAGGCGAAGGGTGCTACCGTCGCGCAGATCGCGATCGCCTGGGTACTCGCCCGTGGCGAGGACATCGCCCCGGTGATCGGCGCCCGCCGCCGGGAGCGGCTCGCGGAGTCGCTCGGCGCACTGGACGTCAGCCTGGACGAGGCCGACCTGGCGGCGATCGAGGCCGCGGTCCCGGCCGAGGCCGTGGCCGGCGAGCGGTACGCGCCGGACCAGATGGCCATGCTGGACAGCGAGAAGTAAACAGAAGTAGAGGCAGTAGCAGAGAACGTGGGGAGCCGATGCCGCCGCAGTCCGAGCCGGTAGCCAGCACCGCCCTGACCCCGGAGCGCATTCTGGAGGCCACCGAGGAGGTGCTGCGGCGCTACGGCCCCAACAAGGCCACCGTCGTCGACGTCGCCCGCGCGCTGGGCGTCAGCCACGGCAGCGTCTACCGCCACTTCGCCAGCAAGGCCGCGCTGCGCGAGGCGGTCACCAAGCGGTGGCTGGACCGTACGGCCAACCAGCTGGAGTCGATCGTCACCGCGGACGCCCCGGCGCCCGAGCGGCTGCGCGACTGGTTGGCCGGCCTCTTCGCGGCCAAGCGCCGCAAGGCGGGCGACGACCCGGAGCTCTTCG
Organism: Streptomyces coryli; assembly: GCF_011044975.1. Classification (GTDB taxonomy): domain Bacteria; phylum Actinomycetota; class Actinomycetes; order Streptomycetales; family Streptomycetaceae; genus Streptomyces; species Streptomyces coryli. Next base: position 10,015 of record NZ_JAAKZV010000207.1, on the reverse strand, counting down.
CCACGTATTCGGCGCTGATCGAGCGCCTCGGCGGCGGCAGCGGCCTGGAGAGCGTGGTGAACCGGCACCTCGCCGACCTCACCGGCCAGCTCACCCGGATCATCGAGTCCGGAATCCGCCAGGGCACCCTGGCCGCCCCGGACCCGGCCGCGGCAGCCGAAGCAGTCTTCTCGGCCACCGCCCGCTTCCACGACCCGGTCTACGCCCCCGAATGGAGCCACCCGGACATCGAGGCCTCCTTCACGGCCCTGGTCGACCTCCTCCTGCGCGGCCTGCGACCCTGATCCGATTTCGGCGAAAGACGGTCAACTACCGTCGCCATCGGTAATATCACGACCCGGTCGCGCTGCGACCCGCGATCGAGACACATGAGCCAACGGCTGTGCCACGGGGGGAATCGCGGGTCATTCAGCAGCTGCGCGCCGTGCTGTCGCCTCCGTGGGAGCAGTCGTCCGACACGGGGGAACTCTTGAAGCCCACATTACGCACGGCAGCCCTTGCCACCGGTGTTTCGCTGGCCCTTGCCGCGTCCACGACCTCGGCCGCCCTGGCCTCGGGGGAAGCGGCCGAGAAGCCCGGCAACAACGGGCAGAAGCAGAAGATCCTCGAGGTGGTGCACGAGTACTTCAGCGAGCGCGACAAGGGCTGGCTGACGCCGAAGGAAACCAACCGGATGACGCTGGAAAGCGGCTCGTTGGCCTCCGGCCCGGCCAAGCTGGCGGCGAACACGTCGCGTATCGCCCGCGAGGTGCAGGAGGAGCGCGGGCTGCACGCGGAGGAGGTGATCACCGGCATCGCCAAGGACACCGAGGTGCGACTGCGCGGCCACAAGGCGACGGTGACCACGACCGCGGGCACGGGCCTGAAGTGGAACGACAAGGAGCTCGGCGAGTCCACCTACAGCGACCCGTACATCATCGAGCTGGAGCGCGACGGGGGCGGCAAGGACTGGCGGATCGCCAAGGTGTCCTACGCGCCGATCCCGGACACGGACGCGGGCGAAACGGCGGGCGGGACGGCGGCCTCCGGCAAGGCCGAGGAAGCGGCCGGCCAGGTGGGCACCAAGGCCACCAAGACCTTCGACCGCGATGCCGCGGCGGCGTACGCCCGGTACTGGTCCGGCCAGGAGACGCTGAAGCTGCCCGGCCTCACGTTCTCCTTCGACCGCTACAACTCCGATTACGACCGGGCCAAGCAGGACAACAACTGCACGAACTTCGTCTCCCAGGCGATGCACGCGGGCGGCTGGGAGATCGAGGACGGCATCGACCCGGACAACGAGGAGAACTGGGACTACGACCTCACCGGCCCGTACGGACCGTCCAAGACCTGGTCGGTGGCGTACAAGATGTGGTCCTACGCCGGTGACCCCAAGCGCGGCACCAACCTGACGTCCGGCTCCCCCGATGTGGCCGACATCTGGAATCTCAGGCCCGGCGACCTGCTGTTCGCCGACTGGGACCCGAACAAGGTCCCGGACGGCAAGATCGACCACGCGATGGTGATCTCGGGGACGTATACGTCGATGGGGTTCACGGAGCCGACGTATTCGCAGAACTCGGCCCACCGCAGCAACATCCCGCTGAGCATCGGCATCAAGATCGCCACCGCCCCGGTCCAGGACAACGACGGCGACGGTCAGGCCGACGAGTGGCCGGCCGGGCAGGGCCGCTCCATCAAGTTCTACCCGGTGCGGGTGAAGGACAGCTTCGAGACCGACTGAGCGGCCGGCCGCTGGGTTCGTGACCCGGGCATTCCCGGGGTCACGAACCCGGCGCGGTCCCCTGCACCGGCACCTCGGCGGCATGTGCCTGGGCCAGGTGTTCCTCGGCCTTGAGCCAGGGCAGGAACTGGGCTCCGATCCGCCAGTCGCAGCTGCCGCACTCCAGTTGCCGCCGGGTGCCGGTGCCCGCCACCTGGACGGTGTGCTCCGCGCCGTCCGGGTCGGTCCCGGTCACCCGGCTCGTCGCCATCGCGTGGTGCATCACGCCTCCTGGTAAGTCAGCGAAATCGGCCCCAGTGTGCAGCAACTTGCGCACCCGCGACAGCACTCCCCGGGATTCTCACCCTGGTTCAGGGGCTGATTCAGCCCTGATTCAAGGCAATTGCCAGGTCCACGATCCGGCCGCGGTCGGGGAACGAACCCACCGCGTCCGCTTGGCCGTTGAGCAGGTCGACACGGTAGAGCTTCTGCTTGCCGGACACGTCGAGGGTGGCGAACGCGGTGTTGTCGCCGTCCTTCGCGGTGTAGATGTCGAAGCCTGCCGCGGGGCCCGTGTCGACGCCGAGCTTGCCGGTGGGGGCGAGGTTGCCGGCGTTCGCCGGGGACTGGACCGACACCTGGTCCAGGGCGGTGTCGACGTCGAAGAGCGTGGTCGCGGTGGTCGCGGCGAGGTCGTTGTTGGTGTACGCGGCGGCGGTGACGCCGGTCGCGATCTGCGCGGGCGCCGGCGGCACGGGCGGGTTGGTGAGGTTGCCGTCGGTGGCGGTGGTGCCCGCGGCGGGTGCGCCTGCCGCGTCGTCGATGTTGTGCCGGAGGTTCTGGCCGGTGTCGCTGATGACGCGCAGCCGGTTGGCGGCGGGGTTGAAGTCGACGCCGAAGCTCTTGCCCTGCAGGGCGACGGTGAGCTGGGAGACCTTGGTGGCCTCGGCGCCCGCGGTGGCGATCGTGTAGATGCCGCCCATGTCGCCGACGCCGTAGAGCTTGTTGTTCTGCACCCGGTAGTCGATGCCGATCAGCTTCTGGTCGCCCTTGAGCCCGCTGACCTTGCCGAGGCTCTTGGCCGCCTCCGGTACGCCGACCCGGAAGGCCGCAAGACGCCCGTCGTCGGTGAGCCCGACGGCGGAGAGCTTCGCGTCCTGGGCCCGGTCGACGACCCCGTAGCCCTTGGCGGCAGCCGCCTCCACCTGCTGGTCCTCGCCGCCCGAGGCTCCCCCGGAGACGGAGCCCCCGAGGACCCCCACGGTGGCGGCTGCCGCCGCGGCGAGCCCGACGACGCCGATCACTGTCCTGTTACGCATATACGCCCCCATGAAGTGGCACGCGGCCCGCACGCTGCGGGCCGGTGTCACCTTGTTCGGGGCCGGGGGCGGCACGGATTGGGCCCCCTCCCGGTGGCGGGAGGGGGCCCAGTGCTCGTAGCGCAGGAATCAGCAGCCGATGAGGCGGCCGCCCAGGTACGACTCGATCTGGTCGAGCGACACCCGCTCCTGCTTCATGGTGTCGCGCTCGCGGACGGTCACCGCGTTGTCCTCGAGCGAGTCGAAGTCCACCGTCACGCAGAACGGGGTGCCGATCTCGTCCTGCCGCCGGTACCGGCGGCCGATCGCGCCCGCGTCGTCGAACTCGATGTTCCAGTGCGACCGCAGCGTCTGCGCCAGGCCCTTGGCCTTCGGCGACAGCTCCGGGTTACGGGACAGCGGCAGCACGGCCACCTTGACCGGCGCGAGCCGCGGGTCGAGGCGCATCACGGTGCGCTTCTCCATCTTGCCCTTGGCGTTCGGCGCCTCGTCCTCGACGTACGCGTCGAGCATGAAGGCCAGCATGGCCCGGTTGACGCCCGCCGCCGGCTCGATCACGTACGGCGTCCAGCGCTCGCCGGCCTCCTGGTCGAAGTACGACAGGTCGTGGCCGGAGTGCTTGGAGTGCGCGCCCAGGTCGAAGTCGGTCCGGTTGGCGACGCCCTCCAGCTCGGAGAACTCGGTGCCGCCGAAGTTGAACCGGTACTCGATGTCAGCCGTCCGCTTGGAGTAGTGGGACAGCTTCTCCTTGGGGTGGTCGTACCAGCGGATGTTCTCCTCGCGGATGCCGAGGCCCCGGTACCAGTCCCAGCGCTGCTGCATCCAGTACTCGTGCCACTGCTCGTCCTCGCCCGGCTTGACGAAGAACTCCATCTCCATCTGCTCGAACTCACGGGTCCGGAAGATGAAGTTCCCCGGCGTGATCTCGTTCCGGAAGGACTTGCCCATCTGCGCGATGCCGAACGGCGGCTTCTTGCGCGAGGTCTGCTGCACGGCGGCGAAGTTCGTAAAGATGCCCTGCGCGGTCTCCGGGCGCAGATACGCGACCGAGCCGGAGTCCTGCGTCGGGCCGAGGTGCGTGGACAGCAGCCCGGAGAACTGCTTCGGCTCGGTGAAGCCGCCCTTGTTGCCGCAGTGCGGGCAGTTGATGTCGGCGAGGCCGTTCTCCGGCTCGCGGCCGTGCTTGGCCTCGTACGCCTCGATGAGGTGGTCCGCGCGGTAGCGCTTGTGGCACGAGGTGCACTCGGTGAGCGGATCGGTGAAGGTGGCTACATGGCCGGAAGCCTCCCAGACCTCGGGGGCCAGGATGACGGACGAGTCGATACCGACGACGTCCTCCCGCGAGGTGACCATCGCGCGCCACCACTGGCGCTTGATGTTCTCCTTCAGCTCGACTCCCAGAGGGCCGTAGTCCCAGGCGGCGCGCTGTCCGCCGTAGATCTCGCTGCACGGGTAGACGAAGCCCCGGCGCTTGCTGAGGCTGACGATGGTGTCGATCTTGTCCGCGGCCACGGTGCTCTCTTCTTTTTACGGCGGTTACTACGGCGGCTAAGCAGTGCTACAGCGTACCGGCGGCCCCGGGCTGCGCAGCAAATCGGGGTGGTCGGGGGCGGGGCGCGATGAGGACGGCCGGCCGGGGTGCCGGGCAGGCAGTTGACAATCATTTCCAGTTTTGATGAAAATGGCATTCATGAACATACGTCGCCGTCTGATAGCCCCCGCCGCGCTGGCCGCCGCCGGCGCGCTGGCCCTGTCCTCCTGCTCCGACTCGGCCTCGGGCACCACCACCGACGACGGCAAGCTCAAGGTGACCGCGTCGTTCTATCCGATGCAGTTCCTCGCCGAGGAGATCGGCGGCAAGCACGCCGAGGTCTCCACCCTCACCAAGCCGGGCACCGAGCCGCACGACCTCGAGCTCAGCCCGCAGCAGACCGGTGAGCTGACCGACGCCGGGGTGATCCTCTACCTCAAGGACATGCAGCCCGCCGTCGACGAGGCGATCAAGCAGGCCGACGTGAAGAACACGATCGAGGCCTCGAAGTTCACCTCCCTCGAGAAGCACGGCACCGAGGAGGACGGGCACGGCCACGAGCACGAGGCCGAGGGCGACCACGCCGAGGAAGAGGGCGGCCACGAGGGCCACGATCACGGTGAAGAGGGCAAGGACCCGCACGTGTGGATCGACCCGGTCCGGTACGCGCAGATGGCCGACGGCGTCGGCAAGGCCTTCGCCAAGGCGGACCCGGACCACGCGGACGCGTACAAGAAGAACGCCGGGAACCTGAAGGACCGGCTGCACAAGCTGGACGGGCAGTTCAAGGACGGCCTGAAGAACAAGAAGACCGACACCTTCCTCACCACCCACGCCGCCTTCGGCTACCTCGCCGACCGGTACGGGCTCGTGCAGGAGTCGATCAAGGGCCTGGACCCGGAGTCCGAGCCCAGCGCCAAGCGCATGCAGGAGCTGCACGAGGTCGCCGAGCACGACAAGGTGACCACCGTCTTCTTCGAGACACTGGTCAGCGACAAGACCGCCAAGACCTTCGCCGCCGACCTCGGCCTGAAGACCGATGTCCTCGACCCGATCGAGGGCATCACGAAGAAGTCCCGCGGCCAGGACTACATCTCGGTGCAGGAGGCCAACCTCAAGGCCCTGCAGAAGGCGCTCGGCGCGAGCTGACCCCGGATCGTCAAAGGACCCAACGCCATGCCTCTCGAGCCCGCGATATGTCTCTGCAACGCCACCGCCTCGCTCGGCGGGCGGCCCGTCCTGGGTGGGATCGATCTGAAGGTCGAGCGGGGTGAGGTGGTGGCGCTGCTCGGGGCGAATGGGTCCGGGAAGTCCACGACCGTGCGCGCCGTCGTCGGGCAGGTGCCGCTGACGTCCGGCGGGATCGAGCTGTTCGGCGCCCCCATCCACCGCTTCAAGCAGTGGCAGCGGATCGGATACGTACCGCAGCGCTCCACCGCCGCGAGCGGCGTGCCCGCGAGTGTGCGGGAGGTCGTGGCGTCCGGCCGGCTCTCCCGCACCCGGCTGCGGCCGCTCGGCCGTGGGGACCGGGCGGCCGTGGACCGGGCCCTGGAGCTGGTCGGCATGCGCGGCCACGCCCGCGACTCGGTCAATCAGCTCTCCGGCGGCCAGCACCAGCGGGTGCTGATAGCCCGGGCGCTGGCCGGTGAGCCGGAGCTGCTGATCATGGATGAGCCGCTGGCCGGGGTGGACCTGGCCAGCCAGCGGATCCTCGCCGACGCGCTGCGCGAGCAGGTCGCCGAGGGCACCTCGGTGCTGCTGGTGCTGCACGAGCTGGGCCCGCTGCAGCCGCTCATCGACCGCACGGTGGTGCTGAAGTCCGGCCTCGTGGAGAAGATCTACGGCCGCTCCGAGGCCCGCGACGCCGCCGCCGTCCACGACCTCGCCTGCCACCCGCACCCGGACCCCGAGTCCGAGCCCGACCGGACGGGACTCCTCACATGAACTTCCTCGAGCCCGCCTTCATGCAGCGCGCCCTGCTGGCCGCGCTGCTCGTCGGCATCGCCGCGCCCGCCGTCGGCATCTACCTCGTCCAGCGCCGCCAGGCGATCATGGGCGACGGCATCGGCCACGTGGCGCTGACCGGCGTCGCGCTGGGCTTCCTGATGCAGACCAACCCGGTGTGGACGGCCGTCCTGGTCGCCTCCGCGGGCGCGGTGATCATGGAGCTGATCCGGTCGTACGGCAAGACCCGCGGCGATCTCGCCCTCGCGATGCTCTTCTACGGCGGCATGGCGGGCGGCGTGATGCTGATCAACCTCGCGCCCGACGGCTCGACGGCGAATCTGACCACGTACCTCTTCGGCTCGGTGACCACGGTCGCCGACTCCGACGTCGTCGCGATCAGCTGGCTGTCGGTGTTCGTGCTGCTGGTGACGCTGGGGCTGCGGCGGCAGCTCTTCGCCGTCTGCCAGGACGAGGAGTTCGCGAAGGTCACCGGGCTGCCGGTGCGGGCGCTGAACCTGCTGCTCGCGGTCACCGCCGCGGTCACCGTCACGGTGGCGATGCGGGTGGTCGGGCTGCTGCTCGTATCGGCGCTGATGGTGATCCCGGTCGCGACCTCGCAGCAGCTGGCGCGCGGCTTCGCGGTGACGCTCGCGGGCGCGATCGCGCTCGGGGTGGTCACCACCCTCTCCGGGACGGTCTTCTCCTATTACGTGGACGTGCCGCCCGGCGCCTCCATCGTGCTGCTTGCCATCGCACTGTTTGCCCTGGTCACAGCGCTGGCGACGCCATTGGCGCGACGGCGGGCGAAGGCGATGAAGGACGGCGGCGACGGGGCCAGGGAGCCGGTGGCGGCAGCCCGGGCATGACGTCACGCTCCGCCGCCCTGGCACAATGGCCCGTCGGGATGCAGCGACGGGCAGCAGCAACGTGAGCAGGAGGCAAGGGTGACTACCGCAGGCCCCCCCGTACGCGGACGCTCGACCAAGCAGCGGGCCGCTGTGGCGGCGGCGCTGGATGAGGTGGACGAGTTCCGCAGTGCCCAGGAGCTGCACGATCTGCTCCGGCATCGCGGCGAGTCCGTGGGCCTGACGACGGTCTACCGGACCCTGCAGTCGCTCGCCGACGCCGGCGACGTGGACGTGCTCCGCACCGGCGACGGCGAGGCCGTCTACCGGCGCTGCTCCACCGGCGAGCACCACCACCACCTGGTCTGCCGGGTGTGCGGCAAGGCCGTCGAGGTCGACGGGCCCGCGGTGGAGAAGTGGGCGGACGCCATCGCCGACGAGCACGGCTTCGTCGACGTGGCGCACACCGTGGAGATCTTCGGCACCTGCGCGGACTGCGCTGCCGCGGCGGGTCAGCGGTCGTAGCAGGTGTAGCTGCCGTCGGCCTCGCGCGCGACGCTGTTCGTCGAGCACTCCAGCATCGGCGCGAGGGTGTAGATGCGGTACGCACCCACGACCACCAGGACGGCGGCGAGCACCGCCACCACCGTGAGGGCGGTCCGCCCGGCCCGGCGCGTGATGAACACCGCGCCGCCGATGCCGAGCACCGCGAGCCCCACCGCCGCGAGGACGAAGACGGCGTTGTTGTCCCGTATCCCGGGGAATTCATCCGGGTTCTCCGCCTCGATGGCCAGGCTCTGGCTCAGCACCAGCAGCATGGCCGCGAGCAGCAGGCAGAGCCCGGCCCCGGCGAGTCGGCCGGCCGAGTGCCTCATGCGCCGGTGGTCTCCGCCTCGACCTCGTTCGGCAGCGCGCCGCCGAAGCGGCGGTCGCGGGAGGCGTACTCGAGGCAGGCGCGCCACAGGTCGCGGCGGTCGAAGTCGGGCCAGAGGATGTCCTGGAAGACCATCTCGGCGTAGGCGCTCTGCCAGATCAGGTAGTTGGACGTGCGCTGCTCGCCCGAGGGGCGGATGAAGAGGTCCACGTCCGGCATGTCCGGGTGGTAGAGGTACTTCGCGAAGGTCTTCTCGGTGACCTTGGACGGGTCGAGCCGCCCCGCGCGCACGTCCTCCGCCAGCGCCGCCGCCGCGTCGGCGATCTCGGCGCGGCCGCCGTAGTTGACGCACATGTACAGCGTCATCGCGTCGTTGTCCTTCGTCTGCTCCTCGGCGACCTGGAGCTCCTTGACGACGGACTTCCACAGCTTGGGCATGCGGCCGCACCAGCGGATCCGTACGCCCAGCGCGTCCAGCTCGTCGCGGCGGCGGTGGATGACGTCGCGGTTGAAGTTCATCAGGAAGCGGACCTCGTCGGGCGAGCGCTTCCAGTTCTCGGTGGAGAAGGCGTAGAGGGAGAGGTCCTTCACGCCGAGCTCGATGCAGCCCTTGACCACGTCGAGGACGACGGACTCGCCGATCTTGTGTCCCTCGGTGCGCGGCAGCCCGCGCTCCTTGGCCCAGCGGCCGTTTCCGTCCATGACGATCGCCACGTGACCCGGCACCAGCTCGCCGGGGAGCTTCGGCGGCCTGGCGCCCGACGGGTGCGGGTCCGGAGCCCGGTACTCCCGGCGCGGCCGGCCCAGGATCCCTCGACGTGCCATGTGGATACTCCGCCTTCCCGTCCCTGCTTCTTTGCGCCTACTTCTCTACGTACCGCAGCGACCGCAGCCCGCGCTCCAGGTGCCAGTGCAGATAGGCGGCGACCAGGCCGCTGCCTTCCCGTACGTGCCGGGCCTCGGCCGCGTCCGCGGCCTCCCAGTCGCCGGTGAGCAGCGCGCCGAGCAGCGCGACCGCCTCCGGGGACGGTACGACGCTACCCGGCACCCGGCAGTCGCCGCACACCACGCCCCCCGCGGACACGGAGAAATGCCGGTTCGGCCCGGGCAGCCCGCACTTCGCGCAGGCGCCGAAGGACGGGGCGTAGCCGTTCACGGCGAGGGAGCGGAGCAGGAAGGCGTCGAGGACCAGGCCCGGGGCGTGGTCGCCGCCGGCGAGGGTGCGCAGGGCGCCGACGAGGAGCAGGTACTGCTGGACGGCGGGCTCGCCCTCGTGGTCGGTGAACCGCTCGGCGGTCTCCAGCATCGCGGTGCCGGCGGTGTAGCGGCCGTAGTCCGCGACGATGCCGCCGCCGTACGGGGCGATGGTCTCGCTCTGCGTGCAGGTGGGCAGCCCGCGCCCGACCAGCTCCCCGCCGCGGGCGAAGAACTGCACGTCGACGTGGGAAAACGGCTCGAGCCGGGCGCCGAACTTCGACTTCGTGCGCCGTACCCCCCGGGCCACCGCCCGGACCCGGCCGTGGCCGCGGGTGAGCAGCGTGATGATCCGGTCCGCCTCGCCCAGCTTCTGGGTGCGCAGCACGATGCCGTCGTCGCGGAACAGGGTCATGGCGTCATTGTGGCACGGGCGGGCCGAAGGTCCCGCCGGAATTGGAAAAAGTCCCGCCGGAGGGGCGTTTTTCTTTATGTGCGTGTGGGGTGACGCACACCCATTTTCGGCCTACTAAAACGCCTAGTGTCCGAGTTAAGACAAAGGGCCGGGACTTTGGGCCCGGCGGGGGTGGGACTTTCGGGAGG
>NZ_JAAKZV010000206.1 GCF_011044975.1 Streptomyces coryli | reverse complement strand
GGGGGACGGCGGGCTGCGCGGCGGCGGGCTTTTCGGTCGCGGGCTGCGCGGCAGGCGGCTGCGCGGCCGCGGGCTTCTGGGGCGCGGGCTTGGTCGCGGGCTTTTCGGCCGCGGGCGGTGCCGCAGGCGGCTGCGCGGCGGCAGGCTTGTCGGCTGCGGGCTTGTCGGCGACAGGCTTGGTGGCGGGCTTTTCAGCCGCGGGCTCGTCCGGCTTGGCGGTCGCGGGCTTCTCCGCACCAGGCTCGGCGGCGGAGTCCTCGTCCGCAGCCTTGCGGGCCGCAGGCTCGGCCGCAGCGGCGTCGCCTTCGGCGGCGGGCTGGTCGGTGCCGGGCTTCTTGGCGTCTGCGGCAGCCGTCGCTCCGGCGGTTCGGGTCGGCAGCGAGGTCTTGGCCGGGGGCTCGGCGGGCTTGTCCGTGTCGCCCGACTTCGCGTCGTCCGTCTTGTCGGCGGGGGCCTCTGCCGCGGCGGCGCTTTTCGCCGTATCGGCGTCGCGCTGCGGCTTGGCGTCCGCCTTGGGCTCGTCGCCCGCCTTCTCGTCCGCTACGGGACCCGTGGCGCGGAAGGCGGTGGTCGGGGTGTCCCTGGTGGCGGGCGCAACCGGCTCCGGCTTCTCGTCAGCCTTGGCACCAGCACCAGCACCAGCCGCGCTCGCAGCCTTGGCGCCGGCCGCCGGGGCCGTGTCCTCGGGCTCGGCCTTGGTGCCAGGCGCCGAGGGCGCGTCCTCCGGCTCGGGCTTGGTGTCGGCGGCCGCATCCTCGGGCTGGGGCGCGCTGTCGGCAGCCGGGGCCACGTCTTCGCGCTCGGTCTCAGTCTGGGTGTCGGCCGCCGCGGCGACCTCGTCCTCAGCGTCAGCCGCCGCTGCAGCCTCAGGCTCAGGTTCCGTCTTCTCCGCCTTCGGCTCCGCCGGCTCCGAATCGTCCGACTCGGTCGGCTCCGTGGGGGCGGGGCGGAAGGCTCGGGTGAGCGCGGTTATCGGGCGGGCCGGCGTGCCGGTGTCCGCGGAGCCGTTCGCGGTGTCGTCGGTGGCGTCTGCGTCCGTCTCGTCGTCGCCGTCGCCTGCCTGGGCCACCCAGGCGGCCACGGCCGCGCGCAGCCGCTCGTTGTCCGGCTCGGGCTCGGCGACCCGGATGGTGGCCGTCTTCCTGTCACGAACGGGGGCATCGGCAGCGGTGCTCGCCTCGCCCCCGGCCTCATCCGCCTCGCTCCCGGCGGCGGCCGCCTCAGTCGCGGAAGTCTCGGACCCGGTCGCCTCAGCCGCGGTCGCGGAAGTCTCGGACCCGGTCGCCTCAGCCGCGGTCGCGCCAGCCTCGGTCCCATCGCCCTCAGAGCCGGCCCCGGAGTCGGACGTGGCATCGGACCCCGCCTCAGCATCGGCCCCAGCCGCAGACTCAGCCCCATCCGCCTCCCCGGCGGCATCCGCATCCCGCGCCCCCGGCAACACCATCGTCCTCGAGTCCTGCCGCGCCGCAGGCGCATTCTCGCCGGGCGCGGAACCACCCACCCGCTCGTCCGCGTCCACGCCCTCGGCGGCGTCGGCCGCCTCGCGTTCCGTCGTCATCTCGAGACGCGGATCGCGCGCCTTGCCGCTCGTCGCCCCCGACGATCGTCGCTGCCCAGACTTGCCGGGGGTCTCGCCCGCCACCGATGCCCTCCTCGTAAGACGTCTCGCCCGCGTCGCCCAGTCGGTCGTCCGTCCGACTCCCCGAACGCCCCACGATACGGGGCTCGCGCAAGCGGGGCCGAAAAGCCCCGCTCGCCCCGTAGGACGACAACGACATACCTAGAGGTTCCCGTCCATTCCCGACACGCACTCTCGACAGATGAATGTGAGAGGGGTCACCCTGTCGTACATCCACGCGGGGAGGCATGGATGGGCAGGAGCCGCAGAACCATTCCGGAGGAGCTTCTGCTGCTCGCTTTGGACCCGGCCACGGGTACCACAGCGCAGCCGCAGTCGCTTGACCTTGGTCTGGCTGGAGCGCAGCTAGTAGAGCTGGCCCTGGCCGGACGGATAGCCCCTGATGGGGATCGTATCGCCGTGGTGCTGCCACGGCCGACAGGAGATCCGACCCTGGATCACGCGCTCGAGTTGCTGCGCCGCCGCGGCAGCCCGGTGCGGGCGGTCAACTGGATTGGCGGACCCCGCCTGGGGCTGCGCCAGACCTATCTCTCACATCTCGAACGGTGCGGCATGGTGTCCGCCGTCACCGGCCAGATGTGCGGGGTGCTGCCCACGACGCGCTACCAGGCGACGGAGACAGCCATAAGCCGGGAGATCAGAGCCCGGCTGGACAGTGCGATCCGCACCGGCGTACCGCCGGACCCGCGGACCGCCGCGCTTGCCGCGCTGGCGCACGCCATCGGGCTCGGCAAGCACCTCTATCCCGGCAACGAGGGGCGGTCCTCACGCTCCAGGCTGCGGGATCTGATCAGGCACGACCCGATGGGCGGTCTCGTGGCCCACGCGGTGATGGACGTCCAGAACGGCGTCGCCGCCCAGCCACGCCGCGCCCCGGCCGGAGGCAGCCGCAAGCCGGCCGGTCTCAGGTCCGCGGTCGCGGAGCCCGCGGGGATGCCTGCGCAGTCACGGCGTCCGGGCATGATCCGGGCGACCGCGGTGCGCTGAGGTACCGCGGAAGCAACAGGCAGTAAACGCATCAGGCAAGGCTCGGACACCAAGCATCAAATGCACCACTTGGCACCACACCGAAAAAATCAGCGTCACAGCAGGTCAGCACCACGGCGACAGACCCGGTTCGGGAGCCGCAGGAGCCCTGTCCAGTCAAGTCCTCTGACTGGACAGGGCTCTTTTTCCGCGTTTTCCAGGGGTATCAGGCCGTTTACGGGGCGATCGGCGACCGGTGGTGGCAGGCTGCTGAACAAGAATCAGTTCATCAGCCTCCGGAGGTGGCAACTCCCTTGCCGTCCAACGTCAATCCCACTGTCAGGCGCCGCCGCCTGGGTCAGGAGCTGCGACGTCTCCGCGAGCTCAAGGGGATGACGGCGGAAGAGGTGGCCGAGCGCCTGCTGGTCTCCCAGTCCAAGATCAGCCGCCTCGAGAACGGCCGCCGCTCCATCAGCCAGCGCGACGTCCGCGACCTCTGCGGCGTCTACGAGGTCGAGGACCGCCGCGTCGTCGACTCCCTGATGCAGATGGCCAAGGACTCCCGCCAGCAGGGCTGGTGGCACGCCTTCGGCGACATGCCGTATTCCGTCTACATCGGCCTGGAGACGGACGCCACCAGCCTGCGGATCTACGAGTCGCTGATCGTGCCCGGGCTGCTGCAGACCCGCGATTACGCCGAGGCCGTCATCGCCGGCGCGCTGCCGGAGATCTCGCAGGCCGACGTCGACAAGCGGGTGCAGGTGCGGATGCGGCGGCAGGAGCGCATACAGGGCAGCGACGGTGAGCCACCGCTGCGGCTGTGGACCGTGATCGACGAGTCGGCGCTGCACCGCAAGGTGGGCAATGACGCGATCATGCGCGAGCAGCTCGACCATCTCATCGAGGTCTCGCAGTATCCCCATGTCACGGTCCAGGTCATGCCGTTCGGCGTGGGCGCGCACCCGGGAGTCACCGGGCAGTATGCGATCTTGGAATTCCCCGAGGCGACGGATTCCTCGGTGGTCTATCTCGAGGGCGTCACCAGCGACCTGTATCTCGAGAAGCCCAATGACGTGCAGAGTTACAGCATGATGTACGAGCATCTGCGGGCTCAGGCGCTGAATGCCGAGGAGACTCGGAAAATGATCTCCGAGCAGGCGAAGAAGTACGCGCGGCAGTCCGGATGAATGATCGTTCCAGCTGCGGGTACGCGAGTGTCGGGCACCGTACACCTCCGCCTGGCGGCGGCGGAAGAGGCAGCTGGAATATGCCATCCGGTCGGGTGAAAGTCATCTTCTCCGCATGATGTTGGGCGGTAGCGTCGTTCGCGCGCGCCAATGAACAGATAGGCACAGCATCTGATTGGCGCCGTATCCGATCCGATCGAGCAACACCCAACAGGCAAGAACCGGAGCGAACATGGCAATTCAGGAAGGCGCCACGGAGCAGTGGACCAAGTCGTCCTACTCAGCCGGCAATGGTGCGTGCGTGGAGATCAAGTCGCCGACCCCCGGGAAGGTCGCGGTTCGTGACTCGAAGGACCCGGAAGGCCCGGCGCTCGGCTTCGACCCGGAGTCGTGGACGGCTTTCGTGCACGAGGTGAGGAACGGCACGTTCGGCACCGTCTGACCCCACCTCCGCAAGGAGTCACCACAGCACATGGCAGAACCCGCAATATCGGCAGTAACTGAAGAGCCCTCTCGACTGGTCCGCCGTCCCGGCCGAGGGGGCTCGGCCATACGCTGCGCTGTGCTGGGGTCCGCTACTCAAAGAACCTGGGGGCGAGGCCCCCAGACCCCCGCTCAGCGCAGCTCATCCACGTAGCGGTCCGTCCCCGGCACCGTCGGGATGAAGGGGGCTACCAACTCCGTCCTCCCCAGGCCCGCTTCCGTCACGCCCGCGTCGAGGTCCGCGTAGTGCGCCTCCCATGCCTCGCGCGGGTCGGTCTCCAGGAACCACAGCAGGGTGAGGCGGTTGTCGACGCCCTCGACCTGCTTCACATACGACATCCGGTCGCCCGGCAGCGGGGTCGGCTTGAAGGCCGTAACCATGGCCGTCGGGGTGCCGGCGAGGCGGCGCGGCAGGTGCTTGGCGCGCAGCCATTCCAGCAACTCCTCGCGCTGCGCCGCGTCTTCTGCGTCGATGACCTGGACGATCAGCCCGCTGTACGGGTGGTCCAGCGCGTGGAAGTCGCGCGGGCCCGCGGCGCCGTCGCGGTAGATGGTCGCGGCGTGGTCCTGGAAGGCCGTGAAGACGTGGGTGCGGTCGCGGTAGACGCGGGCGTCGCGGTTGAGGCGCTTGTTGATGCCGACCGTCCAGCGCATGTGCTCGTCGTAGCGGCCTTCGGTGATCCAGTAGACCGAGATGTAGCAGCCGGTCGTGACCGGCTCGGCGACCGCCGACTTGTCCGGGTAGCGCAGGTGTTGCAGGTCGCGGGTGGCGACCCAGCGGCGGCCCGCGAAGATCCAGGGCATCGCCATCGCGCCGGCGATGTAGTGGTCGTCCTCGTACCAGCGGTTGTACGCGTATTCGTGGCCGGGGTGCGGCTCGACCATGGTGATCAGGGCGTGGCCGGGGCGGACCCCGTACGGCCCGGTGGCGGCCAGCTCGCCGTACATCTCAGCAGTCACTGCGCTTCCTCCTTCGCTCGGCCTGCTCTACTCTGACGGACCGTCAGATCAGACACCAGAGTTGTGCCGGAGGTCGCCGCGATGACGCTGCTCGAGGGCAAGACCGTGCTGGTAACCGGCGTCGGGCCGGGGCTCGGCAAGCAGGTCGCGGTCGCGGCGCTGCGCGACGGGGCCAACGTGGTGCTCGGCGCCCGGAAGGCCGAGCGGCTGGAGAAGACCGCGGCCGAGATCGATCCGGGGGGTGCGCGCACCGCCTGGCGGGCGACCGACATCGCCGACGAGGAGCAGTGCCGGGCGCTCGCCGGGCTGGCCGTCGAGCGCTTCGGCGGGATCGACGCGATCGTCCAGGTGGCCGCCCTCGACACCGAGTTCGGCGGTCTCGAGGACGCGGACTTCGACACCTGGCGGCGCGTGGTCGACGTCAATCTGCTCGGCAGCCTGCGGATGGCCCGCGCCTGCCTGCCCGCGCTGAAGGAGCGCGGCGGCTCGGTGTGCTTCATCGGCACGCAGTCGTCCGTGGCCGCGCCGAGCGAGGTGCGGCAGGCCGCGTATGCCGCCTCGAAGGGCGGGCTGGTTTCGGCCATGTACAGCCTCGCCCGCGAGCTGGGTCCGCACCGTATCCGGGTCAACACCGTGCAGCCGGGCTGGATGTGGGGCCCGCCGGTGCAGGGATACGTGCAGTTCGCCGCGCAGTCCGAGGGGGTGCCCGAGGACGAGGTGCTGGGCCGGCTCGCGAAGCGGATGGCGCTGCCGGAGCTGGCGACCGACGGGGACGTGGCCGAGGCCGCCATCTTCCTGGCCTCGGACCGGGCGCGCGCGATCACCGGGCAGTCGATCCTGGTGAACGCCGGCGAGTTGATGAGGTAGCCGGGAGCCCCCTTCCGCGAGCGGCGCCGGTCCCGCAACCGGCGGACCGCTCAACTGACCTTCTCTGCAAGCGAAGTGCGCTGCCCATGGTGTGGCCCCGGTCATGTCCGGGACAACGCGTGCAATGGTCAAGTGACGGTAAAATCGTTCAGGAAGCTGAGCTTCGTTCACGTACATGACCGTCATAGGTCTTGACCCCTGCCGCCGTACGGCTGTTCAATCCCTCCCATCCCGCGAAGTGCACCCACCCCATCGCCCGACCCCTGGAGGGGGCATGAACGGTCTCGACTGGGCTGTGCTCATCGCGTACTTCGCGGTGATGACGGCCATCGGCATCTGGTCGCACAAGCGGGTGTCCAACGTCAGCGACTTCTTCACGGCCGGCGGCAAGATGCCCTGGTGGCTGTCCGGCATCTCGCACCACATGTCCGGCTACAGCGCGGTGATGTTCACCGGTTACGCCGGCATCGCCTACACATACGGCGTGACGTCCTTCGTCACCTGGTCCTTTCCCATCGCCATCGGCATCGCGATCGGCTCCAAGCTGTTCGCGCCGCGGCTGAACCGGCTGCGCTCGCGGCTGCACGTCGCCTCGCCGCTGGAATACCTCAAGAACCGCTACAACATCCCGACCCAGCAGGCGCTCGCCTGGTCCGGGATGCTGCTGAAGATCGTCGACGTCGGCGCCAAGTGGGCGGCCATCGCCACGCTCTTGAGCGTGTTCACGGGTGTGACCCTGACCCAGGGGATCATCATCACCGGCGGCGTCACCGCGATCTACTGCACCGTCGGCGGGCTGTGGGCGGACGCGCTCACCGAGCTGGGGCAGTTCGTGATCCAGCTGCTGGCCGGTGTGGCGATGTTCGTGGCGGTGGTGGCCGAACTCGGCGACCACGGCGGCTTCTTCGGCGTCTGGGACGAGCCGGAGCTGCAGGGGCACGCGGATCCGCTGGTCGGGCCGTACGGAACGATCTTCCTGCTGGCGTTCCTGTTCATCAAGCTCTTCGAGTACAACGGCGGCATGTGGAACCAGGCGCAGCGCTACATGGCCACGGCCAACGCCAAGGAGGCGGAGCGCTCGGCGCGGCTGTCGGCGATTCTGTGGCTGGTCTGGCCGGTCGTGCTGTTCTTCCCGATGTGGATGTCGCCGCTGCTGGTGGACGCCAAGAAGCCGGACGGCTCGGACTCGTACGGGCTGCTGACCGAGCAGCTGCTGCCGCACGGGCTGCTCGGCCTGGTCGTGGTCGGGTTCTTCTCGCACACGATGGCCATGTGCTCCTCCGACGCCAACGCCATCGCGGCCGTGTTCACGCGGGATGTCGCGCCGGTGCTGTCGAAGAAGGCGCGCGGGTGGTCGAACCGGGGCGGGCTGATCGCGGCGCGGGTCACGACGGTCGTGTTCCTGGGCCTGTCGATGGCGATCGCCACGCAGGTCAACTCGCCCACGTTCAAGGACATCATCACGGTCGTCATCAAGTGGGTGGCCGGGCTGATGGGGCCGATCGCGATCCCGTTCATGCTGGGCATGCTCAGGAACTTCCGGAAGTCCGGGCCGACGGCGGCACTGGTCAGCTGGGGTGCGGGGCTCATCGCCTTCTGGCTGGTCAACTACCCGATCCACTGGCAGCTGAGCGAGGACGGCGGCGCGGGTGTGCCGCTGGAGTACCAGGTGTCGATCCCGCTGGCGGTGTCGCTGATCCTGTACATCGCGATCGGCTACATCAAGCCGGAGGACACCCCGGAGCGGGACGCGGTGCTGGCCCGTATCAACGACAGCGACGATGACGACGCCGCGGCCGCGGCCGCCGTGCCGGCACCCGCGGAGCCCGTCGAGACGAAGAAGCTCACCGGGGGTACCGCGTAAGCCAGCCCTCGGTCGCGTGCAGCGACTGGCCGTGGGTCATCTCCAGGGCGAAGTCGTCCGCGAGTTCCAGCATCGTGGCGCGGCCCTCCAGCTCCGGGAGCCATTCCGGGGGGAGGGCCGTGTCGCCGTGCATGGTGCCGAGGAGATTGCCGCAGATGGAGCCGGTGGAGTCGGAGTCGCCGCCGTGGTTCACGGCGAGGAGGAGTGCGCTGCGAATGTCCTCGCCGGCCAGGGCCGCGTAGACGCCCATCCCCAGGGCCTCCTCGGCCGTCCAGCCCTCGCCGAGGGACTCCAGGCGCTCGGGTGTCGGCAGCCCGGCCCGTACGGCGGCGAGCGCGGCCTGCAGGGCGGCGGTGGTCTCCTCGTGCCCCGGACGGTTCGCGAGCAGCTGCAGCGCCGTCTGTACGGCCGTGGGCAACGACGCGCCGCGGACCAGGCCGTGCACGATGACGGCGAAGGCGCTCGCCGCCAGGTGCCCGGTGGGGTGGCCGTGGGTGTGGACCGCGCACTCGCCGGCGAGCTGGAAGACCAGCCGCGGCTCCCAGCCGATCAGCAGGCCGAAGGGCGCGGAGCGCATGACGGCGCCGCAGCCCTTGGAGTCGGGGTTCTTGGGCTTCTCCATGGTGCCCATGCGGCCGCCGGCGAGCCCTGCCAGGCAGGCGTTGCCGGGGGCGCGGCGGCTGTAGAGCCACTCCTCGCGGGCGAGCCAGCCGTCGCTGTCCTTGCGCTCGTCGGGGCCCCAGTCGTTCTGGGTGGCGTACCAGCGGCGGTAGGCGGCGTGCAGGTCGGTGGGCGGGTGCCAGCCGCCGGCGTCGCGGCGGACGTGGGCCCTGATGAGGCCGTCGCAGGTGAAGAGGGTCATCTGGGTGTCGTCGGTGATGGCACCTGCCTGGCGGCCGTAGGCCGGGACGTAGCCGGTGACGCCCTCCTGGCCGTGGGCCGACCGGATCGCCTCCAGGGAGTCGAACTCGATGCCGGCGCCCAGGGCGTCCCCCATCGCTCCGCCGAGCAGGCAGCCGCGGACTCGGCTGCGGAAGTCCTGCTGCTCGGAGCGCCCCCAGGCGGTACGGGGCGGCTGCGCCGGCGGCGTCGGCGGCTGCGCGGGCGGCTCCGTCATACTCGGGCCCCTTCCGTCGGATGACTGCCTGGGACGGTCATCCGCGAAGCGTAATCGACCAGGGGCGGTCGAGGGACTGGGCTGGTCGGGGTCAGGCGTCTGCGATGGGCAGCAGCTCCGGCAGGTGTCCGTCCGACGCCCGGGCCGCGCTGACGCGCTCCTCCGGGACCTCGCCGTAGAGCGTCGTGCGCGGCTTCGACGGGCGGCCTGCCGCCTCGGCGATCGCCTCCAGGTCCTTCACCGAGCGGTACGAGCCGTACGACGAGCCCGCCATCCTCGAGATCGTCTCCTCCATCAGGGTGCCGCCGAGGTCGTTGGCGCCGCTGCGGAGCATCTGCGCCGCGCCCTCGGTGCCCAGCTTCACCCAGCTTGTCTGGATGTTGGTGATGTGCGGGTGGAGGAGCAGCCGGGCCATCGCCGTCACCGCGCGGTTGTCGCGCATCGTCGGGCCCGGTCGGGCGATGCCGGCCAGGTAGACCGGGGCGTTGGTGTGGATGAACGGGAGCGTGACGAACTCCGTGAAGCCGCCGCTCTGCTGCTGCAGCCGCGCCAGCAGGCGGAGGTGGGCGAGCCAGTGGCGGGGCTGGTCCACATGTCCGTACATCATCGTGGAGGAGGAGCGCAGGCCGAGCTCGTGGGCCGTCGTCACCACCTTGATCCAGTCGGCCGTCGGCAGCTTGCCCTTCGTCAGGATCCAGCGGACCTCGTCGTCGAGGATCTCCGCCGCCGTGCCGGGGATGGAGTCGAGACCGGCCTCCTTCGCCGCCGCCAGCCAGTCGCGGATGGACATGTTCGTACGGGACGCCCCGTTGACCACCTCCATCGGCGAGAAGGCGTGCACATGCATGCCCGGCACCCGCTCCTTCACCGCCCGCGCGATGTCGAAATACGCCGTGCCCGGCAGGTCCGGGTGGATGCCGCCCTGCATGCAGACCTCGACCGCGCCGACGTCCCAGGCCTGCTCGGCCCGGTCGGCGACCTGGTCCAGCGACAGGGTGTAGGCGTCCGCGTCCGTACGCCGCTGCGCGAAGGCGCAGAAGCGGCAGCCGGTGTAGCAGACGTTGGTGAAGTTGATGTTCCGCGTGACGATGTAGGTCACGTCGTCGCCGACCACGTCGCGGCGCAGCTCATCCGCTATCCGGCAGAGGGCGTCGAGGGCCGGGCCTTCCGCGTGCAGGAGGGCGAGGGCGGCGTCGTCCGTCAGGCGCGTCGGGTCGTCGGCGGCCTGCTTCAGGGCCGCGCGCACGTCCGCGTCGATGCGCGACGGGGCCATGCCAGGGGCCGCCGCCTCGCGCAGCGCGTCCCAGTCGCCGTAGACCTCGTCGAAGTCGTCGCGGCGGTCGCCGGTGCGCCCCTCGGTGTCGATCGTGCGGTGCAGGTCCGTACGGCCCTGCGCGGCGAAGGACTCGAAGCCGCCGTCCGGCTCCTGCCACGGCCGCCCCACGACGGGCGCGTCCGGCAGCGCGAGGCCCGTCTCCGGGTCGGCGAGCGCGGTCACGTGCGGCAGCACCCGCGGATCCAGCCACGGCTCGCCGCGCTGGATGAACTCCGGATACACGCACAGCCGTTCCGCCAGCTCGAAGCCCACCGCCGCCGAGCGCTCGGCGAGCTCGTCGATCTGGGGCCACGGCTTCTCGGGGTTGACGTGGTCGATGGTGATCGGCGAGACCCCGCCCCAGTCGTCGATGCCGGCGCCGATCAGCCGCTCGTACTCCCCCGCGACCAGATTCGGCGGCGCCTGCAGCGCGCCCGCCGGGCCCATGATGTGCCGCGCCACGGCGACCGTCGCCACCAGATCGTCGAGCTCCGCGTCCGGCATGCCGCGCATCGCGGTGTCCGGCTTGGCGCGGAAGTTCTGCAGGATCAGCTCCTGGATGCCGTGGTACGCCCGCGCCACCCGGCGCAGCGCGAACACCGACTCCGCCCGCTCCTCCGCCGTCTCCCCGATCCCCAGCAGCAGCCCGGACGTCAGCGGCACGGACGACCGCCCGGCGTCCTCCAGGTGCCGCAGCCGCACGGCGGGCTCCTTGTCGGGCGACCCGTAATGCGGCCCGCCCGGCTCGGACCAGAGGCGGGTGGCGCTGGTCTCCAGCATCAGCCCCATCGACGGCGATACGGGCTTCAGCCGCTGGAAGTCCGTCCAAGACATGACGCCGGGGTTGAGGTGCGGGAGGAGGCCCGTCTCCTCCAGGATGCGGATGGAGATGGCCCGGACGTACGCGATGGTGTCGTCGTATCCGTGCGCGTCCAGCCACTCGCGCGCCTCCGGCCAGCGGTCCTCCGGCTTGTCGCCGAGGGTGATCAGGGCTTCCTTGCAGCCCAGTTCGGCCCCGCGGCGGCAGATGTCCAGGACCTCGTCGGGCGACATGAACATCCCGTGCCCGTCCCGCCGCAGCTTGCCCGGCACGGTCACGAACGTGCAGTAGTGACACTTGTCCCGGCAGAGGCGGGTGAGCGGGATGAAGACGCTCTTGGAGTACGTGATCACCCCGGGCCGCCCGGCGGCCGCGAGCCCCGCGTCCCGTACCGCCGCGGCGGACGCGGCGAGATCGTCGAGGTCGTCGCCGCGGGCCCGGAGGAGGACGGCGGCTTCCTCCACATTGAGCGCGACTCCGTCGCGGGCCCGCTTCAGCGCGCGGCGCATGGCATTGGCGGTGGGGGGCGTGTCCGAGGCCGAGGCGTCCATTCGTCGATGGTACGAGCGGGAGCTGACACTTCCGAGGGCGGTGGGGACCTTTTTGATCAGGGGGCCTTCCTGGGTTCAGCTGCCGTAGGTGCCGTAGCTGCCGTAGCTGCCGTAGGTGAAGTCAGGCCCCATACGTGACGCCGGCGCTCCAGAGCAGGATGCCGATCCCGATGCCGCCGACCAGGCCGACGATCGCGACGACCAGGGCGGGCGTGCTCAGCGGGCGGTTCTGCACCTTGGCGATGATGGCGCAGACGAGTGCGGCGCCGCCGAAGAGGGGCGGGCAGATGAACAGGGATATGCAGCCGAGCACGATGGCGATGATGCTCAGCGTCTTGGAGTCGTTGGCCGGCGCGCCCGGCGGGGGCGGCATGGGCTGCGGTCCGCCGTACGGGCCCTGCTGCTGGGGATACTGCGGCAGTCCCGCCCCCTGGGGCGGGGGCAGCTTCGCGTAGGGATCCGGCCCCACATAGGGATCCCGCGGCTGGTCGCTGTCTCCGTGGTTCGGCTGCTCCGGCACGATGCTTCCCCCTTGCCAGGCGCGGCGCTTGCCGTCCTTTCCGAACCAACGTAGCGGCGAGCGGACACTCCGGCCAGAGTCAGAGATACTGCGCGTACTCGTCCAAGGCGCGCAGCACCTCGTCCCGCCCGGCGGACGGCAGCTGGGCGACGACCTCCTCGACGCCGAGGGACGCGAAGTGCTCGAGCTTGCCGGGGGTGGGGCGGGTGGCGTACGGCACCGTCTCCAGGGCCGCCGGATCGCGGCCCACGTCCGTCCAGACGCGGCGCAGCTCGGGCAGCGCCTCGGCGAGGCCGCGGCCGCCGATCGGCATCCAGCCGTCGCCGTACTCGGCGATGTGCGCGAAGAGCTTCGGCCCGGCGGCCCCGCCGAGGAGCGTGCGCGGGCCGCGCTCGCCGCGGGTGGGCTTGGGGTGGGCGTAACTGGCTTGTACCGAGGCGTGCTTCCCGTCGTAGGCCGTGGGCTCCGCCGCCCACAGCGCGCGCATCGCGGCCATCCGGTCGCGGCCGAGGTCCCGGCGGGTGGCCCAGTCGACGTCGTGGTCGGCGGCCTCCTCGCGATTCCAGCCGAAGCCGAGGCCGAGGGTGAAGCGGCCGCCGGAGAGGTGGTCGAGGGTGGCGACCTGCTTGGCCAGGTCGATGGGGTCGTGCTGGGCGATGAGGGTGATCCCGGTGCCGAGGTGCAGGCGGTCGGTGACGGCGGCGGCCTGGGCGAGGGCGACGAAGGGGTCGAGGGTGCGCCCGTATTCGCGCGGCAGCGGCTCGCCCATGGGGGCGGGGGTGTCGCGGCTGACGGGGATGTGGGTGTGCTCGGGGACGTAAAGCCCGTGAAAGCCGCGCTGCTCGAGCTCGCGGGCGAGTTCGACGGGGCGGATGGTCTCGTCGGTGAGGAAGATCGTGACCGAAATGCGCATGCCGCACATCGTCGCGCCGAGCGCGGAAAACAGCCAGTGCGCCGTGCCCCGTTCCCTTGCGCGTAACTCCGGCGTACAACCGTGTCCGCCAGCCCAACCAATACTGCCAGCCACTCGCACCCCAGGGGGTCCCGTGCAGCGACGACGTGACGTAATCAAACTCTCGGCGGCCGGGGCGGTCGCGGCTACGCTCGCACCTGTGAGCTTCGCGCGGGCCGCCGAGGGGCGGGACGAGACGCGTAAGGTCGCCGGGCATCTGGATCCCGGTGCGCCTGACTTCGTCTATCTGCCGGTCGAGGTGCCGGAGGGCGTGCGCGAGATCGCGGTCTCGTATACGTACAACAAGCCCACCGTCCCGGCGGGGACGCAGGGCAATGCCCTCGACATCGGGATCTTCGACGAGCGCGGTACGGATCTGGGCGGGAAGGGCTTCCGGGGGTGGTCCGGGGGGTGCAGGACCGAGTTCGCGATCAGTGCGGAGGAGGCCACGCCGGCGTATCTGGCGGGGCCGGTGCGGGCCGGGACGTGGAATGTCGTGCTCGGGCCGTACACGATCGCGCCGGAGGGGATGGATTACGAGGTCACCATCACCCTGCGGGCCGGAGAGCAGGGCAGCACTCCGAAGCCGAAGTATCCGCCCGAGCGGGCGCGGGGGCGGGGGCGGGCCTGGTATCGCGGGGACTGCCATCTGCACACGGTGCACTCCGACGGGAAGCGCACGCCTGCGGAGGCGGCGGCCGCGGCGCGTGCCGCGAAGCTGGACTTCATTACGACGACGGAGCACAACACCACGTCGGGGCATGGCGCGTGGGATGGGCTGTGGGGCGACGACCTGCTCATCCTCTGCGGTGAGGAGATCACGACCCGGAATGGTCACTACCTGGCGCTGGGGACGGAGCCGGGGACGTTCGTGGACTGGCGCTATCGGGCGCTTGACGATGCGTACGAGCGCTATGTGCGGCGGATTCACCGGGCGGGTGGTCTGGTGGTGCCGGCGCATCCCAACTGCCCGTTTGTTGGGTGCCAGTGGAAGTTCGGGTACGAGGGCGCGGATGCGGTGGAGGTGTGGAACGGGCCGTGGACGGCCGATGACGAGCTGGCGCTGGCGGCTTGGGACAACCTGTTGGTCGCCGAGGACGAGTGGCTTCCGGCGCTGGGCAATAGCGACGCGCATCGGGAGCCGCAGGTGGTCGGCCTGCCGCAGACGGTGGTGCATGCGGAGGACCTGTCGCGGCGGGCGCTGCTCGACGGCATCAGGGCGGGACGGAGCTGGCTGGCGGAGTCGGCCGATGTGGGAGTGGAGTTCGGCGCGTACGGGCCGCAGGGCGAGCATGCGGGGATCGGCGACCGGCTGCGGGTGGCTGAGGACGCGGACGTGACGGTGCGGCTGAAGGTGACGGGCGGTCCGGCGCGGGCGCAGGTGCGCTTCATGACGGACGAGGGGCAGCTCTACGCGACGGAACTGGCGGATGGGTCGGGGACGGCGGAGTGGCGTACGACGCCGTCCTACTCCGGCTATGTGCGCGCTGAGGTGCGCAAGCAGCCTGCGGATGGCGGGGCGTCGGGGCTGCCGGGGGCGATGGTGGCTATGACCAATCCGGTTTGGCTGCGGGGCAGGCGCTGAACCTCCGGGGCGGGCGGCTTGGCATCGGATGGTGACGGCCGCGTCGCCGGGTTCGGTTCGTCCCGGTGCGGGCTGGAAGGCTGGCTACGGAAGGGAGGAGGGGCGGGCGCCTTGGTCTGCCCGGCGGTGGTTCCGGGGGGTGGTTGGGCATGCCGTCGGGAGCAGTCCCTGGCCAGGCGGCCGTCCCCGGGCGGGGCATGGAGCCAGGCGGCAGTCCCCGGGCGGGGCATGGAGCCAGGCGGCAGTCCTGGAGAAGAGGCTGAAGGCAAGGCGGCAGTCCGCGTGGTGAGGGGGCATGCCGCCCCTCCCCTCCCC
>NZ_JAAKZV010000205.1 GCF_011044975.1 Streptomyces coryli | reverse complement strand
GCTCAACCCCGCCGTCCCATCCTGGCGGCCCCCCGCCACCATGGCGCTGCGCCAGCAGTGGACCGGTCAGCAGCCGCTGACCGTCATCAGCCCTGAGTCCCGCCTCGGCAAGCGCGCCGCCCGCTACGAGGACCAGGTCGACTGGGAGACCGCCGCCCGCGCCACGGCCAGCGCCATCCTCTTCTGGATTCCCCGCGACCTGGCGACCCTCCCCGGCTTCACCACCAACGTCGAGTTCGGCCTCGACGTGGCCACCGGCCGGGCGGTCCTCGGCTGCCCGCCCGACTGCCCCAACCCCGAGCGGAACCGGTACCTGATCTATGTAGCCCGGCGCCACGGCGTGCCGGTGCGCGAAACCCTGCACGACACCGCCGCCGCAGCACTCGCCCTCGTCGCCGAATCCGCTGACGACCGGGCCCACTGACCACCGCCTCGGGTCGGCCGTCCGGTCTGCCAACTCGCCGGCCGCCCCGACACCCATCCACCCATCCGAGCGCGAGAAGGAGCGCCCACCCATGGCCCTGCTAGACCTCTTCACCCGCCGAATTGAACCCACCCTCGAGGACGCCAACACCCACGCTGGCGCCTGCCACGCCATGCTCCGGCCGCACACGAACAAGGCCCGGTGATCTGATGACCGGCAGCCCCGACCCGCAGATCCTCCGGGTCATTTACGGCGACCCCGCCGGCTGGAGCCCCGGGCAGTTCGAGGACTGGCTTGAGGCGTGCGACATCTACCGAGCTGAGCTGGCGGAATGGAGCGTGCTGCTCCTCAAAGTCACGCCCCGCGCATTCGACGCATTGTGCGCCGCAGCTCGGCGATCCGCCGGACAGATTGACCCGTGCAGCATCTCCGACGCCGACAAACGCGCTCTCGAACGGGGCGGCTACGCCGCCGACACCGACGACTGCGGCCACCGCCGCGGCGAGGACGATCCCAGCGGCGAGCACCGCGAGCACCTGTACCTCTTCCGCATCACCGACGCCGGCCGCGCCGTCGTCATCTAAGGAGCCGTGCGATGGCCTACGAATTCACTGCCTACACGCAGCTCAGCGGCAAGCAGGAGACGCTCAGCCAGGACACGCGCCCGGCCTGCGTGGGCGCCTTCGAGTCGAGCACTCCCGGATGTGTCGCCCGGCCCGATCACGTCGTGACCTACACCGTCAACAAATCCGGGCTTCCCGGACTCGGCAAGGCGCGGCACCAGTTCGCGTGCTACCGGCACCTCCACCGCCTGCTCATGCACGCCGAACACGCCACCCACGACGGCATCGTCACCGTCACCGCCTACCAGGGCATCTGACCCACGCCGTGGGGGCACCGGCACCCGGCGCCCCCACCCACCCCTCCAGGAGCACCCAGACATGACCAGCAACGATCACTTCGCCGCCTTCGAGACGATGATCAACCTTCAGAGGCGTGCCGACACGCTGCTCGTCAAGACCTCCACCCGCGCCGCGTACGACGAGCTGCTCAACGCTGCTGACCTCGCCGCCGAGTACGGCCATGAGGACGAGCTCGCCGCCGCCAAGCGTGCCCTTGCTGAGTACGGCGACGAGCCGTCGCGGGTCACCCGCGAGGAGCTCCTCGACTACCACCAGCACAAGGCGGCCACCTTACGGACCTTGCTCAACGACTACGCGGGCCACGACCTCGAGGAGGCGCTCGCCGAGGCCGAGGCGCAGCTCGCCGCGCTCGCCCTTGAGGCCGAGGTGCGCATCGTCTCGTTCGGCTACGGACACCACGACGACGCCGTCCCCGCCGACGTCGACGACGCGCACCTCGTCCTCGACCTGCGCCCCTTCCGCGACCCCTGCGTACACCCCGACCTCGTCCAGCGCACTGGCCGCGACGAGCCGGTTCACCGCCTGGTGCTGGGAACCGACGGCATCGTGCCGCTCCTCGACGCCACCGCCGCGGCGGTCCGCGCCTTCCGCGCCGACCCGTCCGCCGCCCCGGTCACCGTCGCCGTCGGAGGTGTACGGGGACGTCATCGCAGTGTCGCCTTCGCGATCTCCCTCGGCACCTGGCTGCGCGACGACTTCCGCGTCGCGGTGGAGCACACCGACATCGACCGCGAGATCCTCGCCCGCTGACCACCCACGAGCGCCGGCGCCCCTTGGCACCGGCCCTCTGCCCGAGAGGAGCCCCGCACATGCCCGTATGGCCCTGGATGAGCCGCGCCGACCGGCGCCGCTGGCGCGCCGCCCGCACTCTGGGCGACCTCGGCGAGCTGATGGCCGCCTGGCTTGAGGGACGGATCGCGTCCTGGCCCGGCTACGCCCCGAACTACGGCCCCGACGACGAGACGACCGAGTTGATTCCCACGCTCGCCGCGTGCTGTCGTGCCGGCTTCCTCACCATCGGCTCGCAGCCGGGCGAGATCGAGGCCGGCCCGGACGGCCGGACGTGGGAGCAACGCGCCGCCGTCGAGGGGTTCGTCACCGACCCTCACCTTCTCGAGCAGCTGCTCGATGCGGCCCGCCGTGCCGGCCTGCTGGTCTTCGCGCACCGCCTCTACGCGGCCGGAGAGCACCCGAAGGGCGAGATTGTCACCGTCTGGGGCGGCGACCCGCACACCGGCTTCGGCGTTCACCTCGACCCCGGTGAACTGGCGTTGATGTGGCCTGGGCTGCACCGCGACGCTCTGCGCAGCGTCCATGAAGCCACACAGCTCACCCTCATCGACCCCGCGTACGGCCTGAACGACCTGCTGTGGCCGACGCTGCGCCGTGTACTCGCGGCCCACCAGGAGCTGGAACAGAAGGACGGTGCGCAGCAGTGAACGAGCTCGAAGTGCTGCGACGGCAGATGGCGCTGGTTGTGGAGTTCCGGGTGCCGGTCCCGGACCGCGGGATCGGCGGGTACGCGGAGATCGTGGTGCGCCGCGAGCGCGTCGACGTCGACCGGTGGGCGGTGACCGACGGGGCCTTTACCGGGCTGCGGGCTTGGGTGGAGGGCGAGGGCTGGCAGTACGTCAGCGATGTCGGGCGAGCCGTCGCGTACGCGCACGGTCGGGATGAGGCGCTGCTCCTGGCGCATCGGGTCGCGGAGCTCGAGGCCGCTGCCTTCGAGGCAGAGGTCAACGGCCGGCTGCAGAAGGAGGAAGCGGTGGCCGCCATCGAACCCCGGCACATGCTCGAGTACGTCCGTGAGTACAACGAGGGCGTCACCAGCTCGGGGGACAGCGATAGCGGGCGAGGGAGGTAGAGGATGCTCCGCAAGCACACCGGCGACGCGTCCGCTGCGCGGATGGCCGTCGATCCGGAACTGCCGGCAGAGGTGCGCTCGGCTTTGCGTAACGCGTCCAAAGACCTGCTGCATGCTGCCGATCAGCCCGCACCCCAACTGCCCGCAAGTCCGTGGTGGGAAGCGGTCGCCCCGGTGAGCCTGGGAGGCATCTGCGCGGGAGTGCTGTGGCTCCTGCACCGCCTCGTGGCCAGCCGCATCGACAACGAACACCCGCCCAGCGAGGTGGTGCCCGACCTCGACAAGGCGTACACGGTGGTGAGTAACGGTCTGCTGGGCTTTGCCGTAGTGGTCGGTGGTGTCGGGCTGGTGGCCGCGATGTGGCGGGTGCTGAGCGCGACCGCTATGGACGCGGG
Source organism: Streptomyces coryli (assembly GCF_011044975.1). Classification (GTDB taxonomy): domain Bacteria; phylum Actinomycetota; class Actinomycetes; order Streptomycetales; family Streptomycetaceae; genus Streptomyces; species Streptomyces coryli. Next base: position 11,568 of record NZ_JAAKZV010000205.1, on the reverse strand, counting down.
CATGCGCGAGGTCCACCAGGCGCACGGCCGCTACATCCTCCCGGAGGAGCTAGACGTGCGGGCCGCCCGCCTGCTCGCCCGCGCCCAGCGGGCGATCACTGCCGTGCTGCGCTCCCGAGTCCAGGCCGAGGACCTCATCGACCACTCCCGCAACCGGCTGCAGCTGCCCGCCCAGGAATGGGAGATCGCGCAGGAGCTGCGCGACTACACCCAGCGGGCGAAGAGGTTCCACCAGCAGGCCGACGGCGACAGCGAGAACCCTTCCCTGCTGGAGCTGCGGCAGGCCGGCCGCAGCGCGTTGGATCAGTCCCTCGCGGGGATCACCCGCCGCATTGAGGCGCTGGAGGGCTACGCCGCCGAGGTGGCCGCGGCCGATCGCCGCTACGCCGAGTGGCGAGCCGAGTGGCGACAGGTCCGGGAGCTGTCCGACAGCGGCGGTGAACTGCTCGAGCTCGTTGCCCGGACCGCGCGCGACGACCTGGCGGTTGCCGAGCTCGAGAACCTGACGGGCACGGCCGCGACCGTAACCGAGGCCCTCACCCAGGCACTCGATGCGGCGAAGGACGCCGCGGGCAAGGCGTTGCCGAGTCCGCCCGGTGCTGCCTGACCCGAACGCCGGCGTTGACGGCTCCAGAGCGTCGCGCCCTCCGCCGCGGGCGTGGTGTGGCGGGGCACGGCCCGGCCGCGGTGAACCTCACGAGGCGTGGTCGGCGCCGAAGAGAGGCACCTTGCCGGGGGTCAGATCGGGCCGCAGCCGCAGCAGGCGTACGGGGTGGCGCCAGCGGCCGGCGTCGACGGAGACGTCGACGCTGACCTCCGCCACCAGCTCGGGGGCGACCAGTGTCGGGTGCAGCTGCTCGCTACTGCCCCAGCCGGCGGAGAAGCTCCGGCCCACCCAGGGGTGATCATCCGGTGCGGGGGCGAGCGCGGCGGTGAGTTGCTCGGCGGCCGCGGTGGACAGCGGGGTGGTGCGGCCGGTGTAGCGCAGCCGGCCGCCCTCGTCGTACCGGCCCAACAGCAGGCTGGACGGACGCGTCAGCCGTCCGGTCACCGCCCCGATGATGGCCTCGGCACTGTGCCGCACCCGGTACTTCCGCCAGCCGCGGGCGCCAGGGCGATAGGCGGCCCGCTCGTCCTTGATCACAACCCCTTCCAGACCCACGACTGACCAGGTCAACCACTCCTCGGCGTCCGCCAGTTCGCTGCTCGCCGGACACAGCGCCCACGTGCCGCCAAGCCGGTAGTCGGCGAACAGCTCCTCGAGGGCGGCGCGCCTTTCGGCGTACGGGCGGGCGGTCATGTCCTCGCCCCAGTGCAGCAGGTCGAATGCGACGAAATGCGCGGGCGCCGCCGCAGCCAGGCGCGCGGCCGTCGCGGCGGAGCGGTTCAACCGCGGCGGGAGGTCGGCGAAAGACAGCCGGCCATCCCGCCAGGAGATCAGCTCCCCGTCGAGCAGCACGTCGCCGGGCAGGTCCGCCCGCGCCGCGGCCGCGATCTCGGGGAACGCCTTCGTCATGTCCGTACCGTGCCGCGAACGCACCAGCACCAGCCCGTTGGGCCAAATCGCCACCAGGGCCCGGATCCCGTCCCACTTCGGCTCGGCGACGAAATGCGGCGGCAAGACGAGTTCATCCACGGGAGCGGCGAGCATCGGACCCGCGGAAGGAAGGGACAGCACGAGCGAAGAGCTACCACGCACCCGCCGGCCCGGCCCGACGGCACGCCCGAATCCGTCGCCACCGACACCGGCCGCCTGAACCATCCTTGCCAGCCCTGTCCTCCTGCCGCAGAACCAGCACGGGTGCGGCAGAGACGCGAGGCAACCCAGGGTGTTCTAGAGGGTGAACCTGCCGGAATCCGGACCAGCCGGCCCGCGGGCGCTGCCAGCATGACGGCCATGGACACGGCTGGCCGTAACACGGTCTCGGGCCGCCTCTACACCCGCACGCGGGTACGGGGCTTCGCACCCTGGGCACCGAAGCCGGCCACGCTGCGCCTGGTCGAGCAGATCCGACAGATTCTCGCCGAGTACGAGGCGTATCTGCCGATGACCGCCCGACAGGTCTTCTACCGGCTGGTGGGCGCTCACGGCTATCCGAAGGACGAGCGCGCCTACGACCGGCTGACCGAAACCCTCAACCGCGCCCGCCGCGCCCGGCTGATCCCCATGGAGGCGATCCGCGACGACCGTGCGGCATCCATGGGCGGCGACGCGGGGTACGCCGGCCCAGAGGCGTTCTGGGAGTCGATGACCGCCGCGGCCGACAACTACCGGCGCCCGCTGACCGAGGGCCAACCGCGCGCCGTCGAGATGTGGATCGAGGCAGCCGGCATGATGCCGATGCTCGCCGACATCACCAAGGAGTTCGGCGTCACGGTCTACTGCAGCGGCGGCTTCGAATCCGTGGCCGCCAAGCACGACGCCGCCCACCGGATCGCCCGCCGCCACGTCGCAACCACCGTACTGAGCATCGGCGACCTCGACCCCTCCGGGCTGTCGATCCTGGACGCGGCTGCCGCAGACGTCACTGCCTTCGTCACCGAGCTCGGCGGGAAGCCGCCCACCGTCGTACGGCTGGCCGTGACACCGAAGCAGGTGGCCCGCTACCGGCTGCAGACGGCCCCGCAAAAGCGCACCGACCACCGCGGCGCGCACATGCCGGCCACCGTGCAGGCCGAGGCGCTCTCCCCGGACCAGCTCACCGGCATCGCCCGGGCCGCACTGGCCGACGTCGTCGACACCGACACGATCGCGGCGGTGCGGCGCCGCTCCGAGCTCGAGCGCGAGCAGCTGCTCGCCGCCCTGCGCACGATGCGGGGGAGTGGCGCATGAGGGCGGAAACCGCCTGGTCGGACGAGTCCTTCGAGGAGCATGCCAACGCCGGCTTCTACATCATCGCCGCGGCGGTCATCCCGGAGGACGCGCGGGAGCTCGTACGCGAGGCGATGCGGCGCATGCAGGCCCGGCACGCCACCTCGAAAGTGCACTGGACCAAGGCCGACGCCGCCCAGCGCGACCAGCTCGCCCGGACGGTGGCCGGCTTCGACGGGCTGCACATCGTCGCCGTCGGTGCCCCCGTGCGCCCGCGCCGGCAGGAACGCGCCCGCGCCCACTGCCTGCACCGGCTGGTCTACGAGCTGCACAGCTTCGGCGTCGAGCACCTGGTCATGGAATCGCGGGACGCGGTCCTCAACGCCCGCGACATCGTCACCGTCCAGCACGCCCGCTACACGTTGCCCAAGGATGCCCGCTTCCGCGTCGACCACCTCGTCGGAGCCGCCGACCCACTGCTGTGGGTCCCCGATGTCGTCGCCGGCGCCGTACGGGCGGAGAAGCTGGGGGATGCCCGCTACCGGGACATCCTCGGCGAGCGGGTCGTCGACTTCCCCGTCCACGTCTCCTGACAGCGGCCCCAGACATGCGCCAGGCCAGGCTCCCGGTAATGCCCCAGGTCACCTGGCCCCACGACTTCCGGAGGCCCACGACCTCCGGCGTCACCTCCAGGGTAGCGCCGGGACGCCGCCGGCAGGAAGCGAAGACGCCCGTACGGAGCGTCGACTAGAACAAATATTCGAACAAGTGGCATCATCAAGTCATGCCCCAGCCCGCTTACCCTTCCGAGCTCCTCGCCGCCCAGCGCGACTGGTACGCCACCTACGCACACCTCGCCGCCGAGCCCGGCCCGCAGACGGCCGCCCTGCGCCGGCGCCTTCTGCAGCTGTCCCGGCAGATCGCCGCGCACCCGTACTGGAGGAGCCCGGCCGGCGCCTCGCCCGCGGCCCGGATGCAGCTCAAGCAGGCCGCCTGGTCCCTGCCGCGGTGACGAGCTCGTGTACGCCCTCGACACCCCGCCCCCGGCCCGGCCGGCCCTGCCGGTCACGGCCGGGCTCCGCGGCCTGTTGCCGGGCGGACGGCTGCAGCCCGGCACCACGGTGAGCGTGAGCGGGGACCTCCCCCTGCTGCTCGCGGTGGCCGCCGACGCCGCCACCGAGGCCGGCGCCTGGGCGGTGATCGGCCTGCCGCAACTCGGGGTACTCGCCGCCGAATCGATGGGCCTGGACCTGGGTGTCGGTCTCTGGACGGACCACCCCGGCGAACGCTGGCCGCAGGTCGTGGCGCTGCTCGCCGAGGCCGTCCCGCTGCTGCTGCTCGGACCGCTCGGCCCGGCCGCTGGCCGCACCGCCCGCCGCATAGAGGCGGTGCTGCGCCGCACCGGCGCGATCCTGCTGACCACCGGATCCTGGGAGGGCGCCCAGGTCCGCCTCGAGGTGACCGGCGCCAGCTGGGACGGGGTGGGTGCCGGGCACGGGCTGCTGCGCCGGCGCCAGGTGCAGGTCACTGCCTCCGGACGCGGGCAGCTCGCCGGCACACCACGCACCGCGGCGTTGTGGCTGCCCGACCAGGACGGCCGTGTCAGCCCGGTGCAGGAGAGCGAGGCCCACGCCTCTGGGACCACCGGCATGCCGGCCCGCGGCTCGCTGCGGGCCGTGCCCGAAGAACCTTGCGCCCACCGACGGACCGGCACGGAATAGGAGGTGCCGCGCCGTGTTCCACCCGCGACTTCCCAAAGACATAGATCAGCTGCGGCTGCTGGAGTTCTACCTGTCGCTGCAGCTCGGGGCGGTGCGTGAGCGGATTGAGCAGCTCAATTACGACCCGACCCGTCGGCCGCCCGCGGACAGCTACCGGATCCAGCACATCCCCGCCCCCGGGCAGCTGCCCGGCCGCGGCGTGCTGCACCGCGACGACTGCCCGGTGACCAGCCCGGCCGGCGAATCCGGCGGCTTCACCGCAGCTGCCGCTCGCGACGCCCTCATCGACACCCACACGCCCGTTACTCCTTGCGAGATCTGCCGCCCGGAAACCGAGCTCATCGACGAACTGCGACCCGCTGGCGCCACCGCCCCCGGGGTGTTCCTGCTGCAGAAGCACCGCAAGCACGACGGCCGGCCCCAGCGCTACACGCTGCATACCGTCACCTGCGTGGTCACCGACGGCGAACGCCTCACCGCCGAGCGAGCCTCAGCCGCGCTGCACCGCCCCGAGGTCGCGGAGTGCTCGGGTTGCTCACCAGCGCGACAGCTGCAGCGCCAGGACCGCACCGCCACCGGCACCGAGCGCTGACCCGTACGACGGCTGACCCGCATGCGCCCCGGCTCGCCGTCCGGTTCGGCCCGAGGGAGCCGGGGGCCGGTCAGGTTGTGGGTGGGAGTGCGTCAAGGGCCAGGGACCAGGGGTATTCCTCGACGCGGCCGTGTTTGGGCTGGTGGGGCACGAATCCTTCGCCGTGGCCTTGTCCGTCGTCGAGGAGTACCCGGACGCCGGCGGTGCGCAGGGTAGTGACGGCGCGGGGGAGTGCGGGGTGTTTGGCCTGCGCGGCGTTGATGTAGGGCAGGGCGACGATGGGCAGGTCGAGGCCGAGGCCTTCGGTGAGGAGGCCGAGGGCGAGGGTGTCGGCGTGTCCGTCGGCCCATTTGGTGAGGGTGTTGAGGGTGGCGGGGGCGGCGAGAAGGGCGTCTGGGGCCGGGTGGACGTCGCTTTGGGAGGGGAGTTTGTAGTGGTGGCGTACGGGGTGGCCGGTGAGCTCGGTCAGCTCGACGAGCGTGTCCGCCCCGCCTTCGCCGGCGCCGGTGTCCTGAGGGTCTTCGGTGGCCCAGCGGTGGGCGGCGGGGGTGAGGATGAGGCAGACGTCCCAGCCGCGGGCCTGGGCGGCGTGGATGCCGGTGGTGAGGTGGCGGGCGGGCGGTGCGGCGCTGGAGATCACATAAAGGGTGCTCGTCATCCGGGCAGTCCACAGCGTGCGGCCAGCGCCCGCAACCTCCCCTCTGCGCTTCCCGTACCGAGCAGTCGCAGGTCGTCGACGAGGCGTTGGGTCCGCGGCCGGCACTGGACTTCTTCCGCTGCTTCAGCCTCCGCCTCAAGCAGCGTGTCGACGGCCTTCTCCCGCTGTCCGGCTTGGGTGTAGGCGCGGGCGAGGTCGGCGAGGTGGTGCGCGCGCCGTTCCCTCGGCAGGGCGGCCCGCGCGTCGTCGGTGATGTTCAGCGCGACGGCGACGGCGTCCGCGCCTTGCGACAGCTGCACGTGCGCGGCGACGCGGTATATCGCCACATTGGTGTCCGAGAACGCGGTGAACAGCGCGTTGTTGTCGCCGGTGTCGCCGAGTTCGGCGGCGTGTCCGTCGGCCTGGTCCAGCAGATCGGGGACGGCGCGGGCGTCGTGGATGGCGGCCTGGTCGTCGCGGTCGGCTGCCACGGCACGGGCCAACGCGGCTTTGAGGTAGAGCATGCCGAGCGTGCTCAGCCCGTCGGCGCCGCGGGCGGTGAGGTCCGGCTCGAGGCGGGCGGCGGCGGTGACGGCGAAGTCGGCGGCGGCGCGGGGCTGTCCGTCGTTGGTCATCGCGTCGGCGAGGTGCCGGCAGGCCGAGGCCATGATGACCGCGCTACCGGAATGCTCGGCGGCGGCGACGGCGCGGTGGCCGGCGATCGTCGCGAGGGCGCCGTCGCCGAACTTGATGGAGGCGGCCTCGGTGAGCTGCAGCACCATGGACAGCGACCGGTAGGCCGCCAGCTGGTCGTCGCCGGTGTGGCGGGCGGCGGCCCGGTTGGCGGCCACGAGCAGGTCCGGGACCAGGCGGCCGAGGCTGGCGAAGTGGGAGGCCTGAAAGCTCGTCCAGCCGTGGATGACGCGGCCCCGTAAGGCGTCGATGGGCAGCGGGTCGGCAGGGTCGGTGTCGTCGGTGCCGGTGAGTACGTCGTGGCTCTGCAGCGCCTCGCGGATGCGCTGCAGCTCGACCGGGTCAACGCAGTCGACCGTCGGCGCGTCCGCGAGCAGCGCGAACAGATCAATCCTCAGGACACGGGCGGCGTCCTCCAGCACCGACAGCCGCGGGTCCGCCTGCCGGTCGCCGGCCTCGAAGGCCTGCACCCAGCGCTTGGACCTGCCGCCCATCAGTGCGCCGAATTCCGCCTGGGTGAAGTTCCGGCGAGTGCGCCAGTAGTTGATGCGGCGGCCGATGGCCCGTCTGTCCATCTTCAGCTCCAGCAGGGGCGGGCAGGCAAGGCGCACACTCTGTGCGCCTACCTTCCGTTCTACGCCTCCTACCGTGCGCATATGGCCAGTTCCTCACACACCATCCCTGCGGGGTGGGTCGCCGCTTTCCGCGACCCGGATGACGAGATGGAGCGGCGCCTTGCCGGTGCCGGACCGTCCGGCACGGTTCTGGCCGCGGCCGGTGAGACCTGGGACGCGATGGTGATCGCGCCGCTCGAGCGCGGCCTGGCCGCGCTCGACCGCCTTGATGTCCCCTTTGAGGCCGGGTACGGCGTGGTCGCCGACTACTGGCGGCACGAGCTGATCGTGCACGTCACCCCGCACGCTGCGGCCACTACCAAGCCCGTTGTCCAGGGCCTGCGGACGCTCTCGTCCGGATCCTGGGTACTGATGCCCACCAACGACGATGGCACCTGGCAGGCGGCCTGCCTCAGCCGCCCGTCGACCGCTTCCCCCCGCAACATCGACGCCGACCAGCTGCGTGCGGCCGTCCTCGAGGTCGACGCCGCCCGCACCGGCCATCTCTGACCGCCGCAGGCGGCCGTGCCCCCGCAGAAGCCGCCTGTGGCCCTCGGCCCCCGGGAACCCGTGCGCCTGGATCCCCGGGGGCCGAACCCTGCCCCCACCTACGGCCGTTGAGTATCCGGGCAAGGCGCACACTCTGTACGCCCTCACTGACGAGGGCCGCCCGTACCGTCCAGCCATGGCGCACACCGACAACCCGCACCAACAGCGCGGCCCCACCGCTCATCTCCCCGCGCCCCGCCAGGATCAAGGCGCGGTTGAGCAGGTGCAGAACGGCCAGCCGCCCGCGTTCGCCCGCGATCTCGTCCGCTCCCTCGATGTGGCGACCGCGGGTGTACGCGCACTCGCCGACCGGGGGCAGGCAAGCGACGTCTCGGTATCCGCACTGACCGCCCTGGAATGCAACGGGGCAACGCCCGCCGACGCCCTTCAGGCCGCCGCCGACGTCGTACGGCAATCGCCCGCGCTCGAGCCTCACGGGATCGCCCTTGCCAAGATCCCCGGACGGGTAGAGGGCATGTGGGAGTACGTGGTCACGATGACGGTGAGCACCCGCGACCCGCAGACCGGCGAGTACGGCGGAGCCTCCCACCACGCCGACCGTCCCCGGGAGCATCGGTGAGTACGCACTCCTACCGGTTCCGGATGTTCGATGTCAGCACGGCCGGCACCTCCGGGCAGCCCGCCATCACGGCGGACCAGGCCGCGGAAGCGGAGTATGAGGCTGTGTGCGTCTCTGGCGACGAAGAGGACTGCGGTGAGGCCTCCGGCCCGCTGACCGACGCCGACGCACTCACCCGCTGGATGGCCGAACACACCCGCGACACCGGGCACCAGCGCTTCAGGCGCGCCTACTGCGAGTACGCGCACGTCGAACCCGGCGCATGGCTGTGACACGGAAGGCGCCCTCGGAACGCCGGAAACGCGACGGCCACGCAGCGGTCCGCTACAGCGTCGAACACCCCCGCCCCCGGACGCCGACCCAGCACGGACGAGAACACAGACCCCGCCGGCCCGCGCCCCCCGTCGCGGGCCGGCGGCCGCTCCCCGACGTCGTCGCCGTCTGCCTGCGAGATCCGAAGGCACCGGGCTAGCGTGAGCAGCAGCGCGGTCCCCGTCGTCGCAACCGGGGCGCGCTGGTGGCCCCAGCCCCGGCCCGGCTGCCCTTCCCCGTGGGGCAGCGGCCGGGACCTCTGGGCCGCAGCTCTTCCGACCAGGCCGTCACCGCGGGGGCGTCTCGGCCCGGCACGCCGGACAGATGACCTGGGCGCCCCGCCCGTAGCGAACGGTGAGACCGCGGCAGCGTGCACACGGCCCGACCTGCCGCGCCTCACAGCCGAGGATCATCGCGGCCGAGGCCGGATCCATGTCCGGCGGCAGGCGTCTTGGGGAATCGCTCATGATGACGAATCTACGGCCCACAACTCGCCGGACGCCCGCGCACCGCACACGCGGGAGCGTATGGCCCACTTCGCAGCGGGTAGCGTGTCCACGCACACCGGCTACGCGGCAGCAGAGGGGGCGCCGGCCATGGCAACGGTCTTGATGCGCCGGATCGCTCCGCCGACAGGCGAAGATGGCCGCCCCGATCACTCCGTGCCGGCAGCGCTGTTCGGCATCGGCGCCGGCCTGGTGTGCATGCTCGTGGCACTGCAGGTGCTCGTCGACGCCCAGCTGTGGCACGACCACCGCACCTGGTCCTACCTGATCGCGGTCGCCTCGACGGCGGTGGTCGGCACCGCGGCGACCTTCGGCCTGCGCCGGCTGTGGGATCGCCGGGGGATGTTCGGCTGGCACGTGGCCGTGTTCGTGCTGCTGCAGCTGGGGGTGCTCTACGGCGGCACACAGGCCTCCACCTACCTGTTCCCGAGCGCCTTCGACCGGTACGAGCGTGAACTCGGCGGAAGCGGCCGGTGCCTTCACGGAACCCCGTACGCGCCAGATGCCGCGGTGATCGAGGGGCCGGAGCGCAACAGCAGCCGGATGACCATCACTCCACTCGAGAAGAAGGCGCCGGCGCTGCGCCTGGACCACGCCCGTGACGGCGGGGTGCATGCCCTGACCGCGGCTGACGGGAAGTCCCGCGCCATTCTCGAGCGGTACGGCTGCTGAACACCGCTGTAGCGGCGGGGCCGGGTGTAGTTGTCGGCCGGCCAGCTCCTTTGAGGCGATGAACGACGGTGCCGTGCAGGCATTGGCAGCCTGATCACTCTCGCTAGAGAAGGCGGAGAGCAGGGCGCAGCAAGGCGCAGCGGTCACCGACCGCTGCGCCTCTTTCAATTTCCGGGGTGGGCCCCAGCGTGCCACGCGCTTCCACGCGGCCCGCCCTCCGGGGCCTGGCGGCCCCTGCGGGTGCCTCGGGGGGCGCCTTCGGCGCGTTCACCCCCGAGGCAGTCCACGCTGCGCGCGGACCGCCATTTGCCGGGCGCCTTCGGCGCGTTCACCGGCAAAGGGTTGTCGGCCCTGCTCGCTGACGCTCGCGCACCGGGCCGACAAGACCGCGCGCAAGCGCGCGGCCTGCTGGGGCCCACCCCGGAAAACCGGGGCACGCCACAGCACGAAAGGCAAATCCAAGTGACCCCGATCTGCTGCTCGCAGTGCGGAGACCTTTCTCCCTACCGCATTCAACCCACCGCTCTATTCGAATGCGTAGCCTGCGGTGATCTCTTCGACTCCCGCGACATCTGCCCGGACGGAACGGAGGTATGGGCGGTGACCGCCGACGGAATCCTGTGCACCGTCATCGACCCCGACGCCTCCATCGACCTCCTCGTAAGCGCCATCGAGGAGCTACTCACCGCCGACCAGTGCCCGAACCCTGAATACGCCCGCCACGAGGCTGGACAGAAGGCGGCAGAGGCCCTCAGCGCCTACCGCGATGCCGTGGGCGCGGGCATCACCCCGAAGCAGAGCGACGGCGCCCTTCTCTGGCGGGGGTGGATCCGGTGAGCATCTACGACGACGGCCCCGCAGAGACCAACCGCACCCGCGCACACTGGGCGCGCATCGCCCTGGAGGCGTTCGGGAGCGAGACCGGACAGGGCGACTACCTCGACGGAACCCTCACCATCGACCGTGAGGCTCTCACCGAGATCGGCGGGGATCTCGTCGCCGACCTGTTCCACCTCGCCCGCCTCAACGGCTGCACTCCCGAGGCCCTCACAGCCGCAGGAGTCATGCACTTCGAGGCGGAAGTCGAAGAGGAACAGACCGAAGCCGAGGAGAACATTCTCAGCCGCGCCAAAACCGCTGGAATCACCCTCGACCCGGGCCACATCGAATGGACCGAAGAAGGGCCCACACTCGACGGAATGAACCCCGACGAGTGGCTCGACGCCATGACTTCAGAAACAGAGGAGGCAAAATAGGTAACGAATAGACAACAGAAAGGGCGGGCAGCTTCCACGCTGCCCGCCCTTTCTATGATCAAAAATGCGCGGCCAATCGTCAGCCCTTCGGGCTGGGCCGCCTTTAAGTGGCCTTCGGCCACGGGCGGCCAGGGCCCCGCTTCGCGGGTCCTAAAGGAAGACCGCCCCCTCAAGTGGCCTTCGGCCACGGGGCGGACAAACCCCTGCCCTTCGGGCAGCCGCTAGCGCGGCGGGCCCCCTCAAAGGCGCTTCGCGCCTGGGGCCCAACCCTGCGGGGCAATGGAAAACGGCCTTCCGGCCGTTTGAAAAAGGGGCGACATGGGGAGTCTATAAACAATTGGAATTGACAGAGTCGGGAATCCGGATTATTCATTTCGGAAATGAATTCCAGTGCGAACGGAATGATGATCACCTAGCCGACCCCCTCCCTGTAGCCAGCCCCGTCTTTGCCGCGGAGCGGCAAAGACCCTGCTCAGAAGCAAGGTTGAGAGCCTTCAGGACCCCGTGATGCCCTCGCGAAGCGAGGGCCAGGGCCCGCAAAGCGGGCCCACCCGGCCGCAACGCGGCCGGGAAAGCGGGTGCGCAGCACCCGCTGGTTGTAGCACGCGCAGCGTGCTACAGACC
>NZ_JAAKZV010000204.1 GCF_011044975.1 Streptomyces coryli | reverse complement strand
GAGTATCAGAGCCAGGTCCCCGCCAGGGCAAGCACCGGCCGGCCGCAGGCCTTCGCCCTCCGCGCCACCTCCGCCGGCACCTTCCCTCGCGGCGTCTGGTGATCCAGCGACCCCTCCGCCGTAATCACCAAGTCCGCCGCCGCCAAGCGCGCGTCCAGATCCAAATGGTCCAGCAGCACCTCGAAGCGCGGCCGAAGCTGCGCCCCCAGCGCCGCCAGACCCGCGCCCAGACCGCCCGACGCGCCCGTACCCAGCCCCGTCCGCAGATCGGACGACACCCCCAAGTCCCGCGTCAGCACCTCCGCCCACCGCTCCAGCCCAACCTCCAGCTCCTCCACCTGCGCCGGTGTCGCACCCTTCTGCGGGCCGAAGACCCGCGCGACGCCGCGCGGACCGCACAGCACGTTGTACGGATTGCAGGCCACCAGCAGGTCCGTGCCGGCCAACCGCGGGTCAAGACCCGACGCGTCGATCCGCGCCAGCCGCACCAAATGGCGACCGCCCCGCGGCAGTTCACGGCCGTCCGCATCCAGCAGCCGCGCGCCCAGCGCCTGCAGCGCGCCCGCCCCGCCGTCGGACGTGCCCGAGTCGCCGCATCCGATCAGCACCCGCGGCACCCCCGCGTCCAGCGCCGCCCGGATCAGCTGGCCCACCCCGTACGTCGTCGTCGCACCCGGATCGCGCCGGTCCCGCGGGACCAGCGACAGCCCGGCCACCGCCGCCATCTCCACCACCGCCGTGCCGATCTCACCCGACCCGAGCAGCGCGAAGTGCGTGTCCACCGGTGCGCCCACCGGACCAGTGGCTCGCTTCCGGATCAGCGCCCCGCCGGTCGAGGCGGCCAGTGCCGCAGCCGTACCCTCGCCCCCATCCACCAGCGGGATCAGGTCCGTCTCGGCGTCGGGCACCACGCGGCGGACGCCCTCCGCGATGGCCGCGGCCGCGTCCTCGGCGGACAGGGACTCCTTGAAGCCGGAGGGGGCGATGGCGTAACGGGTCATCATCTGGGGCTCCTTATGCAGTTGATACGGGTCAACGAGTCGCCGGCACGCCGAGCAGCGGCCAGACGTAAAGGGCGAAGGCGAGGATCAGCGCCGCCGTGAGCGGGGCCAGGAAGACCGCCACCCGCAGCAGGTCGCGCTGCGTGTAGCCGGGCACGCCGGGGACGTCCGCGAAGAGCGCGACCGGCTTCGCGGAGGCGGGGAGGGTCTGGCAGAAACCGGCGGCCGCAGTCGATGCGAGCGCCGCCGCCACCGGGTTCACCCCGGCCGCCAGCGCGGCGGCGACCACCAGCGGGACCAGCACGCTCGAACGCGCCGAGCGCGACTGGAGGATGAGATGCGCGGCGGTCGACACCGCCACCACCACCGCCAGGAACAGCCACGGCGGCGCCGTAGAACCCCCCGGCAGCCCGCCCACCAGCCACTTCGCCGCGCCGGACTCCGACAGGGCGACACCCATGGCCATCGTCGCGGCCATGAACAACAGCATCGACCACGGCACCGTCTTCAGCGCGTCCTTCAGCCGTACCGTCCCCAGCGCCGGCGACGACGCCACCACCGCGCCGATCAGCGCCACCACCGCCGGCGGCACCAGGTGCAGCGGCTCGCTGCACCACAGCGCCACGACCACCGCGAGCAGGAGCGCAGTGCGCTGTTCCGCCGTGGTGAGCTTTCCCGTCACCGGGGTCTCGCTGTGCGCCTGGATGTCGTCCGCGGTGATACGGATCGGGCCCGTACGGTCAGCGCGCCGGGTCGTCACGAACAGCACCACCTCGGCGGCCAGATGCGACGAGACCACCGCCAACGGCAGCCCCAGCAACAGCCACTGCACGAAGTCGATCCGCTCGCCCGTCGTGTCCCACAGCACCGACACCGTGATCAGATGCGCACCCGCGCCGATCAGCGTCGCCACCGCGGACAGCAGGATCACCGTCGGGAAGAGCAGCGCCAGCGCGACGACCAGCCGGCGGCGGTCCGCCAGTACCTTCGCCAGCGCCAGGAAGACCGGCAGCGCCAGCGCCGCCCGCCCGGATGTGGCCGGGACCGCGAAGGCCGTCACCACCAAGGCGGCCGTGGTGAGGTGGAAGAGCTGGCGTACCGACCGAGCGCCGGTGACCAGGAAGGCGGCCGCCCGCCCGGCCAACCCCGTCCGCGTTACCGCCGCCGCCAGCACGAAGGCGCAGATCAGCAGCCAGACGGTCTCATCGCCCAGCGTCCCGAAGAGCACCTCGCTGTCCAGCACCCCCGTCGCCACCAGCGCGAGGCCGGCGCCCAGCGCGATGTACGTGTCGTCGATCGGGGTGCCGATCCACGCGCAGGTGGCAAGCGTGAAGATGATCAGCGTGAGGCGGCCGTCGGTGCCGAGGCCGGTTGCGTTGCCGGGGACCAGGAGCAGGGCACACAGGCTCAGTGCCACGCACGCGGTCGCCAGCTGGCGTATGGAGAAGGTCACGACGACGACACTGGTCGCCCGCCGTGAGCCTCCAATGAGCCCTTGATTAAGGAGATTTCACCGAACTACGCCGAACTACGCCGACGGGAGCCGGTAGCCCATCCCGCGCACCGTCTCCACCCAGTGCGCGCCCAGCTTCTTCCGCAGCGCGCGCACATACACGTCCACGATGTTCGACCCGGGGTCGAAGTCGTAGCCCCACACATGCGACAGGATCTGCTCCCGCGCCAGCACCTGACCCGGATGCCGCAGGAAGAGCTCCAGCAGCACGAACTCCCGCGCCGTCAGGTCCACCGTCCGCCCGTCGTCCGAGCGCGCCCGCCGGGTCCGTAGATCCAGCGACAACTCCCCGCTCCGCAGCACCGTCACCTCGGGCGCGCGGGCGGCCGTGCGCAGCCGCAGCCGGACCCGGGCCAGCAGCTCCTCGAAGCGGAACGGCTTGGTCATGTAGTCGTCGGCGCCGCCTTCGAGACCCGCCACCGTGTCCCGTACCGAATCGCGGGCCGTCAGCACGATCACCGGCACCGACGCCCGCGCCTCGCGCAGCCGCCGCAGCACCGTGAAGCCGTCCTGACCCGGCAGCCCGATGTCCAGGACCACGAGGTCGAAGCCGCCCGTCATCGCGTAGTCGTATGCGGTGTCGCCATCCGCGGCGACGGCGGTGGTGAAGCCGTTGGCGCGCAGGCCCTTCTCGACGAAGGCGGCGATGCGCTCCTCGTCCTCGGCTACGAGTATCCGGTTCACGGGCGTTCCTCAGGGAGTACGAGTGTGAAGGTGGCGCCCCCGCCCTCGGTGGGGGTCAGGTCGACGTGGCCGCGGTGCGCCTCCGCGATGGCCTTGACGATGGCGAGGCCGAGGCCCGCCCCGCCGCCGCGGGCGCCCCGGCGGGCGGTGCCGCGGCGGAAGCGGTCGAAGATGACGGCGGCGTCCTGCGGCTGGACGCCGGGGCCGTGGTCGGCGACGTACAGCTCGATGCCGTCCGCGCGCAGCCGCGAGCCGACGCGGATGCGCTGGCCTGGGGCGGTGTGCTGGACGGCGTTCTGGGCCAGCTGGACCATCGCCTGGGTGATGCGCTGCGGGTCGATACGGACCTCGGCGTCGGCGACCTCGTCGAGGACCCAGTCGCGGTCGCCGAGGGTGCGCACCTTCACGTAGACATCGGCGGTCAGCTCGGCGAGCTGGACCGGCTCCGGGGTGGTGAAGTCGGGGCGCTCGGCCTTGGCGAGGAGCAGCAGGTCCTCGACGATCCGGCTCATCCGGTCCAGCTCGTCGGTGACAAGGCGGATCGTCTCCTCACGCTCCGCCGGGTCGTCGCCCATCAGCTCCAGATGGCCGCGGACGATGGTGATGGGCGTACGGAGCTCGTGCCCGGCGTCGTCGACGAAGTCGCGCTGGGCGGCGAAGGCGGACTCCAGGCGGTCGAGCATGGCGTTGAAGGTCGCGGCGAGGGCCGCGATGTCGTCGCGGTCCTGCGAGCCGTGCATGGGGATGCGGCGGGTCAGGTCCTGCTCGGTGAGCTCGGCGGCGGTCGTACGGACCAGGCGCACCGGCTTGAGGATGCGGCCGGCGATCAGCCAGCCGACGCCCGCGGTGAAGATAAGCGAGACGCCGGAGATGGCGGTGAGCAGCCAGAAGACCTCGTTGACCTCCTCGCGCTCGCGCTGCGGGTGGAAGGCGACGACGAAGGCGGCCCGCGGCTCGGCCTCGATCGTCACCTTGGCCCAGCGCAATTCGCCCGCCGAACCTCGGTCCAGGCTGCCGGTGGACCTGGAGGAGGTGAAGATCTTGTGCTGCGCGTCCTGATCGTCCATCAGCGGCTTGGGTATGCGCATCTCGCGCCGCTGGACGAAGTCTCTGGGGTCGTTGCTGCGGGGGCGCTCGATGAGCCCCAGCAGCTCCTCGTCCGGATCGGCGTATTGCCGCTCGAGGAACACCTTCAGCAGCCGCTCCGGATCGCGGAACGGCTCGCCCGTCTCCGGATCCCGCCCGCGGTCGAAGAAGTGCTCGAACTCCCCGGTCTCCTGCTCCAGCATCTGGCTGATGTGCTGATCGACATCGCGCATCAGCACGCCGCGCGTGGTCGCCGCGACGACGACGGGGGCAGCGGTCAGCACCAGCAGCAGCCACAGCAGGATGCGGACCCGGGCGGATATTCGGGGCATGGACTAGCGATCAGCCATCGTCATTGTCGTCGTCACCGTTGCCGTTGCCGCTGTTGCCGTCATCATCATCGTCATCGCTCACCGGCGGCGGCGAGACCACCTCGTCGCTCGGTGAGCTCGACTCCTCGGGACTCGAGGAGCCGGAGGGGCCCGAGGGATCCGACGAGTCCGAGGGGGACCCCGAGGACTCCGACGGCGACGGAGACTCGCTCTCCATCTCCACCTTCGACGGCTTCGCGTCGTCAGGGCTGTCGGTCAGGGCGTAGCTGGTCGCGGCGACCCCGAGGGGTATCGCCACGATGGCCGCGAGGGCGGCCATGCGCTGAGAGAAGGCCATACCCGCAAGCCTGCGGGGCGCGACCGAAAGCCAGGATGAACTGAAGATGAAGGAATCTTCACGAATCCAGGCCGATGGCGAACGCCGCCTCCAGGTCGTGCTGCGAGTACGTACGGAAGGCGATGTGGGTCTCCGTCGACTCCACGCCGGGGATCTTGCTGATGCTGCCGGGGATCACATCCGCCAGATCGTCGTGCTGGGCCACCCGCACCAGCGCGATCAGGTCGTGTGCGCCGGTCACGGAATAGACCTCGCTGACGCTGTCCAGGGCCGCGATCGACTCGGCGATCTCGGGGATCTGGTCCACGCTGGTCTTGATGAGCACGATCGCGGTGATCATGAATTGGCTCTCCCTCTACGCGCCCGGGGTGCGGCGCTCACTCTATCTGCCTGCCCATCTGGCTGCCGTGGGGCTTGCCCCAGGCCGTAGGGTTGCATAGACAGGCCCTCTACCCTCACGGAGCGGACGTAACGATGCCGGTTCCCCTGCCCACTGACCAGACGCGGTGGCGTTGCACTCTCTGCGGCAATCTGACCCGTTTCGACGTCACCCGCTCCTCCCGTGTGGTCGAGTACGTGCATCTCGACCTGGCCGGTGCGCCGAAGGTCGAGGAGCGCGAGGTGCTGAGTGAGAGCATCGAGTCCGTGCGCTGCCGCTGGTGCAATGCCGTCGACCAGATCGAGTTGGTGGACCGGCCGGACGCGGACGCGGGAGCAGACGCTCCAGCGGCGCAGGCGTAAGGGGCCGGGCGAGACGGCCAGGAGGATGTGACGGGCAGTGGAGCGGAGAGACGTGGCCGGGGGGCCCTCGCCGGAGGGAGTCCCGGACGGGCTCGACCGCCCGCTGCCGGAAGGCGTGCGCCGCAAGGTCGTGGCGCTCACCGGTGAGTGCTTCGGCGGCCTGACGGTGGCGGAACTGCCGCCGCAGCTGCGGCAGTATGCCCGTTTCACCCCGACCCGGCGGGCCAAGTTCGCCGGCAATGCGATGGCCGCCGCCCTGGAGAGCGACCCGGTCTTCCGGCAGCGCATCGCCGCGCGGCTGCGCGAGCTGCAGCCGGAGCTGGCCGGCGCCGTCGCGGACGGCAATCCGCCCGCGGCCGCCGATCCCGTCGACGTGGGCGCGCTGGCGTATGTGCTGCGGCCCGAGGGCTGGGTCAAGCTGATCGTCGCCGCCGGCGAGGAGGAGCAGCGGGCGAAGGCCAATCTGGTCGGCGAGGAGACCCGGGCCGAGCTGGGCCGGCTGCGCGAGGAGCTCGCCGAGGCCAGGACCGCGGGCCGGCAGGAGACCGAGCGGGTGCGCGGCGAGCTGGACGCGGCCCGTAAAGAGAACGAATCGCTGCACCGGAAGCTGCGCAGCGCGGTCAGCGACGTCAAGCGCGGCGAGGCCGCTGTACGCAAGCTGCAGGCCGAACTGCATGACGCGCGCTCCGAGTCGGGACAGCAGCTCGCCGCCGCCGAGAGCGAGGCGCGGCGGCTGAAGGCGCGGCTCGCGGAGGCGGAGGCCGCCGTCGAGTCGGGGCGCCGGGCCGCCCGCGAGGGGCGCAGCGTCGAGGACATGCGGCTGCGGCTGCTGCTCGACACCGTCCTGGACGCCGCCCAGGGGCTGCGCCGCGAGCTGGCGCTGCCGCCGGCGGAGACCCGGCCCGCGGACACGGTCGGCGCGGTCGAGCCGGGCCGGATGTCCCCGAAGGACATCGCCGCGCGGGCCCTGTCCGATACGGACCCGGCGCTGCTGGACCAGCTGCTGGCGCTGCCGCAGGCGCACCTGGTGGTGGACGGCTACAACGTCACCAAGACCGGCTATCCCACGATGCCGCTGGAGAAGCAGCGGCTGCGGCTGCTCGGCGGCATGGCGGTGCTGGCGGCGCAGACCGGCGCGGAGATGACCTGCGTCTTCGACGGCGCCGAGCTGGCGGCTCCGGTGCTGCTCGCGCCGCCGCGCGGCGTGCGGGTGCTGTTCAGCAAGCCGGGCGAGACGGCTGATGAGTTGATCCGCCGGCTGGTACGGGCCGAGCCGCCGGGGCGCCCGGTCGTCGTGGTCTCCTCCGACCGCGAGGTGGCCGATGGCGTCGCGAAGGCGGGTGCGCGTCCGGTCGCATCGACGCTGCTTCTCAAGCGACTTGCACGCACCTGACATATCGGACAGCGCCAACTCCGGGGCGTCAGCGCTTCATCACTACGCGTGTGAAGTGAGTAAAGAAACGGGCCGCAAGCCAGAATTTTCCGGCGTTGGTTTGCTCCGATCACGGGCGGGTTACTAAGGTCTGGCCTCGAACCTTCGTACTGTCGATCGCCCAAAAGGGGTGACGGCGAAGGTCCCGCCAGGACCGCGGCCCTGACCAAGCCAAGGTACGGCGGCTGAGGATGAAGGAGCTCGCCTTCGTGGCGTCCCACCGTCGACCGAAGCAGCCGAAGCCGCACCGCGCACGGGTGTCCGTCATCACCGTGACCGCTGCCGCGGCCGTGACCCTGGCGTCGCAGAGCGCCCACGCCGAGCCCTCCAAGAGCGAAGTCAAGAAGAAGGTCGACAAGCTCTACGAGGAAGCCGAGGCGGCGACCGAGAAGTACAACGGCGCCAAGGAGAAGCAGGAGAAGCTCCAGAAGGGCGTCAGCGACCTGCAGGACCAGGTCGCCCGCGGCCAGGAGGACCTCAACGACCTCCGCGACGGCCTCGGTTCGCTCGCCACCGCCCAGTACCGCGGCGGCGGCATCGACCCCTCGGTGCAGCTCTTCCTCTCGTCCGACCCGGACACGTATCTCGACAAGGCCTCCTCGCTGGACCAGTTGAGCGGCAAGCAGGCCGAGGCGCTGAAGAAGATCTCCTCGAAGCAGCGCACGCTCACCCAGCAGCGCCAGGAAGCCGCGCAGAAGCTCAAGGACCTCGAGAAGACCCGCACCGAGCTCGGCAAGAAGAAGAAGGCCGTGCAGAGCAAGCTCGCCGAGGCGCAGCGGGTGCTCAACAGCCTCAACGCCAAGGAGCGCGCCGCCCTCCAGCAGGAGGAGGCCCGCGCCGACCGCTCCAGCCAGCGCGCCGACCTCGGCAACGAGGCCGCCGGCTCCAACGTCGGCGCCGCGGCCCTCTCCGCCGCCAAGACCAAGATCGGTTCGCCGTACGTGTACGGCGCCACCGGCCCGTCCTCCTTCGACTGCTCCGGCCTCACCCAGTGGGCGTTCAACCAGGCCGGCCGCTCGCTCCCGCGGATCTCCCAGGACCAGGCGAACGTCGGCAGCCGAATATCCTCGGTCGGCTCCCTCAAGCCCGGTGACCTGGTCTTCTTCTACAACGACCTGCACCACGTCGGCATCTACGCCGGCAACGGCCAGGTGCTGCACGCCCCGAAGCCGGGCGCCAGCGTCCGCTACGAGGCGGTCGGGAACATGCCGTTCATGTGGGGCGCCCGCGTCTGAGGGGGTTTGGGGGCGAAAGCCCCCAATGGTCTTCAGTCCGTTTAACACCCCGACACACCCTCCGTTCGGGGGAATTCCGGGGCGCGCGGCCGCCCCATTGCGCGCCCGGTGACCTGCGCGGGCGCCGGGTCGTCACGTTCCGTATCCACAGCGGTCCTTGGTCGCCGAGTAATCACGCGGCTACTGTCTGCCGCGTGTCTTCCCATCGACGACCGACTCCGGCGGGACGTGTGCGCACGGCCCGTGTGACCGTCCTGACCGCCGCCGCGGCCACCGCGGCGGCCGCGCTGAGCGGCCCGCAGGCCGGTGCCGCGCCCAAGGACGAGCGCGCAGATGCCCAGACCCGTGTGCACGAGCTGTACGCGGCGGCGGAGCGCGCCACCGAGAAGTACAACGGCGCCCGCGAGCGCACCGAGAAGCTCCGCGAAAAGGCCGAGCAGCTGCAGGAGCGCGCCGCCCGCGGGCAGCAGCGGGTCAACGGCATGCGTACGGCCCTCGGCGAGATGGCCGGGGCGCAGTACCGCGCCGGCGGCATCGACCCGAGCGTGAGCCTGTTCCTGTCCCGCGACCCGGAGGCGTACCTCACCAAGGCCGCCACCATCGAGCGGATCAGCGCGCTGCAGTCCGGACGGCTGGAGAAATTCGCCCGAGCCCTGTCGGGCCTGGAGCGGCAGCGGGTCTCCGCCACCGACACGCTCGAGAAGCTGGAGCGCAGCCAGCGCGCGCTGAACGAGAGCCGCCGCCTGGTCAAGAGCAAACTCGCCGCCGCCCAGCGGCTGCTGGCCGCCACGCCGCGCGCGGCGCGGGACGCGGACCGCGACTCCGGGCTCGGCGGCACCGTGTCGGCCGCGTTCAAGAGCCTGGCCCCCGGATCGGGCCGGGCCGCGCTGGCCGTGAACGCGGCGCGCCGCGCGGTCGGCACCCCGTACGTGTGGGGCCACGCCGGGCCCGGCGGCTTCGACTGCTCAGGGCTGACCCAGTGGGCGTACAAGGAGGCGGGCGTCGCCATCCCGCGCACCTCGCAGGCGCAGCGCACCGCCGGCCGGCAGGTGCCGCTGGGCGCCGCCCGCCCCGGCGACCTGGTGGTCTACCGCGATGACGCCAGCCACGTCGGCATGTACGTCGGCAACGGCCAGGTCGTGCACTCCCCGTACCCCGGCGCGCGGGTCCGCTACGACCCCGTGGGGATGATGCCGATCGCCTCCGTCACGCGCCCCTGAGCGCCCCCCGGGAGAACGCAGCACAACCGGGCGGGCTCGTTACGATCGAGTGTGTGGCAGGGGTGAGGGGCGGGGTCCGGCAGTCGGCCGCGGTGGTGATGGCGGCCGTGCTGGCCGCCGTCCTCGCGGGCTGCGGCGCCCCGAGCGCGGGGGAGCGGGCCGCCGAGGTGCAGCGGATGCTCGACCGCCGGGGCGAGGCGCTGGTGCGGCGCGACGAGGGCGCCTTCCTCAACACGGCCGCGCCGGGCGACCGCCAGGCGCAGCGGCGGGTGTTCGGCAATCTCGCGGACGTGCCGCTGGACTCCTACTCGTACCGCCTGAAGTCCGGCCTGCCGGACGGCTCCCCGGCTGAGGCCACCCTTGAGATCGGCTACCGGCTGCGCGGCTACGACACCGCCGCCGTCACCACCACCGAGCAGGTGCTGCTCCGCGAGAGCGACGGCCGGTGGTACGTCTCCTGGCCCGGCCGGAGCACCGCGGGGGAGCGGCAGCAGCTGTGGGACCAGGGCCGGGTGCAGGTGGTGCGCGGCAAGCGCAGCATCGTGCTCGGCGTGGGTCGCAGCGAGGCCTGGCTGCGCTCGATCGCGGCCGCCGCGGACCGCGCGGTGCCCGCCGCCGACCGCGCCTGGAGCGGGACATGGGCCCGCCGCGTGGTGATCTTCGCGCCCGAGTCGCTGGCCGCGATGGCGCGGATGCTCGGCTCGCCGCCCGCCGACTACCGCGGCATGGCGGCCGTGACCACCGGCGAAGCGGGCGCGGGGCGGTCGGCGCCGGCCGACCGGGTGGTGGTGAACCCGGAGGCGTACGACCTGCTGGGGGAGGTCGGCCGGCGGATCGTGCTGACGCACGAGATCACCCACGTCGCCACCCGCGCGGCCACCACCTCCGCCACCCCGCTGTGGCTGTCCGAGGGCTTCGCCGACTGGTCCGGCTACCGGGCCGCTTCCCGGACCCCGCGGCAGGGCGCGCCCGAGCTGGCGCGCGCCGTGGCCGGCGGATATCTGCCACAGGAGCTGCCGAAGGACCGGGACTTCCGCTTCGGCAGCGACCAGGACGCGCTGGCGCGGGCATACGAGGAGGCCTGGCTGGCGTGCGTGCTCATCGCGGAGCGGTGGGGGCAGGAGAAGCTGGAGGCCGTGTACCGCGGGGTGGGGAAGGGCGGCCGGGTCGGCGCCGTGCTTCAGGAGGAGCTGGGCGTCGGGCTGGGGGAGTTCACCGAGTCCTGGCGCTCGTACCTGCGCGCCCAGCTCGGCTGAGCCCGCCGCCGCCCGGGCCGGTCCTTGAGGCTTACGGTGCTGCGCCACAGCCGCCGGCAGGCGAGATACGTGGCGATCACCAGCAGCCCGTTGCGGGCCGCCATCAGCGCGATGCCGAAGCCCGTGGAGCCGACCACATCGCCGAAGTAGAGCGGGAATTCGACCAGCGTCAGCGCCGTCGCCGCGAGCACCAGCCCCGCGGGCACCGCCTGGTGGGCGGCGTTCAGCGTCAGCGCCACCGCGGCCAGGCCGACCAGCCAGATCATGTACTGCGGGCTGATCACCCGGCTCGTGGTGGTGAAGAGCAGCAGGGCGGCGAAGCCCGCGTCGGTGAGCGTCGTCGGGGTGAACTCGCGGGCCCGCAGCCGCCACAGCACCAGCCACAGCATGGCGGCGATGGAGAGGGCGAGCGCGATGTTGCTGACCGTCGTCACGCCGGGGCCGAGGAACTCCATCGAGCCGTAGTTCAGCGCCACCCGCCCCTCCCAGCCGTGGTGCCGGGCAATGTGGAAGACCAGCGCGCCGAGCGATTCGACCTCCGTGCCGCGGTCCTTCTGTGCGGTGAGGAAGGTGAAGCCGCCGGGCATCGCCACCGCGAAGGCCGCGGCGACGGCGCCCGCCGTGACCACGGCCGTACCCCAGGAGCGGCGGGTGTCGCGCCCGCGCGGCGTGCCGAGCAGCAGCAGCGCCGGCCAGACCTTCACCATCGCGCCGACCGCGGCGAGCGCCCCGCCGGCGCGGGGATGCCTGCCCAGGGTGAGCAGCGCGCCGACGGCGAGGGCGGTGACCATCAGGTCGTAGCGGGCATACGCGGTCGGCCCGAGCAGCGCGACGCCGGCGATCCACACCCAGACGCCGGCGAGGCTGCGGCCTTCCCTGGTCCCGGCCCGCAGGAACAGCGCGAAGGCGATCGCGTCGGCGACGCAGGCCAGGACGAAGAAGGCGTGCGCGTAGTCGAGGAACGGCAGCAGCGCGGGGGAGAGGATGGCGAGCGCGGCGGCCGGCGGGTACTGCCAGGAGACGTCGTCGACGGGGAAGGCGCCGGTCCTGAGGACGTCGTACCAGCCCTGATAGATCACGTGGACATCGCTGGTGACATCCAGGTCCGAGATGCTGATCACCTTGAAGGCGAGCAGCAGCAGCACGACGCGGGTCATCGCCCACGCCGCGACGGGCCCCGCGATCCTCCCCGTGGTCATGGCAACGACCCTATGCCAGCCGGTGCCGGGCCGTCTGCACAGGTAACGTCGGCCCCGATGCACAAGACCCTGATCGTTACCAACGACTTCCCGCCCAGGCCGGGCGGCATCCAGGCCTTCCTGCACAGCATGGCGCTGCGCCTCGACCCGGAGCAGGTCGTGGTCTACGCGTCCACCTGGAAGCGGGACGCCGAGGGCCGCGAGGCGACCCGCGCCTTCGACGCGGAGCAGCCTTTTACGGTGATCCGCGACCGCACGACGATGCTGCTGCCGACCCCGCGGGTGGCCCGGCGCGCGACGGCGCTGCTGCGCGAGCACGGCTGCTCGTCGGTGTGGTTCGGGGCCGCGGCGCCGCTCGGCCTGATGGCGCCCGCCCTGCGGAAGGCCGGGGCCCGGCGCCTCGTCGCCACCACGCACGGCCATGAGGCGGGCTGGGCGCAGCTCCCGGCGGCGCGGCAGCTGCTGCGCCGGATCGGGGAGTCGACGGACACGATCACCTACCTCGGCGAGTACACCCGCTCCCGTATCGCCCGCGCGCTGACTCCGGCGGCGGCCGGCCGGATGGTGCAACTGCCGCCCGGAGTCGACGAGAAGACCTTCCACCCGGGCTCGGGCGGCGATGTCGTACGGGCCCGGCTCGGGCTCGCCGACCGCCCGGTGGTCGTCTGCGTCTCGCGGCTGGTCCCGCGCAAGGGCCAGGACACCCTCATCAAGGCGATGCCGCGGATCCTGGCGGCGGTGCCGGACGCGGTGCTGCTGATCGTCGGCGGCGGCCCGTACCAGGAGGATCTGGAGAAGCTGGCCCGCGAGACGGGCGTGGCGTCAGCGGTCCGCTTCACCGGCTCCGTCCCCTGGGCCGAGCTCCCGGCCCACTACGGCGCGGGCGACGTGTTCGCGATGCCGTGCCGTACGCGGCGCGGCGGCCTGGACGTGGAAGGCCTCGGCATCGTCTATCTGGAGGCGTCGGCCACCGGCCTCCCGGTGGTGGGCGGCGACTCGGGCGGCGCCCCGGACGCGGTCCTGGAGGGCGAGACGGGCTGGGTGGTGCGGGGCGGCTCGGCGCCGGAGACGGCGGAGCGGGTGACGACGCTCCTGAAGGACCCGGACCTCCGCCGCCGGATGGGCGAGCGCGGCCGCGCGTGGGTCGAGGAGAAGTGGCGCTGGGACCTGCTGGCGGAGCGGCTCAAGTCGCTGCTGTGAGCATGGACTTGAGTCGCCCCGCCTGCTGCGCGCTCAGCCGAAGAAGACGCCGGCTTCCTTGTACTCCTCCGGACTGACCGTCTTCAGCTTCGCCGTGGCCTCGGTCAGCGGGACGCGGACGATGTCCGTGCCGCGGAGGGCGACCATCTTGCCCCAGTCGCCGTCCTTGACCGCCTCGATGGCGTGCAGGCCGAAGCGGGTGGCGAGCCAGCGGTCGAAGGCGCTCGGGGTGCCGCCGCGCTGGACGTGGCCGAGGACGGTCGTACGGGCCTCCTTGCCGGTGCGGGCCTCGATCTGCTTTGCCAGCCACTCACCGACGCCGGAGAGCCGGACGTGCCCGAACGAATCCTTGGACTCGTCCTTCAGGATCATCTGCCCGTCCTTGGGCATGGCCCCTTCCGCGACCACGACAATGGGCGCGTACCGCACCTTGAAGCGGGACTCGACCCACTTGCAGACCTCGTCGAGGTCGAAGCGCTGCTCCGGGATGAGGATGGCGTTCGCGCCGCCGGCCAGGCCCGAGTGCAGGGCGATCCAGCCCGCGTGCCGTCCCATCACCTCGACGACGAGGACGCGCATGTGCGACTCGGCGGTGGTGTGGAGGCGGTCGATCGCCTCGGTGGCGATATTGACGGCGGTGTCGAAGCCGAAGGTGTAGTCGGTCGCCGAAAGGTCGTTGTCGATCGTCTTCGGCACGCCGACGCAGGAGATCCCGTACTCGTCGGCGAGCCGGGCCGCGACGCCGAGGGTGTCCTCGCCGCCGATGGCGATGAGGGCGTCGACCTCCTCCTTGGCGAGGTTCTCCTTGATCCGGCGGATGCCGCCGTCGACCTTCAGCGGATTCGTACGCGACGAGCCGAGGATGGTCCCGCCGCGCGGCAGCGTGCCGCGCACGGCCGGGATGTCGAGCGGCACGGTGTCGCCCTCCAGCGGACCGCGCCAGCCGTCCCGGAAGCCGACGAACTCATAGCTGTACTGCTGCACGCCTTTGCGGACGGCGGCACGGATCACAGCGTTGAGCCCGGGGCAGTCACCGCCACCGGTCAGTACTCCTACCCGCATCACGTGTTCCCTTCTGACGGTCAAGCAGATGGGCCCACGCTAACGGTGATCCACGTCACAAGGGATGGGGCGAACAAGCTATTCCGGGGAACGGCGCGGGAGTTGGGTCCCGCGCTTCACTCGCACGAGGGACTCATTCTTCGTCGAGACCGCGCTCTATCGCGTACCGCACCAACTCGACGCGGTTGTGCAACTGGAGCTTGCCGAGGGTGTTCTGGACATGGTTCTGCACGGTCCGGTGCGAGATGACCAGGCGCTCGGCGATCTGCTTGTACGAGAGCCCCTTGGCGACGAGCCGCAGCACCTCGGTCTCGCGCTCGGTGAGTTGCGGGACCGCCGGGTCGTCGGCGGTGGCGGGCGGCGGGTCGGTGGCCAGGCGCCGGTACTCGCCGAGAACCAGGCCGGCCAGGCCGGGGGTGAAGACGGGATCGCCCGCGGCGGTGCGGCGGACGGCGTCGACGAGCTCCTCGGTGGAGGCGGACTTGACGAGATAGCCGGTGGCGCCGGACTTGACCGCCTCGAGCACGTCGGCGTGCTCACCGCTGGCGGAGAGCACGAGGACCCGGAGCGCGGGGAGGTCGCCGACGACGGCCTTGCAGACCTCGACGCCCGGGAGGCCGGGCAGATTCAGGTCGAGGACCAGCACGTCGGGGCCGGCCGCCTTGGCGCGGCGCACCGCCTGAGGGCCGTCGCCTGCGGTGGCGACGACGTCGTATCCGGCGGCGTCGAGGTCACGGGCGACGGCGTCGCGCCACATGGGGTGGTCGTCGACCACCATGACTTTGACGCGGGCGTTTGGTTCGGTTGCCACCGAGCGTCCCCCTTCAGCGATGTGCTTTGCCGCTCCCGCGGCGATTATGCCTGCAGGGGTGGGGGGCGGGGAATGCTGC
>NZ_JAAKZV010000203.1 GCF_011044975.1 Streptomyces coryli | reverse complement strand
CCCCCCGCGGCTCCACCCCCCACGTCCCGGCCAGCTCCTCCATCAGCAGCACCCCGCGCCCCGACGACGCCATCTCGCCCGGATGCCGCCGGTGCGGCAGCTCGTCGTCTCCGTCCGCCACGATCACCCGCAGCGTCCGGCGGCCGAACGGGCCCGCCACCGTCGCCGTCACCGAGGCCTCGCCCTCGGTGTGGATGAGGACGTTCGCGATCAGCTCGGAAAGGACCAGCTCCGCCGCGTCCACCTGCTCCCGCGCCGACCAGTCGTGCAGCACCTCGCGGAGCTCGTGCCGGGCGTCGGAGACCCGCTGCTGCTCCGATTGGGTGATGACGAGCCGCATGTGGCGCTGGACCCGCGACGGGTGGTGGACGCCGCCGCCCTCGCGGCGAATGAGGATCAGCGCGATGTCGTCCTCGCGCCGCTCGGCGTGCGGGCCCGGGGTGGCGTGGCCGCTGGGGCCCGTAACGCCCTCGATCAGCGCGTCCGCGAGCGACTGGAGGTCGTCGCTCGGGTGCGCGGCGAAGATCGAATGGAGGCGGTCGCGGCCGGTCTCCAGGTCGTGGCCGCCGGTCTCGATGAGGCCGTCGGTGCACAGCAGCATCGTCTCGCCGGGGGCCAGGGCCAGCTCGGTGACCGGATAGTCCGTCTCCGGCTCGATGCCGAGCGGCAGGCCGCCCTCGGTGGGGCGTACGACCATGGTGCCGTCGCCCAGGCCCATCGCCGGGTCGAAGTGTCCGGCGCGGGCGATGGCCAGGGTGCCGGTGTCGGGGTCGGCCTCCATGTACAGGCAGGTGGCGAAGCGCGGGTCGAGATCGGCGCCGCCCTGCTCGTTGAGGGCGTGCAGGAAGCGGGAGGCGCGGGAGAGCACCGCGTCGGGGTGGTGCCCCTCGGAGGCGTAGGCACGGACGGCGATGCGCAGCTGGCCCATCAGTCCGGCGGCCTGCACGTCGTGGCCCTGCACATCGCCGATGACCAGGGCGGTACGGCCCGAGGGCAGCGCGATCACGTCGTACCAGTCGCCGCCGATCTCCAGGCCGCCGCCGGTCGGCACGTACCGCGCGGCCACCGTCATCCCGGCGATGTCCGCCGGCACCGCGGGCATCATGGAGCGCTGCAGCCCGGCGGAGAGCTCGCGCTCGGACTCCTGCGCGTGCGCCCGGGAGAGCGCCTGCGCGAGCATCCGGGCGACCGTCGTGAGCACCGAGCGCTCGTCCGGCGTGAAGGGCGTGGAGTGGGAGAAGGCCGCCATCCAGGCGCCGGTGGTGCGGCCGCCGACGACCAGCGGCAGATACGCCCATGACCTGCGGCCGAGCCGCCCGGCGAGGGGCCAGGAGCCGGGGAAGCGGAGCTTGTACTCCTCGGGGCTGGGGATGTAGATCGCCCGCCCGGTGCGGATGGCGACGGCGGCCGGGTAGTCGGAGTCCAGCGGGATCTTCTTGAAGGGGCCCTCGTCCTGCTGCCGGTAGCCGTGGAAGCCGATCACGCTCAGATGGCCGGCCTCGACGCCGAAGACCGCCATGCCGTCCGGCGAGAAACCGGGCATGGCCAGCGACGCCGCCACCCGTAGCACCGCGTCGGTGGACTCCGCCTCGGCCAGCGCCCGCCCGGCGTCCAGCAGGAAGGCCTCCCGGGACAGCCGCCAGTCGCTGGTCAGCGGCGACGGCGGCGAGGTGCCCGCGCTGGCCCCCGGCAGCGGCTCCACCAGCTCCTGTACGGTCCCGACCAGCACCGCGTGCTCATGCGGTACGGCCCGGCCCTCGGGCCCGGTGGGGCGCATCCGGCTGCGCACCACCCGCTGCACATCCCCGCGCTCGTCGACGATCCGCAGCCGCGCCTCGGCGAGCGTGCCCTCGGCGGCGGCCAGGGCCATGACGCCCTTGAGCTCGACGTAGTCCATGACGTGGAAGCGGGCGCGCACGACGGCCGACGTGGTCGCCGTATGCCGCGGCGGAAGGCCGATCAGGCGGGCCGCCTCCGCATCCATACGGACCTCGCCGGAAGCCATGTCCCACTCCCAGACGCCGGTGCCGACGGCTGTGAGGACCTCCTCGGTGCGCACCCACCCATTTTATGGGGCAATCAACTGATTGACCCGATTCATCCGAATCGGGACGCAGGCCCCCGGCGCGGTAGCCTTGACGGCTGACGACTCCCTCCCCAGGCCCCTCCTGATAATGAAGTGGATGAATGATGCACCGGTACCGGTCCCACAGCTGCGGTGAGCTGCGCTCGAGCGACGTCGGCACCGACGTCCGCCTGTCCGGGTGGCTGCACAATCGCCGCGATCTGGGCGGCATCCTCTTCATCGACCTGCGCGACCACTACGGCATCACGCAGCTGGTGGCCCGCCCCGGCACCGCCGCCCAGTCCGCGCTGGACAAGCTGACCAAGGAGACCGTCGTCCGTATCGACGGCAAGGTCGTCTCCCGCGGCGCCGAGAACATCAACCCGGAGCTGCCCACCGGCGAGGTCGAGATCGAGGTCGCCGAGGTCGAGGTGCTGGGCGGCGCCGAGCAGATCCCCTTCACGATCAACGCCGAGGACGGGGTCAACGAGGAGAAGCGCCTGGAGTACCGCTTCCTCGACCTCCGCCGCGAGCGCATGCACCGCAACATCATGCTGCGCGGCCAGGTCATCAGCTCCATCCGCCGCCGGATGACGGACCTCGGCTTCAACGAGCTGGCCACCCCGATCCTCTCGGCGACGTCCCCCGAGGGCGCCCGCGACTTCCTGGTGCCGTCCCGGCTGCACGCCGGCAAGTTCTACGCGCTGCCGCAGGCCCCGCAGCAGTTCAAGCAGCTGCTGATGATCGCCGGCTTCGACCGCTACTTCCAGATCGCGCCGTGCTTCCGCGACGAGGACGCCCGCGCGGACCGCTCGCCGGGCGAGTTCTACCAGCTCGACATGGAGATGTCCTTCGTCGAGCAGGAGGACGTCTTCGAGGTCATCGAGAAGGTCATGACCGACCTCTTCGAGGAGTTCGGGGGCGGCCGCCATGTGACCTCGCCGTTCCCCCGTATCCCCTTCCGCGAGGCGATGCTCAAGTACGGCTCGGACAAGCCGGATCTGCGCGCGAAGTTGGAGCTGGTGGACATCAGCGATGTCTTCGAGGGCTCGGAGTTCAAGGCCTTCGCGGGCAAGCACGTGCGCGCGCTCGCGGTGCCGTCCGTGCAGGACCAGCCGCGCAAGTTCTTCGACGGCCTCGGCGACTACGCGGTCGAGCAGGGCGCGAAGGGCCTCGCCTGGGTGCGCGTCGGCGAGGACGGCGGCCTTACGGGCCCGATCGCGAAGTTCCTCACCGAGGAGAACGTCAAGGTGCTCACCGAGCGCCTCGGCCTGCAGGCAGGGCACGCGGTGTTCTTCGGCGCGGGCGAGTTCGACGAGGTCTCCAAGATCATGGGCGCGGTCCGGGTCGAGGCCGCCAAGCGGGCCGGCCAGTTCGAGGAGAACGTCTTCCGCTTCTGCTGGATCGTCGACTTCCCGATGTTCGAGAAGAACGAGGACACCGGCGAGATCGAGTTCTCCCACAACCCGTTCTCCATGCCGCAGGGCGGCCTCGAGGCGCTGAACAGCAAGGACCCGCTCGACATCCTCGCCTGGCAGTACGACATCGTCTGCAACGGCGTCGAGCTGTCCTCCGGCGCGATCCGTAACCACGAGCCCGACATCATGTACCGCGCCTTCGAGATCGCGGGCTACGACAAGGACGCCGTGGAGACCGAGTTCGGCGGCATGCTGAAGGCGTTCAAGTTCGGCGCCCCGCCGCACGGCGGCATCGCCCCGGGCGTCGACCGCATCGTGATGCTCCTCGCCGACGAGCCGAACATCCGCGAGACCATCGCCTTCCCGCTCAACGGCAACGCCCAGGACCTGATGATGGGCGCCCCGAGCGAGGTCGACGAAACCCGCCTGCGCGAGCTGCACTTGTCGGTACGGAAGCCGCAGCCGAAGTAGCAGGCACCTGAACGGTGAACGGCCCGGGATCACTTGATCCCGGGCCGTTCGTGTGGGCCGGGGCGTCAGGCAGCGCAGTCGGGGATCTCCTGCCCGGAGTTGTCACGGGCCTCGTCGTTGCCCCAGCGGGTGAGGTAGTAGGCGGAGACCCAGCCTTGCCCGGCGCCGGAGTCGAGGTCGGTCCACAGCCAGTAGCGGTTGTGGGCGCCGTTCGGGCCGCGGACGGTGTCGCCGGCCTTCTTGCACCAGACGTAGTTGGTGCCGGCGTTCAGGGTGCCGATCCGGGCGGCGTCGCGTGAGGTGCCGGGGCGGCCGGGGCCGGCGGCGAAGGTGTCGACCCAGTACTTGGCGGGCTGCTGCGGCCGGGCAGGCTCGGTCTGCGGCGGCGCGGGCTCGGCGGGGGCGCCGTTGTCGTCGGTGATGCGGTTGTAGCGGAACGCCTGGTAATTCTGGTAGTCGTCCGGGCCGTTCCAGGTGTACTCCTGGTGCTTGACCGGGGTGGCGCCGAAGTCGTACGCGAGATAGCGGGTGTGCTCGGCATTGGTCCAGCGCTCGAAGAGCCGTACGTGCTGGTCCCACTTCACCAGTGCGTCGCCGGGCTGCAGTTGGTCCTTGCCGATCTCGTGGGAGATATCCGAGGCCACCAGGGCGATGGACATGTCGGTGGAGACCACCCGGCTGCGGTCGAGATGCCAGGCCATCGATACGTAGCCGGAGCAGTCCTTGCGGTACGGCTTGCCCTGCGGGTCCGGGGCAGTCTCGCCGGTGACCGTGTAGGTCAGTCCCTTGTTCACCCAGGATTCGGCGCGGTCGATGACTTCGCCGCGGCTGATCGGCTGGTTGACGGCGGAGGCGGCGGCGGCCGGTTTCGTGCCGAGGTCGGCCACCAGCAGCGCGGCCGCGGCCACCGCGGCCAGCAGCAGGGCCAGCACGGCCACCAGGCGCCGACGCCGCGGTAGCGCGGCCGCGGTGGGCACGTCGGGTTCGGCGGGAGAGGGAGATGGAGGGGTCACGAAGGCTCCTTCGGGCTTGGCGTCCGGGCCGGTACGGGATGTGCGATCAGCGCACCAGTCCGTAGCCCCGTGCGGGAGGGGGGAACTGTCCGGCGTCGAGGAGCTCGCGGCAGCGGACACCGTGACCTGCGGAGACCACCGGGGAGGCGGAGTGCTGCGGACAGTTGGGGCGGCGCTCCCGGCCGGTGGGCGGCAGGCGCCGAGGTAGCAGCGCACGGCCGGCGCCACGACGTTCCGGGGCATCCAGAAGGGATGGCGGGGCAGGGCGTCGAAGCCGGGCCGTCCGGCGGCCGGATCGAGGATCAGCAGCCGGTCCCGCACCGGGTCGTAACCGATGACGGCGACCCAGTGGGCCAGGGGGCCGGGCGGATAGCCCGGCAGCCGCGCGCCGGCCGCGGGCACGGCGAGGTTCAGCGCGAGGCCGAAGCCGCGGTCGATGCTGCGGGCGACATCCCGTCGCAGCCGGTGCGGCCCGTGGCGGAGTACGTAGACGGGCTCCGGCAGGTGCCAGTTGAGGACCTGCCGCAGATCGCCGCGGTAGGTGCCGCCGACCCGCTCGGCCATCCAGGACATCGCCTGGACCGTCGGCGCCCGGTCGCCGAGCCGGGCGGCCAGCAGCATCCGGGCGGTGGCCGGACCGCACCAGTGGTCGCGCGCCTGTGGAACGTGCGCGACCGGCAGGCAGTACGGCAGGCGGCGCCGCAGGCGCCCTGTGGTCGACGGCGGTGCGGTGGGCATCCACAACTCCCTCAAGGCTCATGGTCGCTGCCCGAACACAGCGACCGCGGCGATCAGGATGGGCGCCGACGGCCGGGGGAGTCCCGGGGTGAACTGTCCGCAGCCGCCCGTGAACTGTCCGGACCACAACACACCGGACCGGCAGCCCTGTCGGCGGACAGCTGACCCGGCTCCGCCGTGGACACGACTGGCTAGGATCCCCGCTATCCACACCACCGGACAGGGGAGCACAGGTGGTCCACGAACCGACGCCGGCCTGGCAGCATGCCGAGGAACTGGCCGACGCCCTCGTCGCCGACTTGAAGACGTTGCAGGCGGAGGCGAATCAGCACGGGCGCCGCAACGGGCGCCAACTTCCGGCGTCGGTACGCGCGCTCGAGGAGAGCAAGGACGTCCTGGCGGGCCGCGCCAAGATCAACGCGACCCTGCTCGGGAAGGTGCCGGAGATCTTCGACGTCCGGACCGTGCTGGGCATCGTCACGCACTGCCTGAAGGTGCGCGGCTCGGCCCCACCGGACGCCGAGATCTGGACGAGCCGGGTCACTGCACTGCAGGAGGCCTTCGCCTGGGCCGAGGCCGGCCATCATCATCCGCGCCACCACATCGCGGAGGAGGCCGGCGCGGCACGCGCCGCCGAGATCGAGAACGCCCCCGTCCCCGGTGTCCTTGAACCCCGGCCTATTGCCGAGGTGCCCGCCAGGTTCCGGCCCTTCGTCAAGGAGCTGCGCGCCCTGCCCGACGGCGAGCGGCTGCCCATGCTCCAGGGCGGCGACGGCGGCGGGCAGCCGATCCACGACGACGAGTGGCCGCAGTTCCCGCCGGACGAGCCGCCGCGCGGCCGGCGTTGGCGGCGGCTGCTGGCGGAGACCACCAGCCGCACCGTCGCCGTCGTTGCCGGCGCCCTGGTGATCCTCGTCGGGGCGTTCGCGCTGAATACCGCGAACGACAGCGGCGGCGAGGACGAGGCCCCCGGGTCGCCGCCGTCCCAGATATCTCCCTCGGCCACCGAGTCCGGGGTCCCGCCCAAGCCCTCGCCCAGCGCCTCCCCCTCCACCCGCAGCCCTTCCCGTAAGCCTGGCAGCTCCGGCCCGAAGGCCCCGGAGCCGACGCCGAGCGACGACGGCGCGAACGACAAGCCGACCAAGAACGCCGACCCGTTGGGGCCCGCCGGGCCGAGCTCGGGACTGGCCTCGGCGGAGAGCGGCAAGTGCGCCGAGGCCGGCAGCGACCCGAGCAGCCCGCAAGCGATCCGCCAGCGCGACTGCGATGGCGCCGTCGGGCAGCAGTGGAGCCTGCGCGAATCCGACGACGGCCTGTACCAGCTGCGTAATCCGCATACCGACGGCTGCCTGACCTTCCGCGACGGCAAGGCGGCCACCGCGGCCTGCTCGGATACGGCCGCCGACCAGCGGTGGCGCTTCACCGTCAACGCCCACAACAACGGATGGACCTACGGCTACCTGCGCAACGAAGGCGACGGCTACTGCCTCGACCTGTACGAGTCCGACCACAGCGACCAGGCCGTGCTCGGCCCGTTCAGCTGCGTCAAGGACACCCGCAACCAGATGTTCCGGGTGCTGCCCTCCGCCCTGTGAAGTGTCCGCAACCAGGGGAGCGGACAGTTCACCGCTTCTGCCGCCCACGCCTCCTCTGATCCGGTGGAACCAACCCGGCGGGCCGAACCGCCGGGGTCCATCCCACGGATCAAGGAGGCACATCGATGCCTGCCGACACCATCCCCGTACGCCGCCGGCTGCGGCATGCGGCCGGACCGGTCGCGGCCCTGCTGGCGATCGTGCTGATCGCCGTCGCCGTCGTCGCCGGCCAACTGCAGACCCGACCGGCGAACGCCGCCGCGCACACCGACCACAACCACTACAGCTTCTTCGACCCCACGCCCGGCGGCGGTGAGTTCGCGCCCGCCGTCGACGCCGCCCGCACCGACGACCTGGCCCCGGTCATCGCATGGGACTACGGGACCCCCAACGCTCCCGTCACCGCCAACTCGATCTTCTGGTGGGGGGCCGCACACCCCGGTGACGGCGCCTTCAAGCGGCTGCACATCGAGCATTCCGGCAAGTGCCTGGGCGTGTACGAGAACCGGGCCATTCAGTACACCTGCAACGACAACCCCGACCACTTCTGGGCCGTGGTCGACGAGGGCTGGGGCAAGGGCAAGCTGAAGAACCTGTCCACCGGCACCTGCCTGAACCTCGGCCGGCGCAACGGCGAGCAGGCGACGCTCACCGACTGCGCGGACGACGCGCGGCTGCTGCGCATCACCTCCACCGGCATCACCACCGCCGACCACCTCACCGCCGACCGGCTGCTGACGCAGTTTCCGCACGACGCCGGCGCCAAGGCTCAGGCCGGGCAACGGGCCGCGGACATCGCCGACCGCGAATACAAGAAGGAGCTCGGCGGTAACGATCACGCTTCCGGGCTGGGCTGCAACTTCTACACCGGACAGATCAACGGCCCCTCCGCCCGCTGCCGGCTGGTCGGTCACTCCTCCTGGGGACGCGGCGAGTGGTGCGCCGACTTCGTGCACTACGCCTGGCGGGAGGCCGACGATCGCATCGACACCAGCGGCCTCGACGGTTATGCGGAGTCCTTCAAGAGGTACGGCAGCGTCAACTTGACCTGGCACCCGGCCGGCAGCGGCTACACGCCGCGCCCCGGCGACGCCGTGGTCTTCAACCCGAACAGCGACGGCCGCGCCAGCCACGTCGCGATCGTCTTCCAGACCGACTCGACCGGCGCCACGTACATCCTCAGCGGCAACGCCGGCTCCGGGGAGATCTCCTACCGCAAGCTCGACGCCAAGCTCATGGGCTCCGTCCAGGGCTTCACCAGCCCGCGGCTGCGGCCCGCCCGCTGACCTGCGATCGCGAAAGGACCAGACACATGAGCTTGTTCAGCCGGCTCCGCCGCCGTGGCGGCAGCCCGCGGCCGCCTCGCGTGCGACAACTGATAGCGACCGCAGCCGTCATCACCGGACTGCTCGCCGGCGGCGGCGTCATCGCCGCCACCCAGATCGCGCCGACCTCGGCCGCGGCGGCCTCGGCCTGCTCGTACAGCGGCAGCCACAACATGATCCAGAACGGCAGCCGGGGTGCGGCCGTGCAGCACGCCCAGTGCATCCTCAACAAGTACGCCGGGCACGGCGAGGTCGCCATCGACGGGGACTTCGGCCCCATCACCCGCAACGCCGTCATCGCCTTCCAGCGGGCCCGCGGCCTCGAAGCCGACGGCATCATCGGCCCCCATACCTGGAGCGCCCTGCATCAGACAGCCGACGCCGGCGGCGACAACGACCCGCCGGCCTGGGGCAGCGGCATCACCCGCGACGCGATGCTGCAGCGCGCCAAGAGCTGGCTGAACCGGAACATCCGCTACAGCCAGAGTGCCAAGCACGACGGCTACCGCACCGACTGCTCCGGTTACGTCTCTATGGCCCTCGACCTGCGCGCCAACCCCATCACCACGGACCTCGCCACCGCCACCTACACCCACCGGCTGGGCTCGATGAACGAGCTGCGCCCCGGCGACCTCGTCATCGACGCCACGGGAAGCAACACCACCCGGCACGTCGTGATCTTCAACGGATGGACCGACACCTCCCACACCGCCTACCAGGCGCTGGAGATGTCCGGCTCCGCCGGCACGGTGGAGGCCGGCATCCGCACCTACGGCCTCGGCGCCGATCACTACGACCCCTACCGGCCGAACAAGCTCGTCGACTGAACAGAAGCCCTCGAAGCTGACGGGGTCGGAGCCTCCGGGACGTACAGGACGACGACAGCACCCCCGGCCCAAGACAGGACCGGGGGTGCTTTGCCGCGTCTGGACGGCGAGGGCTTCAGTCTTTCGTCGAGCTTGCCCCACTCGCCGCCACGTGCTTGCCGGCGTTGGCGAGGCTCTCGCTGACGACGTAATACGCGGCGGTTCCACCCGCGGCGGCGAACGCGCCGAGCGCGATCAGCGGTAACGGGACCGCGGCCATGGCACCCCCTCGGCCGTACGTCCCCGCCGGACCGCGGGGCCAGGGCGGGGCGGAGGGAACCGCCGTTCGCAGCCTATGGGGCAGGCGCCCGCATGGCGCCCGCCGGGACGGCACAAAAAGCACCCGGGGCCGCCTCTGGACGAGGCGGCCCCGGGTGCTGGTGTGCTGCGGTGTTCTCGCCGCGGCTACTTGTCCTTGTCCGGCGGGAAGAGATCGCCCGTGAGCGGGATCGTGACCGGCTCGCTGGTCAGTCCCTCCGGGTTGATCTGAATGGCCGTCAGCGGGCCCTTGCGCGCCGGTCCCGAGCAATCCCAGCTGCCGTCTTCCTTGACCTCGGTCTGGCAGACCTTGGCCCCGGTCTTGTCCCGTACGACGACCTTGTTGCCCGGGGTGCCCTTGCCGGAGCAGTCCACCATGCCGGGCTCGACCACCGTGCACTCCGCCTTCCACGGCGGCTTCGGGTGGATCTTGTCGCCGGGCAGGCCGGCCTCGTCGCTGGTGTTGTTGCCGTCGTCGGGGTCGAGCGTCGAGGACTCCGCGGTCGCGGTGTTGGCGATGTCCGAGCCGTCGCCCTCGTAGTCCGGGTCCAGCCGCACCTTGAAGGTCCAGGACTTCTCCGAGCCGGCGGCGACGGTGGCCTCGGGGCCGCAGCTGACCTTGCCGTCCGCCTCGCTGCAGCCGTCGGCGGAGGACTCGAACGAAAGCTGCTCCGGCAGCTGGTCGCTGATCTCGACGTCCTCGGCGTCCGACGGCCCGGCGTTGGCGACCGTCACCTTGTACTCGAAGGTGTCGCCCGGCTTGATCCTGGTGCTGGTCGTCGGCACCTTCGTCGTGCTCAGGTCCGCCATGTCGACGACCGGCGGCGTGACCGGGTCGCTGGTGTTGTTGTCCTCGTCCGGGTCCGGGTTGTCGCTCTCGGAGGTGGCCGTGTTGGCCAGGTCCGAGCCGTCGCCGACGTAGTCCTCGGCCAGCTTGACCTCGAACGTCCAGGACGTCTCCGCGCCGTCGGCGAGCGTCGCCTCGGGGCCGCAGGTCACCTCCTGGCCGTCCGCGGCGCACGCGTCGTCCGACGCCACGAAGGTCAGGCCGTCCGGCAGCTCGTCGACGGCCTGGACGTTACGGGCCAGATCCGTGCCGCCGTTGGTGGTGGTGATGGTGAACTCGAAGGTGTCGCCCGGCCGCACCGGGGTGCTGGGCGAGACCGTCTTCTCGGTGGACAGATCGGCCGGGCCGACCCACTGGAGCACGACGGAACCGGTCTTGCCGGCCTCCTGGCTGCCGCCGCCGGCGCCGCCACCGCCCTGCTTGGTGTCCGCGTCGGAGACGCCGTCGCCGTCGGTGTAGCCGGAGCCGCCGCCACCGCCGCCGTCGCCCAGCGTCGTCGACCCGATGCAGGCGCCGCCACCGCCGCCGTACCAACCGCCACCGCCGCCGCCACCGCCGTCGCCCAGGCCGTTCGCGGTGTCGGCGCCGCCACCGCCGCGGAGCGCGCCGCCCCGTGTCGCGTCGGGGGTGCACATGCCCAGGGCGGAGGCGCCCTTCGCGCCGCCTGCGGCCTGCGTGCCGCCGCCGCCGGCGGCGGGGATACCGCCCGTACCGCCGGTCTTACCGCCGCCGGCGCCGCCCGCCGTGCCCGCCTGGGAGGAACCGCCGGGCGCACCGCCGCCGCCGCCCGCGATCAGCAGCGCGTTGGCGGGATCGCCCGAGGCGCCCTTCCACAGCGCGCTCATGCCGCCACCGCCGCCGCCGTGGCGCTCGCCGGTGCCGCCGTTACCGCCGCCGAGCTGCCCGCCCGCGCCGTTGCCGCGGCCCGGCATGCCCCCTGCGCCGACCGTCACGTTCAGCTTGTCACCGGCGTTGACGGCTACGGTGCCGGTGGTGTGGCCGCCGGCACCGCCCTGCTGGCTGCCGGTCTCGAAGTTGCCGCCGCCGCCCGCGCCCTTCAGCTCGGCGTGCAGCTCGGTCACGTGCTCCGGCACGGTGAACTCGTTGGTGCCGACCGGGAAGCTGCGGCAGCTGGTGTACGGCGCCGTGGGGGTACACGCCGTCTGTGCCGACGCGGGCGCGGGGGCCGCCGCCTGTGCGGGGGCAGCCATGAAGGCCAGCCCGGCCACGCCTTCGAGCGCCACCATCGAGGTCGCTGTCGCGACGCCCGCCGTACGACGCAGCCATCTGCGCCGCGCGCCGGTGCTGCGAGATTTGAGATCCACTGCCGCTTCCCTTCCGCTTCGCCCCGTTCGGGCAGACTCAGAAGAGATATAGAGGGCAAGGTAGTAAATAGCACCCCACCCGGCCGAGCATCCGGCGCAGGTTCCGCCGAATGCTCCGCCGCGAGCCGGAGCTGAGCGTCAGCCCTGCTTCGGCTCCTCCAGCCGCGGGAAGAGGATCGCGCCCTTGGTGACCGCGGCCCCCGCCGGGAGCTTGCCCCACTCGCCGGACTCGGTGACCTTCTGGTCGGCCAGGGCGCCGAGCGACGCCTCCGCGCCCAGCGAGGCCCAGAGCTTCTCGCAGGTCGCCGGCATCACCGGGTTGAGCAGTACCGCGCACCCGCGCAGGGCCTCGGCCGCCGTGTAGAGGATGGTCGCCAGGCGGGCCTGGCCCTCCTCGGACTGGTCCTTGGCGACCTTCCACGGCTCCTGCTCGGTGAGGTAGCCGTTCACCTGCTTGATGAACTCGAAGATCGCGGCAATGCCGCCCGCGAAGTCCAGCTCCTCGCCGATCTTGGTGTCGGCTTCCCGTACGGCCTTCGTCAGGCCGTCCGCGATCGCCTGCTCGGCCGCGCCGTGCGAGACCGCCTCCGGCAGCTCGCCGCCGAAGTACTTCACCGTCATCGCGCCGACGCGCGACGCCAGGTTGCCGAAGTCGTTGGCCAGCTCCGCCGTGTAGCGGTGGCTGAAGTCCTCCCACGAGAAGGAGCCGTCCTGGCCGTACGAGATCGCCCGCAGGAAGTACCAGCGGTACGCGTCCACGCCGAAGTGCTCGGTCAGGTCCTGCGGCTTGATGCCGGTCAGGTTGGACTTCGACATCTTCTCGCCGCCGACCATCAGCCAGCCGTTGGCGAAGACCTTCTTCGGCAGCGGCAGGCCGTTCGCCATCAGCATCGCGGGCCAGATGACGGTGTGGAAGCGGAGGATGTCCTTGCCGACCAGGTGCACGTCGGCGGGGAAGGTCTCGTCGAACTTCGCCTGGTCGGCGCCGTAGCCGACGGCCGTGGCGTAGTTCAGCAGCGCGTCGATCCAGACGTAGATGACGTGCTTCTCGTCCCAGGGGACCCTGACTCCCCAGTCGAAGGTCGAGCGGGAGATGGAGAGGTCCTGCAGACCGCCCCGCACCACATTCATGACCTCGTTACGGGCCGACTCCGGCTGGATGAAGCCGGGGTTGGCCTCGTAGAACTCCAGCAGCTTCGGGCCGTACGCGGAGAGCTTGAAGAAGTAGTTCTCCTCCTTGAGCATCTCCACGGGCTTCTTGTGGATGGGGCACAGCTTCTGCCCCGCGAACTCGCCCTCGCCGTCGAGCAGATCGCCCGGCGACTTGTACTCCTCGCACCCGACGCAGTACGGGCCCTCGTACTCGCCCTGGTAGATCTCGTCCTTGTCGTACAGGTCCTGCACGAACTCCTGGACGCGGGCCGTGTGCCGGTCCTCGGTGGTGCGGATGAAGTCGTCGTTCGCGATCTCCAGGTGCTCCCAGAGGGGCTTCCACGCCTCCTCGACGAGCTTGTCGCACCAGTCCTGCGGGGAGACCCCATTGGCCTGCGCGGTGCGCATGATCTTCTGACCGTGCTCGTCCGTGCCGGTGAGGTACCACACCTTCTCGCCGCGCTGGCGGTGCCAGCGGGTGAGCACGTCGCCTGCGACGGTCGTATAGGCGTGGCCCAGGTGGGGAGCGTCGTTCACGTAATAAATGGGGGTCGAGACGTAGAACGCCTTCGTCCCCTTCTGCTCTGATCCAGTGGCCGCCATGGTCGAAATCCTACTGGCCCGCGGGCACCGCTATCGACCGGTTACTGAGCGTGAGACGGCAGTGCGCACGCCGTGTCCAGGCCGAGGACCCGGTTGAGGCGGCCGAAGGCGAGCCAGGAGCCGAGGCACATCGTCAGCTCGGTGATCTCCCGCTGGGTGTAGGCGGCGGTCATGCGGTCCCAGAAGTCCTCGTCCAGGCCGTGGTGGTCCGTGACGAAGCGGTCGGCGTATTCGGCGGCGAGGCGGGTGCGGGTGTCGAAAGCGGCGGTTTTACGCCAGTCGGTCACCGCGTCGGCGAAGGAGTCCTCGACCTTCTCGCCGTCCCGGTCGGTACGCCAGTCCAGGCAGAAGGCGCAGCCGTTGAGCTGCGCGACGCGGAGCCGGGCCGCCTCGAATTCGCGCAGGCCGAGGGTGGTGTGCTCGTACACGGCGAGGGACAGGTGGGCGGCCGCCGGGCCGATGCCGGGGACGAGCTCGCCCCAGACGTAGCCGATGGGGTCCTTTCCGGCGGGGACATCGATGCGCATTATTTGCCTCCGAGGCGGCCGGTCGCCGCGCGCAGCGGGACGTCGAGGGCGTCGTAGAGCCCTGGCTTGGTCTCGGCCAGCCAGTCGATGGCGTTGACCAGGCGGCCGACGGCGGTGGCGTTGCCGCCCGCGGAGCGGTTGGCGCCCTCGTCCTCGGC
Organism: Streptomyces coryli; assembly: GCF_011044975.1. GTDB lineage: Bacteria > Actinomycetota > Actinomycetes > Streptomycetales > Streptomycetaceae > Streptomyces > Streptomyces coryli. The sequence continues at coordinate 925 of NZ_JAAKZV010000203.1, read as the reverse complement.
CTCGACCGTGACCTCGATACGGGGCCGGCCCTCGATGATCACGCGGTGCGCGCCGATGCCGTCGGGCGGCTGCGGCCAGTCCGGGGCGGCGGAGGGGTGGATACGGGTGACGTGCTCGACGACGATCAGCGGCTCGCCGGCGATCATGCCGCGCAGCTCGAAGCGGACGGCACCTTGGGTGCCGGCCGCGAAGTCGCCCATCTGCTCGGTGTGCGCGTCCGCGGCGAGCGGTTGCCGCTCGACATGCTCGGTGATCTCCTCGAGCTCGGCGCCGAGCGCGCGGGCGAGCAGCCGGACCTGGCCGCCCCAGACCATGCTCGGGATGCTGGGCGCGAGCATGAGCGGCTCGTAGTCCATGGGGTGGCCCATGCCGATGAGGTCGCGGACGGCGTCGGGCTGGTCGTACGTGGAGTAGTCGAAGATCTCCTGGCAGCGGACGGAGTCGATCCGGCTGCCGAGGCCGCTGATCATGAGCGGCAGCACGTCATTGGCCCAGCCCGGGTCGACGCCGGAGACGAAGAGTGAGCCGCCGCCCTCGGCGATGGCGGCGTGGACGGGGTCGCGGAATTCGGGTGGGGCGCTGGGTGGGTCGTAGAGCGCGTAGAGGGAGGGGGTGACGACGACGGCGCCGGCGCGGATGGCCCGTACGACGTCGGTGAGTGCCTCTTCGGGCCGCAGGTCCCCGGACCCGGCGTAGACGACGGCACGCGGATGCGCCGCGAGCGTGGCCCCGACATCGGTGGTCGCGGCGACCCCGAGCCGTTCCTCAAGACCGGCGAGCTCCCCGGCATCGCGCCCGGCCTTCTCGGGATTGTTGACGACGACAGCGCTGAGCTCCAGCGCGGGATGAGCCACCACGGCCCGTATCGCCGCGCGACCGACATTCCCGGTACCCCAGACAACCGTGGACAGCATGGGCGGGAGG
>NZ_JAAKZV010000202.1 GCF_011044975.1 Streptomyces coryli | reverse complement strand
GGCTGCGCGCCGGCGCCGCGCGGCGTCGGCGCGCAGCCAGCGCCGGTGCAGCTCGACGAGCTCGTCATCGGTGGCGCCGCACAGCCGGGCGAGGCGCTCCACCGGCGCGTAATCGGCCGGTACGGCATCGCCGTTGCAGTACCGGTGCAGCGTGGACACGCTCATGTGCAGCCGCCCCGCCAGCGCCCCGTAACTGCGTCCGCTTCGCTCCTTCAACGCGCGTAACTGCGTCGCGAAAACCTCGCCGTGCGCTGCCGCGATATCCGTCTCGTCGGGCTCCTCGCCCTGCTCTTCCGCGCCCGCCACCGGCGTTCCTCTTTCGTTCGCTCGTCCACCGGAGATCCGTCAACCATTCCAGGAACGCGTCATCTCCGCTGGTCATAGCCAGGATTGGCGTTCCACCTTCCCGTATCGACGTCTCACCCTTGCGCCCGGTTCCCGCCGCCGCGCAGGCTTCGGAGCAAGACGGCACCGGGCAGAGTACGGGGGTCTCTGCCCGGCGCCGCCGTCCAGCGGCTGCGACGGGAGGGGTCGGTGCGCACGGTGACGGGGCAGGTCGTCGACGCCGAGGTGGGGCTGCGCCGCCGGCGGCTGCATGCGGACGAGGAGGGGATCGCGTACGGCCGCCGGTGGCTGGCGTGGTCCGAGGTGGAGTCGGTGGCGTACGGCGTGACGCGCACGTATGTCGCCAACGGCCTCTTCCGCAGCGGGGCCGGCAGCCAGTGGGACTTCACGGTGACCGGGGCGGGTGAGGAGATAGCGGTCCACCTGGACCGCTGGCGCGCCGACCAGGAGCAGGACCCGGTATGGAGCGGCCTGACCCGCCTCTCCCGCCGCCATGTGGAGCCCCGCCTCTATACGGAACTGGCCGGCCGGGTGCTCTCCGGCGAGCAGGTGGTGGTGTGCCCGGCACAGTGGCTGGTCCTGGCGCCGGACTCACTCCACGGCTTCGGCGGCCGCCGCCTCCGCCCGGCCGCGCTGCCCTGGCCGCGACTGGGCGAGCTGCGCGCGACGGACGGCTGGCTGCACATACCGGGCTGCGACGACGAGCTGCCCGAGCTGCGACTCCCGGTCCAGGCCGCGAACGCGGTCCTCGTACCGGCGCTGCTGCCGGCTTTGCGCGACGCTCTCGCGGACGCCTGAACCGGGGCTGGGGTTACGTCCCCGCAGCTGGGGCTACGCGCCCGGCGCTACGCCCCGTACGCCGCCCGCACCGCCTCCTCCGCCGCGGCCAGCGCCGCCGCCCGGTCGAGGCCGAGGTGCTGCGCCCGCTGCGCGAAGGCCTGGGCCGCCGCGGCGGCCTCGCGCTGCATCGCGTCGCCGGCGGCCGCGACGAACGTGCCGTTACGACCCCGCGTCTCGATCACGCCGTCGCCCTCCAGCGCGCGATACGCCTTGGCGACCGTGTTCGCGGCGAGGCCGAGGTCCTCCGCGAGGCCGCGGACCGTCGGCAGCTTGTGGCCCACGGGCAGCGCGCCGCTCAGCGCCTGTTCGCTGATCTGCCGCCTGACCTGTTCGAAGGGTGCCTCGGCGGACTCGGCGGCGATACGGATCTTCAATGCCATGCCCCCATTGTCGCCGCACCGGCCGCGGCCTCCGGCGCCCACACGGCCCGGGCTCCCCCGCCACCGCTCCCGCGGCGCAATCGGGTGCAACTATCCATGCGCCGCTCACCGCCCGTAAGCCGCCGGTAATCCACGTGCGCCCGGCTCCCCGGCCCCCGTAGCCTCCAGCCTCATGTCCCTCCAGATCCGCGACTTCCGCCCCGAGGACGCCGCCGCCGTCGCCGAGGTGCGACGCGCCGCCGTGCCGATGGTCATCACCGCCGAAGGCATCATGTGGCGCTGGCGCAGCGCTCCGGAGGCCATGCGGCTGCGGCTGCTGGTCGCCGAGCTCGACGGGCAGGTCGTCGGCGAGGTCCCCGCGATGCTGGCGCATGAGTCCAGCACCCCGGGCCAGGGCATGGCCCACACCCACGTGCACCCGGACTTCCGCCGCCGCGGCGCCGGCTCGGCCCTGCTGGCCGAGGCCGAGAAGCACCTGGCGGCGGTCGGCGCCACGACGGTGTTCGCGTACACCGACGACGAGCCCGGCGCCCTCGCCTTCGCCGAACGGCACGGCTACCGCCGCACCCGCCGCAGCCACTTCCTCGGCCTCGACCTCACCACGGCCGAACTCCCGCCGCTCGCCGACCCGCCGCCCGGCATCACCCTGCACCCCGCGTCGGCCCTCGCGGCCGACCCGCGCACGCTGTACGAGGCCGACGCCGAGACCACGCAGGACGAACCGGCCGACATCACCGTCGACCGGATGGGCTACGACGACTGGCTGCAGACCACCTGGCGCGGCCCCGAGCTGGACAAGGACCTCACCACGGTGGTGATGTCCGGTACCGAAGTGGTCGCCTTCACCCTCGCGTACACGGACGGCCGCGGCCGCTACATGTCCGGCGGCACCGGCTGCCGCCGCACCCACCGCGGCCGCGGCCTCGCCAAACTGGTCAAGAACGCCTCCCTCCACCGCGCCCGCGAGACCGGCATCACCAAGGCCCTCACCGGCAACGACGAAACCAACTCCCCCATGCTCGCCATCAACACCTGGCTCGGCTACCACCCCACAAGCGCCGAGTGGACGTGCGTCCGCGAGCTCTCCTGAGGTGATCGGCGGGGACGGTGCGGGCAGCACTCTTCTGACGAGACGAGACCCGCACCCCAGGAAAGGCCCCCCGATGACTTCTCCCGCCTGGCTCTCCGATGCCGTCTTCTATCAGATCTATCCGCAGTCCTTCGCCGACTCGGACGGCGATGGCATCGGTGACTTCGCCGGCATCGAGTCCCGGCTCGACCATCTCGCGTGGCTCGGGGTGAACGCCGTGTGGCTGAATCCGTGCTTCAAGTCGCCCTTCCGTGACGCCGGTTACGACGTCGCCGACTACCTCACCGTCGCGCCCCGTTACGGCACCAACGACGACCTGGCCAAGCTCGTCGACGCGGCCGGCAGGCGCGGGATACGCGTCCTCCTCGACCTGGTCGCGGGCCACACCTCCGACCAGCACCCGTGGTTCACCGCCGAAGCCGCCTCCGCCGCCGACCCGGCCGAGGACCGCTACATCTGGGCGGAGGCCGCCCCCGCCGACCTCGGCGCGGGCTGGGTGCCCTCCCCCGGCAGCCGCCCCGGCTCGTATCAGCGCAACTTCTTCGACTCCCAGCCCGCCCTCAACTTCGGCTACGCGCGCCTGGATCCGGCCGAGCCCTGGCGGCTGCCGGTGGACGCGCCGGGACCGCGCGCCAACCGCGAGGCGCTCTTCCGGATCATGGACCACTGGCTGCGCCTCGGCGTCTCCGGCTTCCGTGTCGACATGGCGGCCTCGCTGGTCAAGGACGACCCGGAGAAGGCGGAGACGGTCAAGCTCTGGCAGGAGCTGCGCGCCCGCCTGGACGCCGAACACCCCGAGGCGATCCTGCTGTCCGAATGGGGCCACCCCGAGGTCAGCGTCCCGGGCGGCTTCCACGCCGACTTCTTCCTGCACTTCGGCGGGCCGACCAGGGGCCGCGCCATGCGCTCGCTCTGGAACAACGGCGCCGGCACCGACGACGACACGTGGGACCCGATCGACTGCTTCTTCGACGCCGAGGGCAAGGGCTCGCCGCGCGTCTTCCACGAGGCCTGGCAGGCGGCGGCCGCCGCGGTCGGCCCCGAGCACCTGGTGCTGCCGACCTCGAACCACGACTTCTCCCGGCTGGCCTGCGGCCCCCGCACCGCCGAGCAACTCCCCGCGGCCTTCGCCTTCCAGCTGACCTGGCCGACGCTGCCGGCGATCTATTACGGGGACGAGATCGGCATGCGGTACGTACCCGGCCTGCCCGACAAGGAAGGCAGCGTGCTCGGCCCGCGCTACAACCGCGCCGGCTCCCGCACCCCGATGCAGTGGGACGCCACCCCGGGCGCGGGCTTCTCCACGGCGCCGCCCGAGTCGTTCTATCTGCCGCCGGACCCGGCCCCCGACCGCCCGGACGTCGCCTCCCAGCGCGCGGCCGAGGACTCGCTGCTGCACCAGGTGCGCCGGCTGATCGAGCTGCGCAAGTCCGCGCCGGAGCTGGGGCCGTTGTCGCCCGTGGAGGTCATCGGCGACACGTACCCCTTTGTCTACGTACGCGGCGACCGCTATCTGATCGCGGTGAATCCACGCCGGGAGGCGGCGGCCACGACCGTCCGCGGCTGGGAGGGGGCCGAGCCGGTGCTCACCTCCGGCGCGCTACTCACCGGTACGGAACTGGCCGTCCCGGGCTTCGGCTACGGCATCTTCAGCCTCAGTCGTAACTGATCCCGATCCGCTCCTTAACTGAACCCTAAGGATCTCGTTCACCCTGTTCTCCCTGCGGTTTCGCCCCTCGGGAGGGTCTAGCGTGCGTGGCCGACGCGGTGCCCCGGCACCGTCCGGCGCCGGGCCCGGGGGGCGGCACCGGGAGCTGCCTGGGCTGCCGCGTCGGCACGACGGAACCCCACCCGCAGGGAGAACCCCACGATGACCGCCCGTACCAAGCGCCTGACGAAGCGTGTCGCCGCCCTCACCGCGGCGACCGCCGCGCCGATAGCCTTCGGCACGCTCGCCGCCACCCCGGCCGCCGCCCACGGCTCCATGGAGGACCCGATCAGCCGGGTCTACGGCTGCTACGCCGAAGGCCCCGAGTCCCCCCAGTCCGCCGCCTGCAAGGCCGCGGTCGCCAAGAGCGGCGCGCAGGCCTTCTACGACTGGAACGGCGTCCGCGACGGCGAGGCCGGCGGCCAGTCCAAGGAGAAGATCCCGGACGGCAAGCTGTGCAGCGGGGGCGACGAGGCCTTCGCAGGCCTCGACCTGCCGCGCGCCGACTGGCCGGCGACGAAGATGACCGCGGGCGCGCACACCTTCAAGTACAAGGGCACCGCCCCGCACGTGGGCACCTTCGACCTGTACATCACGAAGGAGTCGTACGACCCGAGCAAGCCGCTGAAGTGGTCCGACCTGGAGGACAAGCCCTTCACCTCGGTCAAGGACCCGAAGCTGACGAACGGCTCGTACGTCTTCGACGGCAAGATCCCCGAGCGCAGCGGCCGGCACCTGATCTACGCGATCTGGCAGCGCTCCGACAGCCCCGAGGCCTTCTACTCCTGCTCCGACGTGGTCTTCGGCAAGGACAGCGGCGCGGCCGCGCCCGCCGCGCCGAGCGAGGAGAAGGTCGAGGAGGACGCCGACAAGTCGACCGTGGACCACAGCGAGCACGACGCGCAGGGCGGCCACGAGGCGCACGAGTCCCCGGAGGCGGCGAGCACCAGCGCGCCCGCCGCCAACGCCCCCGAGGCGAAGGGCGGCGCCAAGCCGGCGAGCAGCCAGGCGAACCTCGCCGAGACCGGCGGCAACAGCGAGAGCAGCGCCGCCCCGTACGCCCTGGGCGGCGCCGCTGCCCTCGCGGTCGGCGCGGCCGCCCTGTTCAACTCGATGCGCAAGCGCACGATGGGCGGCCGGCACCGCGCCTGATCAGCACGTGTACAGCGAGTTGGGGTGCACCTTCTCGCAGTAGCGGATGTGCAGGTGGTTGTCGTGCCCGGCGTACGAGCTGGTCAGACCCTCGTTGATCAGCGTGGGGTCGTTGAACCAGACGTACCTGATGTGCCCGGGCGCGGCCGCCCGCAGCGCCTTCACCAGCTCCCGTGTCGCCGCCCGGTCGTACGCCGACGACTGCCAGGTGATGCGGGAGCCGGTGCACTGCTGCGAGTCGGTGCGCACCGGCCACAGGTCGATGTCGAGCCCGACCTCGTGGCTGGCGTGACCGCCGATGTCGCCGCCGTGCTCGAAGGAGATGTCGCCGACCGGGATCTCGCCCTTGCCGGTGGCGCCGAACCGCTTGGCGGCCTCCTCCAGCTCGGCGATGGCGGCTGAAGTCCCCCAGCTCGCGCTGGTGTTGCCGTCCGGGTCGACATCGCACAGCGACCCGGAGAAGTCGGCCTTCTCGTAATGCCAGAGCAGGTTCTTCCAGGTGGTCGGGCCGACGACGCCGTCGGCGCCGATCCCGGCGTGGCTCTGGAAGGACTTCACGGCGGCGGTGGTGGCGGCGTTGAAGGTGCCGTCGACGGTCAGGCCCGCGTTCCGCTTGGCGTTCAGCTCGGCCTGGACCGCCTTGACCGCCGCGCCGGTCGCGCCCTCCTTGATCTGCGGGGTCAGCTTGCCCCAGGTGTTGGGCCCGACGATGCCGTCGACGCCGATGCCGGCGGCCTGCTGGACCTCCTTCACCGCGGTCGTCGTGCTCGACCCGAAGACGCCGTCCGTCGGCACGGTCTTGCCCTTCGCCTGCAGCAGGTACTGAATGGCCAGCACGTCCGTGCCCCGGTCACCCGCGCTCTGCGTCGGGAAGAAGGCCGAGGCGTACGACTGGGCGGGCTGGATCAGGCCGAACAGCAGGGCGGCGACGGCGGCGATCAGCCCGCCGAGCCGGTAGAGGTTCTTGCGCTTCATCGCTGTACTCCTCACTTCCCGGCCTGCAGGGCCGCCCAGGTGTTGGCGCCGGCGATCCCGTCCGCGGACAGACCGCGCGACGACTGGTAGTCCTTGACCGCCTGTTCGGTGCCGGCGCCGAAGATCCCGTCGATGCCGACGGTGCGGCCGAGCGCCGCGGTCAGCGCCCGCTGCAGCCGCAGCACGGCCTCGCCGGTGGCGCCGTTCTGCACGGTGGGCGTGGAGCCGCGGGACAGCAGGGCGGTCCACGTCTTCTTGCCGATCACGCCGTCGGCGGTGTGGCCCTTGGACGCCTGGTAGTTCTTCGTCGCCGTGGTCATCGCCGCGTCGAAGGTGCCGGTCGGGGTGTCCTTGCCGCCGAGCGGATCGTGCCCGGCCGCCTTCAGCAGACACTGGGCCGCCTTGACCTGGTCGCCGGTCGAGCCCTCCTGGAGCGTCGGATACGAGTTGAAGCTCAGGTTCGCGGTGGCGCAGGTGACCGGCGGCGGGGTGCCGTTGCCGACGTCGAGATAGTTGCGGTCGATGCCGCCGATACGGACGCCGCCCCAGGTCTCGCCGACCTCGCCCGCGTACTGGTGGATGCGCTGGTGGTTCGCCCACTTGTCGGCGGAGACATACGAACCCGTGTTGGTGTCGGCCGCGTTGTTCCACCACGCGAACCAGATGTGATCGACGCGCGTGTACGCGGAGTTGGAGTAGTTGTTGCCCGCGTCCCGGATGCCGGACGAGGCGGAGGAGTAGAAGCCGGAGAGATAGCCCTTGGCGTGCAGCGCCTCGGTCCAGCCGGAGAGGTAGGAGAGGACGGCGGCGGTGCAGGTGGTGCTCGGCGAGTAGCCCTCGATGTCGCTGTAGATCGCCGAGCCGGGCGGGATGCCGAGGCCCTGGGCGACGGTCGCGGAGGAATTCGCGGCGCTCCTGCCCTGCTCCTTGGCGGTGGCCTTGTCGTACGACATCCGGCTGCGGTAGTCGGTGCAGGGCGCCTGCCGGCCGACATCGATGGGGATCATCCGCCAGCCGCGGGTGACCTGCGTGGACACCCAGCTCGCGGTGAGGTTCGGCTGGTCGCAGGCGCGCAGCCCGCCGCTGATGTAGACGCCGACGGCGCGGTACGGAGAGGCGCCGGTCCAGGCGCTCATGGTGCCGGAGGAGGGGGCGGAGCAGACGTCGAAGCCCTTGCCCTTGAAGTCGCCGGGCTGCGGGCCGTTGTCGGCGAGCGGCGCGGCGCCGTCGGCACTCTTCGGGAGGCGGGCGGGCCGGGCGCCGTCGGTGAGCCGCGCCGAGTCGAGGACGGCGCGCACGTCGTCCTCTGTCCCGGGGGTGTGGGCGGCGGTGACCAGCACGCCCGCGTCCTCGACGGCGACCTGGACAGTGCCGTTGTACGAGGCCGCCTTGGGCGCGGTCGCGGCGCCCTCGGCCGCCTTCGCCGTCGCCGAGGAGGTACGGGACGCCGCATCCTTGTCGAGCGGCTGCACCACGACTCCGGCCGTGCGGCCGACGAGGTCGGCGGGGCAAGCAGGGTCTGCGGCCGGCTTCCCGAGGTAGACGGCGGGCTTGTCGAAGCGGATACAAGCGTCCGGGTCGTCGGCGAGTTCGACGACCCGCCAGTCGGCCGGGACCCGTATCTCATAGCCGCGATAGGCGACGGTGCGGGTGCCGTCGGAAGCGGCGGGATCCGCCTGCGCGGCGCCGCTCAGCGCACCGGCAAGGATGGCCAGCGCGGCGGTCATCGCCGACCGGATCGGTCTTGGTCGTCGTCGCATCTGCGGCTCCGATGGGTGGGGGTACGGACGGGTGACATCTCTACGGCAGCCGTGCAGCGCGCCGGTTGCGCCTCGGTTGCACGGGTTGACATGGGCACTTCCGCCGCTGGATGGTGGCACTCCGGACCACTGGACTAGTCCACGAAATCGCCCTGACCAGGGCGAACTTATTCGTCGGGGGTGTATGCGTGGTGCGCTACCGCATATTGGGCCGGATCGACGTGTACAACGGCGAGGCCTGGTCGCCGCTCCCCGCCGCCAAGCAGCGCGCGCTCCTCGGCCATCTCCTCATCCACGCCAACCGGTTCGTCTCCGCCGACGCGCTGATCACCGAGCTGTGGGGCGAGCAGGTCCCGCCCTCCGCCGCCAAGTCGCTGCAGGTGTACGTGCACCGGCTGCGCCGCGCCATCGGCAACGGCGACGAGGACGGCACCCTCCTCACCCGCCCCGGCGGCTACGAACTCGCCGTCGCCCCCGGTGCCCTGGACGCCGAGCGCTTCACCGCGCTGGCCGACACCGGCCGCACCGCCCTCGCCGACCGCCGCCCCGACGCCGCGGTGGACGCCCTCACCCGCGCCCTGGACCTGTGGCGCGGCCGGGCGCTGGCCGACGTACCCCCGACCCCGTCCGTACTGGCCGAGGCCGCCCGCATGGAGGAGAACCGGCTGGCCGCCTGGCAGGACCTCGCCGACGCCAAGCTGGCCGCGGGCCGGCACGAGGAACTCGCCGCCGAACTCCACACCCTCCTCGCCGAACAACCGCTCCGCGAGCCCCTCTGGGCCAAGCTGATGCTCGCCCTGCACCGCTCGGGCCGCCGCTCCGACGCCCTCCAGGCCTACGCCACCGCCCGCCGCACCCTCCTCGACGAGCTCGGCGTGGAGCCGGGCGCGGAGCTCCGCGAGGTGTACCGCACGGTCCTCGGCGGCGAGACCCCGCCGGAGCGCCCCCGGAGCGCCGTGGGCTGCCAACTCCCCGCCCGGGTCCCGGACTTCACGGGCCGCCGGCAGCAGCTGACCACCGTGCTGGGCCTGCTGCACGGCGAGCCGGCCGACGCCCCCCGCATGGTCGTGGTCACCGGCGTCGCGGGGGCGGGCAAGTCGTCGTTCGCCGTCCACGCCGCGCACCTGCTGCGCGAGTCCTTCCCCGACGGCCAGCTCTACGCCGACCTGCGCTCCTCCACCGGCCGGCCGCTCGACCCCGGCGAGGTCCTGGCCGCCCTGCTGAAGACCCTCGGCGTGACGGGCGCCGCCCTCCCCGCCACCCCCGACGAACGCGCCCGCCGCTACCGCGCCGAACTCGCCGACCGCCGCGCCCTCGTCGTCCTCGACAACGCCGTCAGCGAGCGCCAGCTCCGCCCCCTCCTCCCCGGCACCGGCGACAGCGCCGTCCTGATCACCAGCCGCGGCGGCCTGGCGGGCCTGGAGGGAGCGCTCCGCGTCGGCCTCGGCCTGCTCCCCGAGCCGGAGGCGCTCGCCCTGCTGGCGCGGGCGGTGGGCGACGACCGTACGCGCAAGGACGCCAAGGCGGCCGCCCGCATCACCCGCCAGTGCGGCCATCTCCCCCTCGCCCTGCGCATCGCAGGAGCTCGCCTCGCCACCCGCCCGCACCTGTCCGCGGCCCGCCTCGCCGACGCCCTCGCGGACGAGCGCCGCCGCCTGGACGAGCTGGTGGCGGGCGACCTGGAGGTGCGGGCGAGCGTCTCCCTGTCCTACGAGGCGCTGCCGCCGCCCGCCCGTCGCGCGCTGCGGATGCTGGGGCTCCTGGACGTGCCGACGGTCCCCGGCTGGGTGCTCGGCGCGCTCCTCGACGGCCCGTACGACGAGGGCGAACGGGCCCTGGACACGCTGCTCGACAACCACCTGGTGGAGGTCGCGGCGACCGACATCGGCGGCGAGCCCCGCTTCCGGCTGCACGACCTGGTGCGGCTGTACGCGCACGAGCAGGCGGCCGCCGAGGACCCGGCGGCGTGCCGGGCGGCGGCGGTGCGGCGGGTGGGCGCGGCGTACCTGGACCTGGCGCGGGCCGCCGACACGGCGCTGGCGGCGGGCTTCGCGGGCCCGGTGCCGGACGGCGCGTATGCGTGGGCGCCGCCCGCGGCCGTACGGGAACGGGTGCTGGCGGCGCCGCAGGACTGGTTCGACGCGGAGCGCACCACGCTGTGCGCGCTGGTCCGGCAGGCGCCACCCGACCTGGCCTGGCGCCTGGCCGCGTCCCTCGCCAACTACCTCGAAGCCGCGGCCCACTTCGACGACTGGCGCGACACGCACGAGACGGGCCTGGCCGCGGCGGCCTCCTCGGGCGACCTGCTCGGCGAGGCGGTGATGCACCGCAACCTGGGCGAGCTGCTCACCGTGCAGGACCGGTACGGGGCGGCGGTCGCGTCGTTCAAGCGCTCCCTGCGCGCGTACGCGGCCCGCGGCCGCCCCGAGCCCGGCGAAGGAGCGGCGGCGGCAGGGCTCGGCGTACTGCTGCGGCTGCGCGGCCGCTACGGCGAGGCGGCTGCCTGCCTGGACCGCGGCATCGCGGCGGCGCGGATCGCGGACAACCCGCGGGCGGCGGCGTACGCCCACGGCGGCCTGGGAACGGTGCTGCTGGAGCGGGGGGAAGCCGCGGCGGCCCGGCGGGAGTTCGGCCGCGCGCTGTCGCTGTCGCGGACGGACGGCTACACGATGGGCGAGTACGCGGCCGAGCGCTGCCTTGGCCTGGCGGCACTGGCGGCCGGCGAACTGGACGCCTCCCGCCGCCACTTGGAGACGGCACTCGTCCTCGCGAGCGAGCAGGGCAACCGGGTGGGCGAGATCCACGCCCTGCAGTGGCTCGGCCACCTCGACGACGTCGGCGGCGATACGGCGCGCGCCGACGCCACGCTGGCGGAGTGCCTGACGGCGTACCGCCGCTTCGGCGAACGCTTCGGCGAGGCGCTGACGCTGCGCGCGCAGGCGGATCTGTGGCTGCACGCGGGGAGGCGCGCGGAGGCCCGGACGGCGGTGCAGCAGTCCCTGTCGATCTGGCGCCGCCTGGACTCGCCGTACTGGACCGCCAGAACGCTGGACGTCCTGGCGGCAGTGCACGCGACGGAGGGCGGCGCGGACGCGGAGATCGCGCGGCTACGGGCAGCGCGACAGGCGACGTCACTGCGGGCGGCGGTGGGCCTCCCGGCGGGGCTGCGAGCGGCGACGGTGGACGGGCGGGCGCTAGGGGGCCACCTGACGCAACTCTCAAGCCCGGCGAGCGTTTGAGGCCAAGCCTCATTTCAAGCCCGGCGAGCGTTTGGGGCCAAACACCATTTCAAGCCCGGCCGGCGTTTGAGGCCGAGCGCCGCAGGCGCTCACGCACCAGCAAGCGACACCCCCAGCGCCGCGAGGATCGCCACCCCGTAAGCCCCGGCCGCGACAGCGACCACTCGCAGCCGCCGCTCCTCCCCCCACGCCAGCCGCCCGACCACCCAAGCCAGCACCGGCAGCACCAACACCCCATGCATGCTCACCCCATGCACCAGCTTCAGGAAGCCGCCGACGTCATACCCGGCCTCCTGGCCGTCCGCATTCGTCGCCACCGCCGAGTTGAACCCCGTCTCCCGGTTGAAGTGCGACGGCACCCCCCGCCACGCCTGCAGCGTGATCCCCCCGACCTCCACCACACAGTCCGCCGCGAAGATCCCGAGCAGCCAGTTACGAGCCCGCTCCCCCATCCTCAGATACGACGTCACCCACGCCACCGAGATCAGCGTCAGCCCGAAGGACAGCCCGAACGTCGTCGGCTTCCGCCACGACACCGGCCCCGCCCACGCGCCACCGTCGACCAGAAACACCCCGAAGTGGAACACCCCCGCCACCATCAGCAGCAGTCCCACGGCATAGCTCACCCGCTCCACGGGCCGCGTGGTCTTCCAGTACGCCGCGAGTGCGGTCACGATGTGCTCCTGAGTCCGGTGATCGCTACGCGACCACCGTCCCGCACCACCCCCGCCCAGCGCGTCGTACACCGGCGGGCACGCCCCGTACTCCACGGGGAGTACACCCGCTGAGCCGCTAAGCCGCCCCCCGGAACGTCCGCCGATACGCCGCAGGCGTCGTCCCCACCGCCCGGTGAAAGTGCTGCCGCAGCCCGTCCGCCGTCCCGAGCCCGCTCCGGTCGGCGATCGCGTCCACCGTCAGATCGGTGGTCTCCAGCAACTCCCGCGCCCGAGCCACCCGCTGCTGATTCAGCCAGCGCAGCGGCGTCGTGCCGACCTCCTCGGCAAAATGCCGCCCGAACGTCCGCAGACTCATCCCGGCACGATCGGCCAGCTCCGCAATGGTGATCGGCTCATGCAGCCGCCCCGAAGCCCAGTCCAGTACGGGCCCCAGCCCCTGCGCCCGCGCCGGCACCGGCCGCGCCGGCGGCATCGCGTACTGCGTCTGGTCCCCCTCCCGATGCGGCGCGATCACCATCCGCCGGCCGACCTCGGCGGCGGCCGCGCTGCCGTAATCGGTGCGGACGATGTGCAGGCACAGGTCGATCCCCGCCGCCGTGCCCGCGCTGGTGAGGATGTCGCCGTCGTCGAGGTAGAGCGACCGGTCATCCACCCGCACCCGCGGATGGTCCCGCCGCAGGTCGTCCGCGTACTGCCAGTGCGTCGCCGCCGTCCGCCCGTCCAGCAGTCCCGCGGCCGCGAGGATGTACGCCCCGGTGCAGAGCGAGGCGATCCGCACCCCCCGCGCGTGCGCGGCACGCAGCTCCGTCACCAGCTCGGCCGGAGGCACGTACTCGCCGTACATCCCGGCCGGGACGACGATCAGGTCCGCCGTCCGCAGCACCTCCGGCCCGTGCTCGGCGGTGAGGCTGAGCCCTGCGGGGCCGCGGTGGACAGCGCCCTTCGCCGTACCGGCGAGGACCAGCTCGTAGCCCTCGCTGTTGAAGACCGCGAGCGGGATGGCGAGCTCGAAGACGGAGGTGGGGTCGAGAAGCGTGACGACCACACGGATGGGGTTCTCGGTCTGCGTGACGGGCTGCTCGGAGGTCATGGCGCAAATCTAGTGCATCCTGACGTTTACGCCAGTGGTTTCACAACACCGCAGGTCAGACCATGAATGACATGAAGCAGCAGAACAGTCTCGTCATCGCGGGAACGGCCGCCATCGGCGTCACCTTCGGGCTCGCCCGGTACGGCTACGGGCTCTTCGAACCGGAGCTGCGCCACGAATTCGGCCTGTCGCTCTCCCTCGTCGGCGCCATCGGAAGCGCCACCTACATCGGCTACCTGATCGCCCTCCTGGTGGTCGGCGCCCTCGTCACCCGCCTCGGCCCGCGCCCCCTGGTGCTCGCCGGCGGCGCCTCGGCGACCGGCGGCATGGCGCTGGTGGCCACCGCGCAGGAGCCGGTCCAGCTGACCGCGGGCCTGGTGCTCGCGGGCACGGCCGCGGGCTGGGCGTGGGCGCCGTACTCGGACGCCGTGGACCGCATGGTGCCGGCGGGGAAGCGGGAACGGGCCATGGGCGTCATCGCCACCGGCACCGCCTTCGGCGTCGTGGCGGCAGGCCCGCTGGCGCTCCTCGCGCACGACACCGGATGGCGCCCGGTGTGGCTGCTCTTCGCCGCGCTGTCGCTGGCGGTGACCGTGTACAACGCGCGGGCGCTGCCCGGCGGCACGGGGACGAGGCGCGCCGCCCAACCCCGCGTCGGCCTGCGCTGGTTCGCCCGCGTCCCGGCCGTCCCGCTGTACGCCACCGCCGTCGCGTACGGGATCGTCGGCTCGGTCTACTGGCAGTACGCCGTCTCCGCCGTCGAGGCGGGACAGGGCGGCCAAGGGGGCTCGGCGACCGCCCCGCTCTTCTGGACCCTGATGGGCGTGGCCGGCATCGGCGGCGCACTCACCGGACACGCCATCGGCCGGTACGGGCTGCGCCGCGTACACGCCGGAATCTTCGGCGGACTCGCGACGGCCGTCGCGCTGCTCGGCGTCGCGCCGGGCGCGCTGCCCGCGGTCGTGGCGTCCGCGGTCCTCTACGGGCCGCTGTTCATGGCCGGTTCCGGGCTGCTGGCCGTGTGGAGCTACCACGTCTTCCCGGAGCGGCCTTCGACCGGATTCAGCGCGACGGTGGCGTTCCTGGCGCTGGGGACGATCTCCGGGCCTGCGACGCTGGGCGCGGTGGCGGACGCGTACGGGCTGCGGGCCGCGTTCCTCGCGACGGCGGCGGTGGGTGCGCTGGCGCTGCTCGCGGGACCGCGGGCGGCGCGGCGGCGGCGCCGTGACTTCGAGCCGTCGGTCCGTATCGCCCTTGCCCGCGACGGCGTCTACGCGGACAGCCCCCGCAGCCGCACCGACAGGCAGGTCACACAGCCCTCGAGCTTTTCGAACTCGGAGATGTCCACCGGCACCGGCTCGTATCCCAGGTCCGAGAACAGCTCCGCGCTCCGCGGCGCGGACGCCGCCATCAGCAGCGACCTGCCGCCGAGCAGCACCACATGCGAGCCGGACTCCTCCGGCACCGGCCGGAAGCGCGGGAAGATCCCGGCGTCGTCCACCAGCGGCGGATAGCCGATCACGGTCTCGTCCGGCAGCGCGGTGACCGCCGACTTCAGGTGCAGCACCTTGCTGACGGGGACGGCCACCACACGGGCGCCGAGGGGTTCGAAGGCAGCGGCCAGCTGCCGGATCCCCTCGGCGTTGGTGCGTCCGCCGCGGCCCACGTAGACGGTGTCGCCGATCTTGAGGACGTCGCCGCCGTCGAGGGTGCCGGGGGCGGTGATACGGGCCACCGGGCAGCCGAGCGCGGTGACGGCCTCCTCGACGGCCGCGGTCTCCGGGCGGCGGGACTCCACGCCCGGCCGGGTGATCAGGGCGACGTTGCGGAACATCACGACGGCGTCCTCGACGAAGACACCGTCCGGACAGTCGTCCGCCGCCGCCACCTCGGCGGTCTCCCAGCCGTGCTGCTGGAGGGCCGCCACGTACGACTCCCACTGCCGCAGGGCCAGGTCCGTATCGACGGGCTTGCGGTCGATGTGCGTGACCAGGCCGTCGGCGAGGCGGGGGCTGGGGCGGCGGACGAGGGCC
>NZ_JAAKZV010000201.1 GCF_011044975.1 Streptomyces coryli | reverse complement strand
GGGTGGGAAAAACCGTCAGGCGCGCACCAGGGCCAGGGCCTCGTCCCGTACGCGCTCCATCGTGGCAGCGTTCCGCGCTTCCACGTTCAAGCGCAGCAGTGGTTCCGTGTTCGACGCGCGCAAGTTGAACCACCAGTCCGCCGACGTCACCGTCAGGCCGTCCAGTTCGTCGATCGTGACGCCCTCCCGGGTGCCGTACGCGGACTTCACCGCCGCGAGGCGGTCCGCCTGATCGGCCACCGTCGAGTTGATCTCGCCCGAGGCCGCGTAGCGGTCGTACTCCGCCGTCAGCTGCGACAGCGGGCCGTCCTGCTCGCCCAGGGCCGCCAGCACGTGCAGCGCCGCCAGCATCCCCGTGTCCGCGTTCCAGAAGTCGCGGAAGTAGTAGTGCGCCGAGTGCTCGCCGCCGAAGATGGCGCCGGTCTTGGCCATCTCCTCCTTGATGAAGGAGTGGCCGACCCGGGTACGGACGGGGGTGCCGCCGTTCTCCTTCACCACCTCCGGCACCGACCACGACGTGATCAGGTTGTGGATGACGATGCCCTTGCCGCCGTTCTTCGCCAGCTCGCGGCCCGCGACCAGGGCCGTGATCGCCGACGGGGACACCGGCTCGCCGCGCTCGTCCACCACGAAGCAGCGGTCCGCGTCGCCGTCGAAGGCGATGCCGGCGTCCGCGCCCTCCGCCCGGACCCGCTCCTGCAGGTCGACGATGTTCTTCGGATCGAGCGGGTTCGCCTCGTGGTTGGGGAAGCTGCCGTCCAGCTCGAAGTACATGGGGACGATGTCGATCGGGAGACCCGCGAAGACGGTCGGGACCGTGTGGCCGCCCATGCCGTTGCCCGCGTCCACCACCACCTTCAGCGGCCGCGACGACGACAGGTCCACCAGCGACCGCAGATGTGCCGCGTAATCCACCAGGGTGTCCCGCTGCGTGATCAGCCCGGGAGACGCCACCGCCGCCGGGCCGCCGCCGTCCGCCCACTGCTCCACCAGCGCCCGGATCTCGCCGAGTCCGGTGTCCTGGCCGACCGGCGCCGCGCCCGCCCGGCACATCTTGATGCCGTTGTACTGGGCGGGGTTGTGGGAGGCGGTGAACATCGCGCCCGGCAGATTCATGCTCCCGCTCGCGAAGTACAGCTGGTCCGTCGAGCACAGCCCGATCTCGGTCACCGCCGCGCCCTGGTCGGCCGCGCCGCGCGCGAAGGCGCGCGCCAGGCCGGGCGACGACGGCCGCATGTCATGGCCGACGACGATCGCGTCCGCGCCGGTCACCTGGACGAAGGCCGCGCCGAAGAGCTCCGCGAACGTCTCGTCCCAGTCATCGGGGACAACCCCGCGCACGTCGTAGGCCTTCACGATGCCCGACAGATCAGTCACGGCTGCCCTCCCGTAAGTCAATGTCCGGTACGAACACTAACCCGCGCGGGCGGCGATGAGGCGCCTCAGCCCTCCGGCGAGCGCAGCACCCGCAGATGGCCGCGGCGGGCGACCTCCATCGGGTCGGCCGTCCGCTCCGAGGGGGCGGCCATCCGCTCCGCCGAGCCTTCCCCAGCCTCCGGCCGGGGATGCCCCATGCCGCGGTGCGGGCGGGCGGCCTCGCGGACGGCGTTGGCGAGCGCCTCGAGATCGTCGCTGCTGTGCCGCGCCGGGCCCGGCGCGATGGCCAGCCGGACGACCTCCCAGCCGCGCGGGGCGGTCAGCCGCTCGGAGTGCTCGGTGCACAAGTCGTAGCAATGCGGCTCGGCATACGTGGCGAGCGGCCCGAGCACCGCCGTGGAATCGGCGTAGACGTACGTCAGCGTCGCAACGGCAGGACGGCCGCAGGCGGTGCGCGAACAGCGACGTACAGGGCTCACAGCGTTGGACGGTACCGCACTCCTGAGCGGGCCGCGACGACTCTTCACCACGTCACTCTGCCGTGTCGTTCCCGAGTTGCCGCCTCGGGCGCTTCGTGCTGCCCCCGCTGACCTGCACGGATCTTCCGCAGAACGGTCACACGATGACCACAGCTGGTCATCATGCGGAGCAAAAACCGTCAATACGTGTGAAATCCACGGTCTCTTGTCAGCCGCACCACGAGCAAAAGGAGGCCGGAAATGTTCACTCCGCGACATGCGCCACCAGTACAGAACCTGCGCGCAGCGCCGCATGAGAAGGCCCTCGGAGGGCTACGCTCATGATTGATGGACCACGCACAGGACCGGGCGGCATCCCGCACCGACGAATCACGGCCGCGCCGGCGCGACCGCCATGGCCGCGGCATGCGCGGGCCCGTAGCGCCGCCGCAGGTGCCGCTCGCGGTGACCCGCTCCGACGCGTTCATCGATCTCGTCCTCGACTCCGCGCAACGGCTGCAGCGGCGGCTGCCGCAGCTGTCCGAGGTGGAGTTCGGCGTACTGGACGTACCGCTGAAGGACAACGGGCAGGCGGACGGCGGCGCATGGGAGGACGACGACGCGGCCGTGCCGCTCGGGAGGGTCATCAAGGCCGTCCCCGAGCAGCATCCCGACCGCATCGTGGTCTACCGGCGCCCGGTGGAGATCCGCGCCAAGAACCGCGACGAGCGCGCGCTGCTGGTGCACGAGATCGTGGTCGAGCAGGTCGCCGAACTGCTGGGGCTCACCCCGGAGTCGGTCGACCCGCAGTACGGGCAGGACTGAGCGCTCAGTCCCGCCCGAGCACCGACAGGTCCGACTCCGCCTCCGGCACCGCCACCGTCGAGCCATCGTCCGGCAGGCCCTGCACGGTGAAGGACTTCGCCCCCGCCGTCTTCGACGTGAGCGTGCGCGACGCGTACACCGCACCGCCCGAGAGCTTCTCCACGGTCACCGCGAAGGCGCCCTTCAGGCCCGAAGGGGCGGGCGGGGTCACCGACATCGTCGTGCCCGGCTTGACGGTGTATGTCTTCTCGGCCGGTTCGCCGCCGCCGCTGCCCGCGGACGAGACGACCTTCACCTTCGCCGCCTTCTTGCCCGGCGCGGTCAGCGCCAGCGTGCTGCCCTTCGCCTGGCTTCCGGCCGCCGTTCCGCGCTCGCTGATCGCGCTCGTGGCCGGGATGAAGCCCAGTTCCTGCTCGCGGCCCTTGCCCCGGGTCACCCGTACCGCCGCGACGATCGGCGTGCCCCCGTCCGCGGTCGGCGTCAGCACCAGCGAGCCGGGCTCGCCCTTGGTGACGTCACCGAGGTCGACGGCCGCGGTCATGCCCGCCTTCACATGCAGGGTCTCGTGGCCCGCCGGGGCGATGCTGCTGGCCGGACCGGCCAGCCGCACCTTCACGTCCGCGTCGTCGGCGCCGGGCGCGTAGGCGACCAGACGCACCGAGGTGGCGTCCTCGGGGATGCCGGGGATCACCACCGACGGGGCCGGGGCGGCGGAGGCCTGCAGCCAGTCGCCGCCGAGCTTGGTGTCGGCCGCGCGCACGGCGGCGCCGATCCGGCCGGAGCGGGCGGTGACCTTCACGGCGAGGTTGGTCTGCGGCTCGTCGGTGAGGGTGGAGAGCAGCACCTCGGTGGAGGAGTGGGCGGGGATGGTGATGCCCTCGCCCGTACGGTTGCGCAGGGCGCCGGACTTGCCGTGCAGCTCGATGTCCACGACGGCCGGTTCCGCGTCGGGGTTGGCGAGCGTGACGTAGTCGTGCCGGTCCTTGTCGGTGGAGGCGCCGGGGAACCAGAACTCGGTGTCGGGCGCCGTGCACCGCGCCCCCGACAGGCCGCGCCCGTCGCCCGCGTCGATCTCGGAGGTCTGCTGCACCGTCCAGCCGGGCGCGAAGCCGCCGCCGGCCTGGCCGACGAGCGCGGGCGGCTGCTCGGCGCCGGTCTGCGCGACGACCGGCTTGCCGGGCTGCTTCAGCTCGGCGACGGCCTTGCCGCGCTTCGCGTCGTCGCCCGCCTTGCCGTCCGCGTCGTCGCGGGCGGCGGGCTTCAGCGCGGCGCTGCCCTTCTTGCCGTCACCGCTGGGGGTGAAGGAGGTGTACGTGCTCTCGCCGACGTCGGACCCGGCCGGCGCCGGGCACACCAGCGTGGCGCGCTCGACCGGGAGCCGCTTCGCCGCGGCGGGCGCGGTGTCCGCCCCGGCGTCGCCGTCGGGGACGGTGACCGCGGCCACGCCGGTGATCGCGGCCAGCGCGGCGCAAACGGCGGCAAGGGCAAGGGTGTTGCGGGTCATCGCTGCTGATCGCTTCCGTCGGTGGTGCCGTCCCCAGACGTGCCGAAGGCCTGGAAGTCGTACGCGGCCTGGTCCGGCTCGGGGTGCGCGTAGGCCTGGCCCTGCTCCGGCTGCGCGTACTCGGCGGAGGGCTGCGTGTAATAGCCCGGGTCGTAGTCGTAGCCGGTGCCGCCCTGCCCGTAATCGGGCTGCTGCTGGGCGCCGTACGGATCGGCGTAACCCGCGCTGTCCCAGGCGGCGTAGTCCGGCTGCTGCGGTACGGCCGCGGGCTCCGGCTGCGGGGCGTGCTCCGGTGCGGCGGGCACCTGCTCGCCGTCGCCGCCCGGCTGCGCCGCCGCGGCCGCGCGCAGCCGCCGGGCCCGCCGGCCCTCGCCGGCCACCGGCTCGGCCGGGACGGGAGCGGGGGCGGCCACCTCGGGCAGGTCGTCGTCGATCTCCCGCCGCCTGCCGGGCAGCGCGAGCACCAGCACGACCAGCGCCATGCCCGCCTGCGCCCAGACCCAGCCGGTGTGGCTGACCGGGGTGTCGTACGTGACGTCCAGCCGGCCGCCGGACGCGGGCAGTTCGAAGCCCTGCGCCCAGCCGTCGGCCTTGACCGGCTTCAGCGCCTTGCCGTCGAGGGTGGCCTGCCAGCCGCCGTCGAAGGAGTCGGCGAGCCGCAGCACCCGGCCGTCCGGGCCGCCCTTGATGTCGGTGTGCACGTCGACGGGACCGGCCGGCACGGCGGCCGGCGCCACCGCGGCGCCCGCCTCCTGGCCCGGGCCCGGCTTGCCGCCGGTGATGGTGACGCGGGAGACCTTGCGGTCGATGCGCCACAGGGCGCTGCCGTTCTGGTCGCTGAGCTTGGTGAGCCCGGTGGTGGTGTCCAGCACCCGGCCGAACTCCCGCACCGCGTCCTGCCGTACGAGCACGTACCGGACCGCGTAGTCGCCGAGGGCGGCGGTCTGGTCGGCGCCGGAGCCGGCGACGAGGTTCGCGACGGCGGCGGAGAGGCGGTCGTTCTGGCCCGCGCTCTCCGCGAGTTCGGCGTCGCCGAGGCGGGCGCCTGAGCCGCGGACGAGCGTGTAGCCGACCTCGCCGGGGGTGCCGTCGAGGACGAGGGTGCGCGGCTGGTCGGCCGTGTTCGCCTCCTCGGCGACGAACGCCGGCACCTGCGCCGGGTCGCGCCGCTCCAGCGGCCCGTCGGCGCCGCTCGCCATCCAGCCGGCGGCGAGCAGCAGCGGCCCGATCGCGCAGGCGGCGGCGATGAGCACGGCGACCGGCTGCCGCCAGCCGAAGGACTGCTCGGCGACCCGGTGCCGGGCCCCGTCGGCGCCGAGCACCGCGGCGGCCAGCAGCGCCGTTCCGTAGACGAGCGAGGCCGGTCCGGCCCAGGCCTCGCCTGCGCCGAGCGCGGCGAAGAGGAAGCCCGCGGCGGCGGCCGCCCAGGCGGTACGGACCGCGAGCTCGCGGTCGCCGCGCAGCAGGGCGGCGAGGGCGGCGAGCAGCACGCCGACGAGCAGGATGCCGCCGGCGCCGTTCGGCCCGCCGGGGGCGGCGAGCAGCAGGTCGGTCGCGGAGACGTCGGGGACGGCCCGGTCGAGCCCGGCCTCGCCGAAGAAGCGGGAGGGCGAGCCGAGCAGCTGCAGCGACCACGGGGCGAGCACCACCATCGGGGTGGCCAGCGCGGCCAGCAGCCGCAGCCCGTACGCCCCGAGCTGGCCGCGCCCGGTCGCGGCCCGGAAGCCGAGCACGGCGGCGGCGAGCACGAGCGCGATCGGCCAGACGACCGGGGTGAAGGCGGTGGTGATCGTCAGCAGCAGCGCGTACGCCCAGGCGGGCCGCCACGCGGGCCGCGCGGACTCCCGGCGCAGTCCGCTGGCCGCGACCGCCACGCGGGCGATCAGCGGCAGCAGGATGGCCAGCACGCAGGTGCCGAGCCGGCCGCCGGCGAGGGCGCCGGTGGTGGCGGGCAGGAAGGCGTAGGCGACGCTGCCCCATGCGCGCAGCAGCCGGGAGGGCAGCAGCGGCCGGGAGGCGAAGTACGCGGTCAGCCCGGCCAGCGGCACCGAGCAGACGAGCAGCAGCGTGAGCGCGAAGTTCGTGGATCCGAAGAGCACGGTGGCCAGGGAGGCGAGTACCGCGAGATACGGCGGCGCGGCCTCGGTGCCGCCGACCCCGAGCGGATGCCAGGCGTCCACGTACCGCGACCACAGCTCGCCCGCCCCGTCCGGCGCCGGCAGCAGCGCGCCGCCCATGAGCGACCCGCCGCCGAGCAGCGCCCGGCAGGCGATCAGCGAGGCGAGCAGCAGCACGGCGAAGAGCACCGGACCCGGCTTGCGGGCGACCCGCTTCACCCGGGCGAACTGCTCGACCTCGAGAAAGTCGGCCTCGTCGTCCCCGGGCCCGGTCTCGACGGCCCCGTGCCGCCCGCCGCCGGAGCGGTCCTCCTCGGCCTTCCCGCTGAAGTTGCTGAGCACCTGCTCGAAGGTGACCCGCACGGTCGCGCCGCGCCGCGGGAAGAGCGGCTTGAGCTCGCTCGGCGGCACATTCGGCCGCCCCCGCCGGCGCCGCGCGGAGATGATCCGGTGCGGCCGCAGCAGTACGGACCCCAGCCCGGCGATCTCGTCGAGGGCCTGCCGCGGGACCTTGCCCACCAGGTAGGCGATGGTGCGCAGCAGGGTGCCGAGGATCAGCCGGAAGGCGATCCAGGGCAGCTTGCCCGCGGGTGAGTTGGCCAGCAGCGCGTACGCGGCGCCGGCCTTGTCGACGCGGTGCGGGCTGGCGCCCTTGGCGCGGCCGCGGCCGATGCAGTCGATGGAGCGCCGCTCGCGGGCGGCCGCCTCGGCGTGCCGCATGACGGCGTCGGGGGCGATCAGCACCCGGTGCCCGGCCTGGCGGGCGCGCCAGCACAGGTCGACGTCGTCGCGCATCAGCGGCAGCCGCTGGTCGAAGCCGCCGAGCTGCTCGTAGACATCGCGCCGGATCAGCATCCCGGCGGTGGACACGGACAACACGTCGCGGACGCCGTCGTGCTGCCCCTGGTCCTGCTCGCGCCGGTCGATGCCGGTCCAGCGGCGGCCGGAGTTGGCGATGGAGACGCCGGTCTCGAGCAGCTGCCGGCGGTCGTACCAGCCGCGCAGCTTGGGCCCGACGACGGTGGCCGACGGCGTGGCGGCGGCGACCCGCAGCAGGTTCTGCAGCGTGCCCGGCTCCGGGGCGGCGTCGTCGTGCAGCAGCCACAGCCACTGCACGGGCTCGCCGTACGGCAGCTCGGGCATGTCGTACGCCTCGTCGTGCCAGGTCCTGGTGACCGGGTCCCAGCCGCTGGGGCGGCGGAGATACGGCAGTTGATCCGGGCCGAGCGGTCCTGCCGTACGGGCGGCCTCGTCGACGGCCGCGCCGAAGGAGGTGCGGCGGGCGAGGTGCAGGATCCGCTCGGCGCCGAGCGACTCGGCCAGGATGCGGGCGGAGCCGTCGGCGGAACCGGTGTCGGCTGCGATGACGTTCTGGACCGGCCGCTGCTGGGCAGCGATACCGGCGAGCACATCGGGCAGCCAGCGCTCGCCGTCGTGCGAGACGAGCACGGCGGTGACGACGTGCTGCGGCAGCTCGGGGGCCGCCGCTGATTCGCCTGCTGGGGGCGCTGCGTTTGGCGTGGACATCGGTCCTCTTTGGGGGACGTGCTGCGGACGGCCACCCACACTAACGGCCGGTACGCCTCCCCTGTGCCGCGCTTGGGGAGACGTACCGGCCGTTATGCAGCGCTATGTGGTGTACGGGACTACAGCGCCGCCTTCTTCAGCCGCCGGCGCTCGCGCTCCGAGAGACCGCCCCAGATGCCGAAGCGCTCGTCGTTGGCGAGGGCGTATTCGAGGCACTCGGAGCGGACCTCGCAGGCGAGGCACACCTTCTTCGCCTCGCGGGTGGAGCCGCCCTTCTCCGGGAAGAAGGATTCAGGATCCGTCTGGGCGCAGAGCGCGCGCTCCTGCCAGCCGAGCTCCTCGTCCGTCTCATCGACCAGCACGTGCTCGAACAGCTCGGTCATGTGCGCGCCCCTCGCTTGCCTCTGTGCTTCCCCGTGATGCCGTCGTTATCGAATTGCCCGGACGACACGAGTGAAATTACAAGTGCGTCACTCCGGGCCAGTCAAGCCGGGATCTGCTATTGGACCCCTTATTCACCCTGCGGAACCAAGCCCTCACGAAAAGTGTTCATATCGGTCGAAACCATGACACTCCCATAGGGCCCCGAGTCGGCCGTCGCCCTTATGGAGGACTGACGAACGGAACGGCGATCCCGTTGCAACCCGCGCACGGAAGCGAAAAGGATCACAGTCGCATCACAGAACGGCAACGGCGTACGCGGGTCGATGAAGCCGCATCTCCCTCTCCAACGAGCTGCCAAAACCTTTCGCCTCGGGGGGCAACCGGAAGGGGTGAATCGTACGGAGCAAACCGGACATCAGGTTGACATCCGGTCCCGGACACGCTCTGCTAGGCGTCATGTTTGGTACGCGCGCCACGCGCCGCTGTTGTAGCTGTCGCAGCTCTCTCTGAGCTCCAGCTCCAGCCCGCCCTGCCCGCCAAGCACCACCTCCCGGAAATCAGCGCATCCGACATGCTCAGCGACGCCTCGCTTCCCCAGCTCAGCGACATCTCCATCGCCGGCGACCCGCTCGCCCTCCCGCACCTGCTGCCCGCGGAGCCGGCCCACCCCGCCACCGTCGCCGGCTTCGCCGGCCTCGCCCGGACGATCGCGGCCGACCGCGACCGCTGGGCGCCGCTGGTCGCGTACGACCCGACCACCCGCTGGTACCACCGCCTGCAGACCGGCCCCGGCTACGAGGTCTGGCTGCTCAGCTGGCTGCCGGGGCAGGGCACCGGGGCACATGACCACGGCCCGTCGTCCGGCGTACTCACGGTGCTCGAGGGGGAGTTGACCGAAACCGCGGGCGCGGCCCGGCGCAACCTCACGCCCGGCGCGCAGCGCGTCTTCGCGCCCGGGTACGTACACGAGGTGGTCAACGCCGCGCTGACGCCGGCCGTGAGCCTGCACGTCTACTACCCCGGCCTGACCGAGATGCCGATGCACACGACCACTCCCGATGCGGCCCTGACAGACTGGGCCGCATGCAACAGCGTGCATCTCGCATAGTCGTCCTGGCCGGGGGCATCGGCGGCGCCCGCTTTCTGCGCGGCCTGCAGCAGGCCGCGCCCGACGCCGACATCACCGTCATCGGGAACACCGGCGACGACATCCACCTCTTCGGGCTGAAGGTCTGTCCCGACCTCGACACCGTCATGTACACCCTGGGCGGCGGCATCCACGAGGGGCAGGGCTGGGGCCGCGCCGACGAGACCTTCGCGGTGAAGGACGAGCTGAAGGCGTACGGGGTCGGGCCCGAGTGGTTCGGCCTCGGCGACCGGGACTTCGCCACCCACATCGTCCGGACCCAGATGCTGGCCGCGGGCTATCCGCTCTCCGCCGTCACCGAGGCGCTGTGCGAGCGCTGGCAGCCGGGCGTACGGCTGCTGCCGATGTCCGACGACCGCGTGGAGACGCACGTGGCCGTGGAGGTCGACGGCGAGCGCAAGGCGGTGCACTTCCAGGAGTACTGGGTGCGGCTGCGCGCCTCCGTACCGGCCGAGGCCATCGTGCCCGTCGGCGCGGACCAGGCGAAGCCCGCGCCCGGCGTGCTGGAGGCCATCGCCGACGCCGACGTGATCCTCTTCCCGCCGTCCAACCCGGTCGTCTCCGTCGGCACCATCCTCGCCGTCCCCGGCATCCGCGAGGCGATCGCCGACGCGGGCGTGCCGGTGGTCGGCCTGTCGCCGATCGTCGGCGACGCGCCCGTACGCGGCATGGCCGACAAGGTCCTGGCCGCGGTCGGCGTGGAGTCCACCGCCTCCGCCGTGGCGCTGCATTACGGGTCCGGGCTGATCGACGGCTGGCTCGTCGACGAGGTCGACGCGGGCCATGTGGGGCCGGTCGAGGAGGCCGGGATCCGCTGTCGGGCGGTGCCGCTGATGATGACGGACACGGACGCGTCGGCGCGGATGGCGGCTGAGGCCCTTGCGCTGGCCGAGGAGGTACGCGCTGTATGAGCGGCTACCGGGTCTGGGCGCTGCCCGGCATCCCCGAGGTGCGGCCGGGCGATGACCTGGTGGAGCTGATCGCGGCGACCTCACCCGAGCTGGCCGACGGCGACATCCTGCTGGTCACGTCGAAGATCGTGAGCAAGGCCGAGGGCCGTATCGTCCGGGCCGACGACCGCGAGGCGGCGATCGACGCCGAGGCGGTACGGGTGGTGGCCCGGCGCGGGCCGACCCGGATCGTGGAGACCCGCAGCGGGCTGGTGATGGCGGCGGCCGGGGTCGACGCCTCGAATACGCCGCCCGGCACGATCCTGCTCCTCCCCGAGGACCCGGACGCCTCGGCGCGCGCCCTGCGCGACGGGCTCCAGGAGGCGCTCGGCGTCGAGATCGGCGTGATCGTCACCGACACCTTCGGGCGCCCCTGGCGCAACGGCCTCACCGACGTCGGCATCGGCGCCGCGGGCGTGCAGGTGCTGGACGATCTGCGCGGCGGCGAGGACTCCTTCGGCAATCCGCTCGGCGTCACGGTCGTGGCGACGGCGGATGAGCTGGCCGCGGCGGGTGAGCTGGTGAAGGGCAAGGCGGACGGGCTGCCGGTGGCCGTCGTCCGCGGCCTCGGGCACCTGGTCGAGGACGGCTCCGAGGGGGCGAAGGCCCTGGTGCGGGACGCCGCCCAGGACATGTTCCGGCTCGGCACCTCCGAGGCGGTACGGGAGGCGGTGACGCAGCGCAGGACCGTGCGGGAGTTCACGGCAGAGCCCGTGGACCCGGCCGCGGTGCGCCGCGCGGTGTCCGCGGCGGTGACCGCCCCGGCGCCGCACCACACCACGCCGTGGCGGTTCGTGCTGCTGGAGTCCGCGTCGGTCCGTACCAAACTCCTGGACGCGATGCGCGAGGCCTGGATCGAGGACCTCCGGGAGCTGTCCGGCTTCACGGAGGAGTCGATCGCCAAGCGGATCCGCCGCGGTGACTTCCTGCGTGACGCGCCGTATCTCGTCGTGCCCTGCCTGGAGACCTCCGGCGCGCATACGTATCCGGACGGCCGCCGGAACGCCGCCGAGCGCGAGATGTTCGTCGTCGCGATGGGCGCCGGCGTGCAGAACCTGCTCGTCGCGCTCGCGGGCGAGGGGCTGGGCTCGGCGTGGGTGTCCTCGACGATGTTCTGCCGCGATGTGGTCCGCGAGGTGCTGGACCTCCCGGCAGGCTGGGACCCGATGGGCACCGTGGCGGTGGGCCACGCGGCTGCTCCCCCGCGCGAGCGTCCCGGCCGGCCGGCCGAGGACTTCATCGAGATCCGCTGACGCGGGCACCGCTCAGGAAGGCGACCCATGGCACTCTTCGGCAACGCCCACGCGATAGACCCGGCGACGGCCCAGCAGGACTACGCCCGGCTGCTCGGGCACGGTGAGCAGGTGCACGCGGCGTATCTGCTGATACGGGACACGATGCTGTTCACCGACCGGCGGCTGGTGCTGATCGACAAGCAGGGGCTGACCGGCAAGAAGGTCGAGTACCACTCGGTCCCGTACAAGAGCATCACGCACTTCGCCGTCGAGACCGCCGGGCACTTCGACCTGGACGCCGAGCTGAAGATCTGGCTCTCCGGCACGCATGAGCCGCTGCAGAAGACCTTCACCAAGGGCGTCGACATCTACGAGGTGCAGGCGATCCTGACGCAGTTCGTCGCACGATAGCTGCGTGATCGTCGAGCGCGCCTACGTCCGGGACCTCCACCGCGACGAGGACGAGTGGCCCTGGACCGTGCCCTGCGTACGGGCGCTGACCGCGGACGGCCTGCGCTTCACCACCCCGGTGACCTTCCACGTCGGCGAGAACGGCTCCGGCAAGTCAACGCGCTTCGAGCCGGACACCGTCAGCCATGGCGAGGGCTTTCTGGCCGCCTTCCGGGGGAAGTTCCTGCAGCGCGGGCTCTGACCAGTTGGCGCAGGCCGGCGCCCAGGTCGTGTGCGCCTGCTCAGAGGGCGGCGATGTCCCAGATTTGGCGCTTTGGTTCGCGGCGGGGGGGCATCGTGCCGCCGAGGGTGATGTAGCGGGTGGCGCGGTGGCGCTGGGACTGGGTGGCGTAGGGCTCGAGGAGTTCCAGCATGCGGGGGTCGTCGGCGTCCCGTTCGCCCGCGAGGGAGTAGCCGACCATGCGCGGCAGGTGGAGGTCGCCGACCGTGACCGCGTCCGGGGCGCCGATGACCCGCTGCAGCGTCTCGGCCGCCGTCCACGGGCCGATGCCGGAGACCAGTTGCAGGCGGCGCGAGGCCGCGGCCTCGTCCATCGCCGCCGCCTCCTCCAGGCGGGGGGCGACCCGGGCGGCCCGTACCGCCGTGTCCGAGCGCTTGGCGTCGACGCCCGCGCGATGCCATTCCCAGGACGGGATCCTGGCCCAGCCCCGCGGATCCGGCATCACCCGCAGCCGCGGCGCGCCCTCCGCCGGGCCCGGCGCCGGTTCGCCGTGCCGCCACAGGAGCAGGCGCCAGGCGCGGTAGGCCTCGTCGGTGGTGACCTTCTGCTCCAGGATCGAGGGGATCAGCGACTCCAGCACCAGGCCCGTACGGACCAGGCGGATGCCGGGATTGCGCAGCCAGGCGCGGGCAACGACCTTGTGGCGCGGGGCGAATGCCTCCGGCTCGTCCTCGACGCCGAGCAGGGCGGGCAGCTGCTCCAGCAGCCACTCCGCCCCAGGGCCCCAGGCCTCGGCCTCGATCGCCCCGGCCGCCGCGTCGGTACGGATCCGCAGCGTGCCGGCCCCGGCCGGCGTACGACTCGATCGCCAGACCGCGCCCCCGGCGACCCGGTAGGCGGGGTCGCCGGGGCCGCGCTGCAGGACGCGCAGCGAGCGGCGGAGGTCGTACGGGCCGGGAGGCACGACGCGACGGCGGAGCGGGGTGGCCATGACTGCGGCAGGCTATCGCCTTCCGCCGACAGGCCGTGGCAGCTCCGTCACCTCCGTCCCTGGAGATGCGCCGAGCTCGTCCGGGCCGCGCCGAGGCGCGCGTACAGCCGCCCGCCCGGGCACTCCGTCACGAAGCCGTCCCGGTGGCCCGAGATGACGCTCATGGTGACCTTCCGGCCCTTCGGGTACTTGTTGCCGCCGCCCGAGGTGAGCGTCACCTTGCCGGCCGGGTTGCGGCCGAAGAGGCCCAGCTTCCAGGCGGTCAGCCGGGCGACCGCGTTCTCCGCCGCCTTCGGGACCGAGGCGCTGTCGTAGGTGCCGATGACGGCGACGCCCATGCTGTTCTGGTTGAAGCCGTACGTGTGCGCGCCCTGCACCGCCCGCGTCACGCCGCCCGACCGGCCCTCGAAGATCCGGCCGCACTTGTCGACGGCGAAGTTGTAGCCGAAGTCGTCCCAGCCCTGGGACTTCACGTGATAGCGGTAGATGCTCCGCATCACCGCGGGCGACTGCGAGCAGGAGTAGCCGTTGCCGGTGACGGTGTGGTGCACGAAGGCGGCCTTGACCGTCGACGTGTAGTGCAGGTGCTTCTTGATCAGCAGCTGCTTCGCGCCCCACCCGCTGCGGGTGGTGATGCGCGGCCGCGGGCCGATGAACGGCCGCCCCGCCATCTTCTCGGTCTCCGCCTTGCTCAGCGCCGGCAGCTCAGCGGGCCCCGGGGCCCGTACCGCCGCCTGTCCGGCACCGCCCGCGCGGTCGCCCGGCTCGGCGCCGGGCGAGACCAGCTCCACCCGCAGCCCCTTCGGCAGCGCGGGCCGCGCCTTGTCGGTGGGATCGCCGGGCAGCACCCGCACCTGCACGGCGTCGCTCTCCCCCACCCACAGCGGGGCGGTGGCGCCGCGCGCGCCGGGGCCCGAGCCCTCGGCGCTGCCCGGGTCGGGGGCGTCCTCGGTGTGCCCGTGCAGGTCCTGCCAGCCGGTCCAGTCCCCGGAGTCCCGCTCCCGGGTACGGACCTGGGCCCGGGCCTGAAGGTGCGCGGCCGGGTCGTCCCAGATGACGCCGACGAGGGAGAAGGGCCGTACGTCCCGCGGCTTGAGGCCCATGCCCGCACCGGGGGCGCGGTCGGTGGCGAGCGGGTTCAGCGGCAGCGACTGGGTTCCGCCGGGGAGTTGGTCCTCGGCGGCGGCGACGGTCGTAGCGGGAGACGCGGATACGGCGGCCGGAGCGAGGAGGGCGGTGGCGGCCGTAACGGCGCAAAGCCCTATGGAGGAAGCGAGTAGAGTGCGCATGCCTGAATCCTCCGCAGATACACGTAAATCTGTCTATTCGTCAGCTTCCAACTGGAGTACGGGTACGCTGCCGCTGATGACTGCCACCCCGTACTCGCTGCTGACGTCGGCGCTCGCCGCGAACCCGACGCACCCGCTGATCACGTACTACGACGACACCACCGGCGAACGCGTCGAGCTGTCCGCCGTCACCACCGCCAACTGGGTCGCCAAGACCGCGAACCTGCTCCAGGGCGAGCTGGCCGCGGAGCCCGGCGACCGCGCCGCGATCCTGCTGCCCGCGCACTGGCAGACCGCCGTCTGGCTGCTCGCCTGCTCGGCCACCGGCGTCGTGGCCGACGTGGGCGGCGACCCGAAGTCCGCCGACCTGGTGATCGCCGGGCCGGACGCCCTCGGCCCCGGCCGCGCCTGCTCCGGCGAGCGCATCGCCCTCGGCCTCCGCCCGCTGGGCGCCCGCTTCCCGGCGCCGCCGGAGGGCTATCGCGACTACGCGGTGGAGGTCCCGGGCCAGCCGGACGACTTCGCGCCGTTCTCGCCGGTGGACCCGGGCTCCCCGGCGCTCGCCGTCGCCGGCGAGGAGCTCACGGGTGCCGAGGCCGCGGCCCGCGCGGCCGCGGACGCCTCCGAACTCGGCCTCGCGAACGGCTCCCGCCTCCTCTCCGCCCGCCCCTGGGACTCCTGGCCGGGCCTCTCCGCGGGCCTGCTGGCCCCGCTCGCCGCCCACGGCTCCGTGGTCCTGTGCCCGCACCTGGACCGGCTCGAAGGGGCCGCCCTGGAGAAGCGGCACACGGACGAGCGGGTCACACACGTGGCCTGACCCGCCGCCCGTCACCCGACCGGCCGACAGCAGGAACGACCCCGCGCCGGCGGCAAACCCGCAGGTAGAAGGCCTAAACCCGCCGCCGTTCAGGTGGCGCCCCCACCTCCC
>NZ_JAAKZV010000200.1 GCF_011044975.1 Streptomyces coryli | reverse complement strand
CCCCTCGTCCCCGCCGCCCACCCCAACCGCTGGTGGGGCCTGGCCGAGCCGACCCGTAACGAAATCCCGGTCCGCGACCGCGACGCCCCCGTCTCCCTCTCCGGCAGCGCCCTCGACCTCCTGGTCAACAAGTGCTCCCTGCAGTGGTTCCTCGGCCGCGAGGTCAAAGCCGAGCAGCCCTCCTCCACCGCCCAGGGCTTCGGCCTCGTCGTGCACGCCCTCGCCGACGAGGTCGCGTCCGGCCGCACCCCCGCCGACCTCGACGTCCTCATGGAGCGCCTCGACACCGTCTGGGACGGCCTCGCCTTCGACGCCCCCTGGAAGAGCAACCAGGAGCGGCAGACCGCTCGTGAAGCCCTCGAGCGCTTCCTGCGCTGGCATGTCATGGAGCGCGGCGGGCGCAGCGTCGTCGGGTCCGAGCACCCCTTCGACGTGACCCTCAAGGCCGGCGAGTACGAGGTGCGCATCCGCGGCAGCCTCGACCGGGTCGAGGAGGACGCCGAAGGCCGGGCGTACGTCGTGGACTTCAAGACCGGCAAGAGCAAGCCCTCCGGCACCGAGGTCGCCGACCACCCGCAGCTCGCCGTCTACCAGGAGGCGATCAGGGCGGGCGCCGCCGACGACCTCTTCGGTACGCCGGGGAGCCCGGGCAGCGACGAACCCCCACCGCTCGGCGGCGCCGAGCTCGTCCACCTCCGCCTGCCCGCCCCCAAGCGCGAGGGCGGCGACGCCCTGCCCGCAGTGCAGCGCCAGGGCCCGCCCGAGGACACCTGGATCGGCGAACTGCTCGCGACCGCCGCCGCGCGGGTACTCGACGAGCGTTTCCGTCCGACCCCCGGTGACCACTGCGCCACCTGTGCATTCCGTGGCTCGTGCAGCGCACAGCCGGAGGGCCGGCAGATCGTCGAGTGACGGCCGGGGAGGGCGCGCACGGACGGTCCGGTGCGCCCTCGGATTAGCAGCTCCATTGCCTTGTGTGATGGTATGGGCCGTCTTTCACGCGTAAACAAGGAGTAAAGATCGTGGCTCTGAGGAAGCACGTCCTGGCGACCGCGGTGGCCGGTGCGGCTGCGGCCGTCGTTCTCGCCGGATGCTCCGGGGGTGGCGGCGACGACGGGCTCGCGAGCAAGTCGGCCGATGAGATCCAGGAGTCGGCCCGTAAGGCGATGAAGTCGGCGAAGTCGATGTCGTTCGACGCGAAGGTGACGCAGAACGGCAAGCCGATGGAGATGAAGATGTCGATGGAGAAGGGCGCCGGCAAGTGCACCGGCACCATCTCCATGGGCCAGGGCACCGCCCAGATCCTCAAGGTCGGCGAGGACAGCTACATCAAGGCCGACAAGCAGTTCTGGACGGACAACGCCGGCAGTGCCTCCCAGGCCGGCGCGATCGTGGAGCTGATCGGCGACCGCTGGATGAAGATGGAGCCCGGCGACGACAGCTTCACCTCGGCCTGCGACCTCGCGCAGTTCCAGAAGAGCATGAAGAAGTCGAAGGACGCCAAGCTCACCAAGGGCGAGGAATCCACCGTGAACGGCACCAAGGCGATCGCCGTCACGGAGAAGAAGAAGGACGAGACCACCACGATGCAGGTGGCCACGGAGGGCAAGCCGTACGTCCTGAAGCTCGTGACGAAGGACGGCGACAGCCCGGGCACCGCCACCTTCTCCGACTTCAACGAGCCGGTGAAGGCCAAGGCCCCGGCCGCGAACGACGTCATCGACGCCGCCAAGCTCCGCTGACGCCACCGCTGACGCCCCCGGCGCGCCGCCGGACATCGGCCGCGCATCGTACGCCCTGAGGCGTATCCGGCGCCCGCCCTCACCCGTCCCCGTACGGGATGTCGGTGGGCGCCGCTACCCTCGCTTGGATGCCCGCCCGTCTCACCCATCCCGATGCGCTCAAGGAGCTCCTCGGGATCCCGTTCACCCCTGAGCAGATCGCGTGCATCACCGCACCGCTCGCGCCGCAGGTGATCGTGGCGGGCGCCGGCTCCGGCAAGACCACGGTGATGGCGGCCCGCGTCGTCTGGCTGGTGGGCACCGGGCAGGTCGCGCCGGGCGAGGTCCTCGGCCTTACGTTCACCAACAAGGCGGCCGGCGAGCTCACCGACCGGGTCCGCTCGGCGCTCCGCAAGGCCGGGGTGCTGGACGCGGAGCCCGAGCCCGGGCACGTACCCGGGGACGAGGAGGCCGACGAGCCCCGCATCGCCACGTATCACGCCTTCGCCGGGCAGCTGCTCACCGACCACGGCCTGCGCATCGGCCTGGAGCCCGGCGCCCGGCTGCTCGCCGACGCCACCCGCTACCAGCTCGCGGCCAAGGTGCTGCGCACCGCGCCCGGCCCGTTCCCCGCGCTGACAAAGTCCCTCGCCATGCTGGTCAGCGACCTGCTGGCGCTGGAGGCTGAGCTGAGCGAGCACCTCGTCGGCCTGGATGAGCTGAAGCGCTACGACGCCGAGCTGCTGCGCGAGCTGGAGCGGGTCAAGCTCACCAACGACGACCTGCGCAAGGTCCCCAAGGCGGCGCAGGGCCGCGGCGAACTGCTGCGGCTGGTGGGCGCGTACCGCGAGGAGAAGCGGCGCCGCGATCTGATCGACTTCGGCGACCAGATCGCCCTGTCGGCGCGGCTGGCCGAGGGGCACGGGGCGGTGGGGCGCAAGCTGCGCGAGGAGTTCAAGGTGGTGCTCCTCGATGAGTACCAGGACACCTCGGTGGCGCAGCGGCGGATGCTCGCGGCGCTCTTCGGCGCCGGGCACGCGGTCACGGCGGTCGGCGACCCCTGCCAGGCGATCTACGGCTGGCGCGGCGCCTCGGTCGCCAACCTCGACGACTTCCCCCGCCACTTCCCGCACGCCGAGGGCCGCCCGGCGACCCGCTACGCGCTGAGCGAGAACCGGCGGAGCGGCGGCCGGCTGCTGTCGCTGGCGAATGAGCTGGCGGCGCCGCTGCGGGAGCGCCACGAGGGCGTCGAGGCGCTGCGTCCGGCCCCGGGCGCCGAGCAGGACGGCTTCGTACGCTGCGCGCTGCTCCCGACCCACGCCGAGGAACTGGACTGGCTCGCCGACCACATCGCCCACCTCGTCCGTACCGGCACGCCCGCCGGCGAGATCGCGGTGCTGTGCCGTACCGCCGGGCACTTCGGCGAGATCCAGGCCGCGCTGGTGCGCCGGGACGTACCGGTGGAGGTCGTCGGCCTGTCCGGGCTGCTCGACCTGCCGGAGGTCGCGGACCTGGTGGCGATGTGCGAGGTGCTGCAGGACCCGGGCGCGAACGCCGCTCTGGTACGGCTGCTCACCGGCCCGCGCTGGCGCATCGGCGCCCGCGACCTGGCGCTGCTCGGGCGGCGGGCGCGGTTCATGGTGTACGTGTCCGGGGCCCGGGACGCGGAGGATCTGGACCGGCGGCTGGCCGCGGCGGTCGAGGGCGTGGACCCGGCGGAGGTGGCGTCGCTGGCGGACGCGCTGGACACCTTCCTGGACGGGTCCGAGCCCGGGGACGAGCTGCCGTTCTCGCCGGAGGCCCGGGTCCGCTTCGCGCGGCTGGCGGCGGAACTGCGCGACCTGCGGCGCTCGCTGGCGGACCCGCTGATGGACGTGCTCCACCGGATCCTGGCGGTGACGGGGTTGGAGGTGGAGCTGTCGGCGTCCCCGCACGCGCTGGCCGCCCGCCGCCGCGAGACCCTCGGCAACTTCCTGGATGTCGCCGCCAACTTCGCCTCGCTGGACGGCGAGGCGACGCTGCTGGCGTTCCTGGGCTTCCTGAAGACGGCGGCGCAGTACGAGAAGGGCCTGGACAACGCCCTGCCGGGGGACGGCTCTGACACGGTGAAGGTGCTGACGGCGCACAAGTCCAAGGGCCTGGAGTGGGACGTGGTAGTCGTGCCGGGCCTGGTCGCGTCGCACTTCCCGAACACCGACGCCCGCGAGTCGTACGCCTCCCAGGCCAAGGTCCTCCCGCACGTCCTGCGTGGCGACGCGGCGACGCTGCCGGAGGTGGAGGCGTGGTCGCGGCAGGGCGTGAAGGACTTCAAGACCGCGCTGCGCGACCACCAGGCGGTGGAGGAGCTGCGGCTGGGGTACGTGACGTTCACCCGGCCGCGGAAGCTGCTGCTGGGGTCCGGCCACTGGTGGGGCCCGACGCAGAAGCGGCCGCGGGGCCCTTCGCCGTTCCTGGAGGCGCTGCGGGAGCACTGCGAGGGGGGCACGGGCGCGTCGGGCGAGGTGGAGGCGTGGGCGGAGGCCCCGGAGGAGGGGGCGGAGAACCCGGCGCTGCGCGCGGCGGAGGAGGCGGCACAGTGGCCGATGCCGCTGGACCCGGCGGCGACGGCGCGGCGGCGGGAGGCCGCGGCGGCGGTGGAGCGGCATCTCGCGGAGCTGGAGCGGGCGCGGGAGCATCCGGCGGGGGTGGAGGAGGTGCCGCTGCCGGAGGAGCCGCCATTGCCGGAGGAAGTGCCGCTGCCGGAGGAGCCGCCCTTGCCGGAGGAGGAGTGGCTGGAGGAGCCGCCGCTGCCGGAGGAGGAACTGGCGGGGGAGGAACTGCCGGGGAAGCCTCCGCTACCCGAGCACGAGTTGGCGCCGGCTCCGGAGCGAGAGCCTTCGCCGGAGCATGCGCCGGGGCCGTACGAGGGCCAGGCACCGGCACCGTATGAGCCGCCGACGGCGGCACCGCACGACGACGAATCGCCACCGACACCGGCGCCGTACGACGAGCCGAAGCGCGGCGACGAGGCCCTACCCCTCCCCGCCGAGCACCAGCGCCTGCTCTCCTCCTGGGACCGCGACATCGAGGCCCTGGAGGCCGAGCTGCGCGCCGCCCGCCGCTCCGTCCACGACGTCCCGCTGCCGGCGACCCTGACCGCCTCCCAGCTGATGCACCTGGCCACCGACCCCGACGGCTTCGCCCAGGAGCTCGCTCGCCCCATGCCCAAGGCCCCCGCGCCCTCGGCCCGCCGCGGCTCCCGATTCCACGCGTGGGTGGAGTCCCGTTTCGACGCGCAGACGCTCCCGCTGCCGGGCCCGGAGGAGGACGGCCTGGACGACGACGCGGCATCCGAGGCGGAGATCGCGGACGAACGCGACCTCGCGGCCATGAAGGCGGCCTTCGAGCAGACCCCGTACGCGAACCGCACCCCGTACCGGGTGGAGGCCCCCTTCCAGCTGTCCCTGGCGGGCCGGGTGATCAGGGGCCGTATCGACGCGGTCTACCAGAACGCGGACGGCAGCTACGAGGTCATCGACTGGAAGACGACCCGCTCCCGCACCGCCGACCCCCTCCAGCTGGCGATCTACCGCCTCGCCTGGGCGGAGCTGATGGACGTCCCGCTGGAGGCGGTCCGGGCGGCCTTCGTGTACGTCCGCACAGGCGAGATCGCGCACCCCGAAAACCTCCTGGGCCGCAGCGAATTGGAAGAGCTACTGTCCCCGGATGACCAACACCCGCACGGATGACGCGAACCGCCCCGCCGGCGACATAGCCCCGCCCTCCGGAAACGACGACGAGCGCACCACCCTCGTCGGCTTCCTCGACTACCTCCGCGACGCCGTGGCCCGCAAGGCGCTCGGCGCCCCCGACGCCGAGGCCCGTGCCGCCGGAGCGCCGTCCGGAACCAGCCTCCTCGGCCTGGTGAAGCACCTGACCGGCGTCGAGCTCAACTGGTTCGTCTGGGGCTACGCCGGCGAGGGCGACCCCGCCGACCACAACGCCCCGGTCACGGCCGACGAGTCCGCGGAAACCCTGGTCGCCGCCTACCGCGCCGCGGCCGCCCGCGCCAACGAGGTCATCGCCAAGTCCCCCGACCTCGACACCCCCGGCATCCGCTCCGTCCGCCCCGGCATGGCCCCGGCCTCCCTGCGCTGGATCCTGGTCCACATGATCGAAGAAACCGCCCGCCACGCCGGCCACGCCGACATCCTCCGCGAGCAGATCGACGGCACCACCGGCCGCTGACCTCACGCCCCGGGCGACGCCGTCGCCAGCCCGATGTCCGCTGCCGCCGCCAGCAGCCGCTTGTCGTACGTCACGAAGGTCAGCGCCGCCGACCCCGGTTGATCGGTGAGCAGGTGCGCCGTCGCCAGGTGGACGGCAGCCAGGGACCGGAGCATCGGATCCGTATACGCCGCCGCCGTGGCCCGTACGGCAGCGTCGATTTCGATGCGGTAGAGCCGCGCCAGCGTGCCGGGGACGCCGGCCAGCGACTGCGGCGCGGCCCGCCGAAGTGCCCGCGGCACCTCGATCTCGACCAGGGCCGAGGCGACCAGCGGAGCGTCCGGGCGGGCGTTGAGCCACGCCACCAGCTCCGCGGTACCCGGCTCGCGGCGGACCATTTTCACGATCGCGGCCGAGTCGAGGTAGATCACCAGCGTTCCTCGTCCCGCATGGCCGCCAGCGTCGCGGCGGCGTCGACCTCAGGGTCGCCGAGCGCCGGGGGCAGCGGGACGGGACCGGACGACGTCGGGGCGAGAGCACGGCCCTCGGCGACCATCCGGTCGACCGCCGACTGCGCCGGGGTGATGGGAACGAGCCGTGCCACGGGTGTGCCGCTCACGGTGACCTCCAGGGTCTCCCCGTGCTGCACCCGGGCCAGCACGGCGCTGGTGTTCTGGTTCAGCTCACGTACCGGGATGCGCTCCATGCTGCCAGCGTAGAACGATGCGTTCTACGCAGAAAGGGCGGTTCGGGCCGAACGGGTGAATGAGCCTCCGGCCATTGACGCTCAAGCCCACTCCCAGCAGCGATTACGCTTGAAGACCATGAGCACCACCCCCGCACCGGACAACGACGTCCGGGCCTACGTCTCCGCCCACCGCGACGGCTTTCTCGGCGAGCTCGCCGAATGGATCCGTATCCCCTCCGTCTCCGCCGACCCCGAGCGCGCCGGGGACGTCCGGCGCAGCGCCGAGTGGCTGGCGGCCAAGCTGCGCGAGACCGGATTCCCCGTCGCCGAGGTGTGGGAGACCGCCGGGCTGCCCGCGGTCTTCGCCGAGTGGCGCGCCGCCGAGCCCGACGCTCCCACCGTCCTCGTCTACGGGCACCACGACGTGCAGCCCGCCGCCCGCGCCGACGGCTGGCGCACCGAGCCGTTCGAGGCGACGCCCAGCGACGACGGCGCGCGGCTCTACGGCCGCGGCGCCGCCGACGACAAGGGGCAGGTGTTCTTCCACACCCTGGGCCTCAAAGCCCATCTGCACGCCACCGGCCGCTCCGCCCCCGCCGTGCACCTCAAGCTCCTCATCGAGGGCGAGGAGGAGTCCGGCTCCCCG
This sequence comes from Streptomyces coryli, assembly GCF_011044975.1. Classification (GTDB taxonomy): domain Bacteria; phylum Actinomycetota; class Actinomycetes; order Streptomycetales; family Streptomycetaceae; genus Streptomyces; species Streptomyces coryli. The sequence continues at coordinate 8,111 of NZ_JAAKZV010000200.1, read as the reverse complement.
AACTTCCCGGCGCTGCTGCACGAGCGCGCCGACCGCCTGGCCGCCGACACCGTGATCGTCTCCGATACGGGGATGTGGGCCGCCGACACCCCCACCGTCTGCACGGGCATGCGCGGTCTCATCGACGGCCAGATCGATCTCTACGGCCCCGACCAGGACATCCACAGCGGCTCCTTCGGCGGCGCCGTCCCCAACCCCGCCACCGAAGCCGCCCGCCTCGCCGCCGCCCTGCACGACGCGGACGGCCGCGTCGCCATCCCCGGCTTCTACGACGGCGTCGTCGCCCTCACCGACCGCGAGCGCGAGCTCTTCGCGGAGCTCCCCTTCGACGAGGAGAGCTGGCTGCGGACCGCCCACTCGCACGGCGCCGGCGGCGAGGCCGGCTACTCCACCCTCGAGCGGATCTGGGCCCGGCCGACCGCCGAGGTCAACGGCATCGGCGGCGGCTACCAGGGCCCCGGCGGCAAGACGATCATCCCTTCCGCCGCCCAGCTCAAGCTCTCCTTCCGGCTCGTCGCCGGACAGGATCCCGAGAAGGTCCAGCAGGCAGTCCGCGACTGGGTCGCCGCCCGTATCCCGCACGGCATCCGCCACGAGCTGGACTTCTTCGGCGCCACCCGCCCCTGCCTCACCCCGCTCGACGACCCGGCGCTGCAGGCGCTGGTACGGGCCATGAGCAAGGCCTTCGACGGCGCGAAGATCCGCTTCACGCGGGAGGGCGGCTCCGGACCCGCCGCCGATCTGCAGGACGTGCTCGGCGCGCCCGTGCTCTTCCTCGGGATCTCCGTCCCGTCGGACGGCTGGCACGCGCCGAATGAGAAGGTGGAGACCGACTTGCTGATGAAGGGTGCCGAGGCCGCCGCCCACCTCTGGGGCGAGCTGGCAGCAGGCACACGTACCGCCGGGGGAGAGGAAGTCCAGCAGTGACCACCGTACCGACGCAGGGTGCGCTCGTGCCGCCGCTCACCGGGGCGAGCGGCATCGACCGCGCCGCCCACCACCGCCTCGACGAGGCCTGGCTGGGGGCGGCCTGGAGCCACCCGACCACCCGCGTCTTCGTGGTCTCCGGCGGGCAGGTGATGATCGACGACACCCCGGACGGGCAGACCGAGCTGGTCATGATCCCGTCCTTCGAGGCGCCCTTCACCGAACAGCACCGCTACTTCCTGGGCACGGACGCAGACGGGGTGCGCTACTTCGCGCTGCAGAAGGACAGCCTGCCGGGCCGGATGGACGGCTCCGCCCGCCCGGCCGGGCTGCGCGAGGCCGGGATGCTGCTCGGCGACCGGGACGCGGCGCTGATGGTGCACGCGGTCGCGCTGGAGAACTGGCAGCGCAGCCACCGCTTCTGCTCCCGCTGCGGGGAGCGTACGCAGATCGCCGCGGCCGGCCACATCCGCCGCTGCCCGGCCTGCGGGGGCGAGCACTACCCGCGTACCGACCCGGCCGTGATCATGACGGTGACGGACGAGGACGACCGGGTGCTGCTCGGCCGGCAGGTGCACTGGCCGGACGGGCGCTTCTCGACGCTGGCCGGCTTTGTGGAGCCGGGGGAGTCGATCGAGCAGGCGGTGCGGCGCGAGGTCTTCGAGGAGGTCGGCGTCGAGGTGGGCGAGGTCGAGTACCTGGCCAGCCAGCCGTGGCCGTTCCCGTCGAGCCTGATGCTCGGCTTCACCGCGAAGGCGACGACCACCAAGATCGAGGTGGACGGGGACGAGATCGGCGAGGCCCGCTGGTTCTCCCGCGACGAACTGCGGGCCGCCTTCGAGTCCGGGGAGGTCCTGCCTCCCTTCGGAATCTCGATTGCGGCCCGCCTGATCGAGCGCTGGTACGGGAGCCCGCTGCCGAAGCGGGGGATGTAGAGCCGGGGCTTTACGCCGCCAGGGAGTCCTTGATCCACTTCAGCGGCGGGTTGCCCATCGCGCGCTGTTCGCTGCCGGACTCCGGGACGACCACGACGGTCGGGACCAGCTGGTTGCCGTTGTTGAGGCTCTCGACGAGGGCGGCGGACTCCGGGTCCTGCTCGATGTTGATCTCGGTGTAGGCGATGCCCTCCCGGTCCATCTGGCTCTTCAGCCGGCGGCAGTAGCCGCACCAGGTGGTGCTGTACATCGTCACGGTGCCCGCCATGATCCTCGCGCTCCTTGAAGTCAAGCGTTCTTGATTGCAGTGGAAGAACGTATCGCGGGCGCCGCCCATTCCCCCCTGTGGCAGCGGTCACGAGCCGGGGCCTGGCAGCATGGCGGGGTGACATCCGCACCCCAGCCCACGTCCGCAACGCTCTTCCCCGAAGCCCCCGACTCGGCCGACGCCGTGCTGGAGGGGCTCGACCCGGAGCAGCGCGAGGTGGCCACGGCGCTGCACGGCCCCGTCTGCGTGCTGGCCGGCGCCGGTACGGGCAAGACCCGGGCGATCACGCACCGGATCGCGTACGGGGTGCGGGCCGGGATCATGCAGCCGGCCAGCGTGCTCGCGGTCACCTTCACCAACCGCGCCGCGGGCGAGATGCGCGGGCGGCTGCGGCAGCTCGGCGCGGCGGGGGTGCAGGCCAGGACGTTCCACTCGGCGGCGCTGCGGCAGCTGCAGTACTTCTGGCCGAAGGCGGTCGGCGGCGAGCTGCCGCGGCTGCTGGACCGCAAGATCCAGATCGTGGCGGAGGCGGCGGCCCGGGAGGGCCTGCGGCTCGACCGCGGCGAACTGCGCGACGTCGCCGGCGAGATCGAGTGGGCGAAGGTCACCCAGACCGTGCCCGAGGACTATCCGGCGGCGGCCGCGAAGGCCGGCCGCGAGGTGCCCCGGGACGCCGCCGAGCTGACCGGGATCTACCGGGCGTACGAGCAGCTCAAGCGCGAGCGCACGGTGATCGACTTCGAGGATGTGCTGCTGCTGACGGTCGGCGTGCTGAGCGACCGGGCGGACATCGCCGAGCAGGTGCAGCAGCAGTACCAGCACTTCGTGGTGGACGAGTACCAGGACGTCAGCCCGCTGCAGCAGCGGCTGCTGGAGCTGTGGCTGGGGGAGCGGGACGGGCTGTGCGTGGTCGGCGACGCCAGCCAGACGATCTACTCCTTCACCGGCGCCACCCCTGATCATCTGCTGGACTTCCGGAACCGGCACCCGAACGCCACCGTGGTGAAGCTGGTCCGCGACTACCGCTCCACACCGCAGGTCGTCCAGCTCGCGAACGGCCTGCTCAACCAGGCCAGCGGCCGCGCCGCCGCACACCGCCTTGAGCTGGTCGCGCAGCGCGAGCCAGGACCCGTACCGGCCTATGTGGAATACGGGGACGAGCCCGAGGAAGCCGACGGCACCGCCCGGCGGATCCGCAAGCTGCTCGACTCCGGGGTGCCGGCGAGCGAGATCGCGGTGCTGTACCGGATCAACGCCCAGTCCGAGGTCTACGAGCAGGCGCTCGCCGACCACGGCGTGCCGTATCAGCTGCGCGGGGCCGAGCGCTTCTTCGAGCGGCCGGAGGTCCGGGAGGCGGGCGTCGCGCTGCGCGGCGCGGCGCGGGCCGGCGGCAACGACGCGCTGCTCGACGATGCCGTCGGGCTGGCGTCGCAGGTGCGGGCGGTGCTCGGGAGCATGAAGGGCGGCGGCTGGAAGCCGGAGGCGCCGGCCGGCTCAGGCGCCGTACGCGACCGGTGGGAGTCGCTTGCCGCGCTGGTGCGGCTGGCGGAGGACTTCGGGCGGGCGCGGCCGTCGGCCTCGCTGGCGGACTTCGTCGCCGAGCTCGCCGAGCGGGCCGCGGCGCAGCACGCGCCGACCGTCGAGGGCGTCACGCTCGCCTCGCTGCACGCGGCGAAGGGGCTGGAGTGGGACGCCGTGTTCCTGGTCGGGCTGACCGAGGGCATGCTGCCGATCACGTACGCCAAGACCGATGAGCAGGTCGAGGAGGAGCGGCGGCTGCTGTACGTCGGGGTGACCCGGGCGCGGCAGCACCTGTGCCTGTCGTGGGCGCTGGCGCGGTCGCCGGGCGGGCGGGCGTCGCGGCGTCCGAGCCGGTTCCTGGACGGGCTGCGGCCCGGGTCCGCGGGGGCGCGGCCGGGCGCAGGGTCGGTCGTCGGCGGCCAGGGCGGGATCGAGCGGGGCGCCGGCGGCGGTGCCCGGCGCGGGCAGCCCGCGGCGCCGCGGCAGCGGCGGCAGGTGCGCTGCCGGGTCTGCGGGCGGACGCTCACCCAGGCCGGCGAGATCAAGCTGGTGCGCTGCGAGGACTGCCCGGCCGAGCTGGACGAGGCGCTGTACGAGCGGCTGCACGACTGGCGGACGGAGACGGCGAGCCGCATCGGGCAGCCGGCGTACTGCGTCTTCACGGACAAGACGCTGCTGGCGATCGCCGAGAACTGTCCCGAGAACTCGTCGGAATTGTCCGGCATTTCGGGTGTGGGGCAACGAAAACTCAACCGATTTGGCGCCGCCGTACTGGCCATTTGTGCAGGTCAGGAGCCATCTGACGAGGATGGCGAGGGTGCTTGAGAGAAAATCCCGCGAAAAATAGTTTGCGTACCGCCTCGGAAGGCTCATAGCCTTCCGAGCACGGAAGCGGGCAGCCCTTCACGGGTCACCCTGTTCCGTGTTGTACTAGACCTCTTGCCCGGCACACGCCGGACATGACCGAGACGATCAAGCCCGAAAGGAGGCGAGCCCAGTGTCGACGATCAACGTGAAACTCAACGGTCGCGGTGCCGCCGCCTCCTGCCTGCTTGCCGTCCCGGCCCTGGTCAGTGCGGAGTCCTCGGTTCGCGCCACCGGTCTGTCCAGCAATGGGCTGTCCGGCGTCGACGCTGCCCGTGCGCTCCGTAATGACCGACCGACCAAGGCACTCGAGGTAGCAGCGGCACAGGCCCCCCAGGCCTATGCAGACGCGATCACGGGTGCCGGCCTCCGAGAGCAGGCGTGGGTCATCGGCGGCTTTGCCACCGGTGCGACGACGACTGTCATGCAGAAGCAGCACCAGAAGATGCGGGCCTACCGCGGCCTCGAACCCTGGAAAGATCCAGCTTGATCGACAAGATCACGCCGGCACCTTCCAGGGCCGCGGAACCCGTCACCGGGATCCGCGGCCCTTTTGTTTGGGCCAGCACAGCATGTGCCCCGACCAGCACCACCCGAGACCGATGCACCAGAAGACAGAGACAGGAAGGCACCACGTGTCCACCCCAGTGCACGCACAGCCCCTCCCGCCCGCAGACCCGCCTGCACAACCCACCGACCCGGAGGTCCCCTTGACTCAGCTGACCGCTCTCACCGAGCTCGACGAGCGCATCGAGCGCCTCGGCGACCTCGTCCCGTGCCGGAGCTACGACCCGGAGGTCTTCTTCGCCGAGTCGCCGGCCGACGTCGAGTACGCCAAGTCGCTCTGCCAGACCTGCCCGGTGCGCGAGGCCTGCCTGGCCGGCGCCAAGGACCGGCGTGAGCCGTGGGGCGTCTGGGGCGGCGAGCTGTTCATCCAGGGCGTCGTCGTGGCCCGGAAGCGGCCGCGTGGTCGTCCGCGGAAGAACCCGGTCGTGGCATGAGCAGCCACGGCACCATCGCCCGTCCCGTCGCGCACGACCCCAAGAAGCAGGTCCCGGCCATGTCCCCGATGAACCAGTCCATCGACCACCCGAACGTCACCACAGAACCCGGCGCCATCGACGAGCGCCAGAACAGGAAGCTCGAAATGCAACTCATGCCAGAAGCACTGGCCAGAGCCCAATATCAGGAACGCCTTCGCGAGGCCGACGGGGAGCGGGAAGTATCCCGCTTCCTCCTCGCCCGCCGGCTGCAGCGCCGCGCCGACCGCGCGCAGCTGCGAGCCCGCCGGGCACTCGCGATGGCCGTGATGCAGTAACGCCTACGCTGAAGCCTCGGCGTTTGCATCCAGGGGACCGCCCTCCGGGCGGTCCCCTTCCGCATGCTCGGGTGCGAACCCCGGTAGCCACGCCTCCAGTTCATCCCGCATCCGCACCCGCGCCCCGAGCTGGCACAGCACCCCGATCGTGGACAGCGTGACCCGGTGGATCAGCAGATACGACGGCGGCAGGTTCAGCTGCCGGCCGAGCTGGTGCGCCGGATTGCGCGGATCGGCGATCCGGGCGGCCTGCGTACGCATCCAGCTCCTGGTGAATGTGAACCGCTCCACCGCCGCGGGCTCGATGATCGGCACGAGATAGTCGAGGACCGCTTCCGGATCGAGGTCGATGTCCTCCTTTACGAAGCCCTCCGCCCGCAGCAGCTCGTACACCGCCTCCGCCTCGCCGTCGAGCGTCATGCCGAGCGCGACGCCGATCGTCTCCGGCAGGCCGCCGGGAAGCCGGTCGACGGTGCCGAAGTCGAGCACCCCGAGCCGCCAGTGGGCGGGGTCGTCGCCGTCCTTCACCAGCCGGAAGTTCCCCGGGTGCGGGTCGGCGTGCAGCAGCCCGGTGCGGGCGGTGCCGGAGAACAGGAAGCGGGCCAGCAGCTGCCCCGCGCGATCCCGCTCCGCCTCGCTGCCTTCGGCTATCAGCTTCGCCAGCGGTATGCCGTCCATCCACTCGGTGACCAGCACCTGATCGGCCTGGTGCACCACATCCGGCACCAGCACGTCCGGGTCGCCCGCGAACTCCTCCGCGCAGGCCGCCTGCGCCTTCGCCTCCAGCGCGTAATCCAGCTCCTCCGAGACCCGGGCGCGCAGCTCCGCGATCAGCGGCTTGATGTCCAGGCCCGGGATCAGCGGGCCGAGCAGCCGGGCGAACCGGCCGAGCTGGGTGAGATCGGACAGCAGTGCCTCGCCCGCGCCCGGATACTGCACCTTGACCGCGACCTCGCGGCCGTCGTGCCACACCGCGCGGTGTACCTGCCCGATCGAGGCCGCGGCCGCCGGGCGGTCGTCGAACTCGCTGAAGTACTCCCGCCAGTCCTCGCCGAACCCCTCGGCGAGCACGCCGTGCACCGTGGCCGCGGGCAGCGGCGGCGCCGCCTCCTGCAGCTTGGTCAGCGCCGCGCGATACGGGCCCGCTATGTCCTCGGGCAGCGCCGACTCGAAGACGCTCAGCGCCTGGCCGAACTTCATCGCCCCGCCCTTGAGCTCGCCCAGCGTCTTGAACAGCTGCTCGGCGGTGCGCTGCTGCAGCTCCCGGCCGACCAGCTCCGCCGACTTGCCACCGATCCGCTTGCCTATGCCCCAGGCGGACCGGCCGGCGAAGCCCAGCGGCAGCGCGGCCAGCTTGGCCGTGCGCGTGAAGGCCTTGCGCGGGAGGTCGCTCAGCTGCAGCTCGTCGTCGTCCTTCTCGCGGCCGTCGTCCTTCTCCCGGTCGTCGACTTGCTGCGGGTCGTCGTCCTGCTGCCGGTCATCGCCCTGCGGCCGACCGTCGACCTGGCCCCGGCCGTCGACCTGCCGCGGCTCGGCCGCCTCCCGCCGTTCGTCGCCCGGCGGCAGCTCGCCCTCCTCGTCGGCAGGGTCCGGCTTGCGCGGAAGATCAGACATGAACTCCTCCAGCTTCCTGCTCCGCGGCCCCGCCTTCGACCGCCGCGCCACAGCCGCACCGCGGATGCGGAACCGGCCGAGATGTCTCCCAGCTCAGCGCCGGCAGCGCGCACTCCAGCCGCGCCCCGGCGACGGGCGGGAGCCGCCCGTCGAGGAACGTCAGCGCATGTGCGGCCACCAGCCCCGCCACCATTGTCGCCAACGCGATATCGCACGCGGGCACCCCCTCGCGCCGCCCGCCGGAGCGCCACTGCGCCAGCAGCCGCGGCCACTCCGGCTCCCGCTCGCACCGGTCCGCGGCCAGGCACCCCGCGCAGGCCGTGCCACCCGGCAGCACCAGCGGGCCCACCACGCCCGTGCCCTCCAGCACGCCCGCGTACACGTGCGGCACCCCGGCGGACATCAGCTGCTCGGCGGCGGCCGGATCCGGCGCGTACGCACCGAGCCCGTCGCGCGGCGCGAACACCACGAGGGCGAGAGGCGGCTCGGGGCCCTCCCGCGCTCGCCCCCCTCCGGTGCCGCGCGCCCCCGGCGTCCACCGACGCACCTCCTTCTGCGCCGCCACCGCGCGGCGCTCGCCGACCCGCTCGGGCGCGAGCCCGCCGGGGCCGGTCTCCCACGGGGCCACGCACCCGCCGTCCTGCACATCGACCCGCCCCACCCC
>NZ_JAAKZV010000001.1 GCF_011044975.1 Streptomyces coryli | reverse complement strand
CGCCAGCGCCGCGCCGGCGAAGCCCCCCGCCAGCTCCGTCAGCCGCTCCACCCCCGCCGCACCCAGGTGCTCATACGGCGCGGCGTCCACCCGGTCCGTCTCGTCCTCCAGCCCTTTGCGCAGGCCCATCCCCGCCTCCGTCAGCGTGCCGTCATCGGCCAGCAGCCCGCGCTCGCGCAGTCGCTCCTCGGCCGTCGACCACGCGGCCTCGCTCCAGCCCCGCGACTTGCGTGCGAACTCCGGCGTGAAGCCCTTCCCCGACGCCGTGTGCGTGACCAGCGCCTCCAGACCGCCCAGTTCCGCGTTCACCAGCAGCGCGATGTGCCCGTCGCCGCGGTGCTCGCGCAGCATCGTCGCGGCGTGCCAGAGCGCGAGGTGCGGGGCCTCCGGTACGGGCAGCCCCGACTCGGCCGCGTACAGCGGGCGCCCGGAGACGCCGCACCCCTCCGCCGCGCGCAGCGCGAGCTCCGCGGCCTCCGCCATCTCCTTCGAGGCGACCGCCTCATCGCCCAGCAGCCGCCGCAGCGCCCGGTCGACCGCGCGCTCCCGCGTGGCCAGGACCGTCGCCGGTGCCGCCGTCTCCCACGCCGCCGGGATGCGCTCGGCGACCAGCTCCGGGCTGAAGTTGTAGAACGTCGCCGTGACCGTGCCGGCTCCCGGCGCACCCAGCGCCGCGGAGCGCGCGGCCAGATAGGCCCCGTTCCAGTCGGTGAAGCCGATCTCCTTCGCCTCCTCCAGGAACTCGGCGGAGAAGTACAGCGACGAGTGCAGCGGATTGAGGACGTTGTGACAGCGGCGGCCGGCCCGTGCCGGGAGGGTGATCGTCATACGGCGCAGCGTACTGAGCGGGCGCTTAGCAAGGAAGAGCGGGTGGCAGGAAAGGAGGGAGATTCGTCATTGCCGCCATCGGTGCGGTACCACCACGATGAGGACATGCCACGCGACGTCCTCTTCGTCCTCTACGACGACCTGCAGAGCCTCGATCTGACCGGCCCGCTCGAGGTCTTCGCCGGCGCCAACCGGGGCAAGCCCGGCACGTACCGGATCACCACCGCCTCCCTCGACGGCCGCACCGTCCGCGCCTCGAGCGGCCTGCGGCTGACGCCCGACACCGCGCTCGCCGACGCCCCGCCCCCGCACACCCTGGTCATCCCCGGCGGCTACGGATCGCGCCGGATCGACCCCGGCATCGTGGCGTGGCTGCGGCAGGCCGGGCCGCGCGCCGAGCGCCTCGTCTCGGTCTGCACCGGAGTCATCCCGCTGGCCCGGGCGGGTCTGCTGGACGGGCGACGGGCCACCACGCACTGGGCGTACGGCGACCAACTCGCCGCCGACCACCCGGACATCGACGTCGACCTCGAGCCGATCTACATCCGCGACGGCCGCATCGCCACCTCGGCCGGCGTCACCTCCGGCATCGACCTCGCGCTCGCCCTCGTCGAGGAGGACCTGGGCCGGGAGACGGCGCTCACCATCGCCCGGCACCTCGTCGTCTTCCTCCGCCGGCCGGGCAACCAGACCCAGTTCAGCGCCCAGCTCGCCGCCCAGACCGCGCTCCGCGAGCCGCTCCGCGACGTACAGCACTGGATCACCGAACACCCCGGCGCCGACCTCTCGGTGGAGGCGCTCGCCGAACGCGCCCGGCTGTCCCCGCGGCACTTCGCCCGCGCCTTCCGCGAGGAGACCGGCATGACACCGGGCCGCTACGTCGCCCGGGTCCGCCTGGAGGCAGCCCGCCGGCAGCTGGAGGACTCGTCCGACAGCATCGAGCAGATAGCCCGTGCGTGCGGCTACGGAGCGCCGGAGGCGATGCGCCGGGCGTTCGTGAAGACACTGGGCTCGGCACCCGCCGAGTACCGCCGCCGCTTCACCGCGGCCGACTGAATCAACTGAATCAACTGAATCAACTGAATCAATGGGAGCGAACATGCAGGTAGCCATCGCGCTCTACCCCGGCTTCACCGCCCTCGACGCCATCGGCCCGCACGACGTGCTGGCGCAACTCCCGGACACGGAGATCGTCTTCGTCGCCGAGACGGCGGGCCCGGTCCGTAACGACGCCGACACCTTCGATCTCGTCGCCGGCGCCTCCTTCGACGACGTCCGCAGCCCCGACATCGTCGTGGTGCCCGGAGGCCCGCTCAACCAGGTGCACGCCGAGGCCGGCCCGCTGCACGCCTGGCTGCGCGATGTGGACGCCACCGCCGACTGGATGACGTCGGTCTGCACCGGCTCCCTCGTCCTCGGCGTCGCCGGCCTGCTGAAGGGTCGGCGAGCCACATCCCACTGGCTCGCCGTCGACTTCCTCGCCGGGCACGGCGCCGAGCACGCCGCGGGCGAACGCGTCGTCTTCGACGGCAAATACATCACCGCCGCCGGCGTCTCCGCGGGCATCGACTTCGCCCTCACCCTCGCCGGCCGGCTGCGCGGCGACATCGCCGCGCAGGCCTGCCAGCTCGGCATCGAGTATGACCCGCAGCCGCCCTACGACGCCGGCTCCCCGGAAAAGGCGCCGGCCGAGGCGAAGGAGGCGCTGCTCGCGGCGTGGGCGGAGTGACGCCCGGTCAGTCCAGCTGCCGCGGGGTGGCCCAGCGCGCCTTGTAGAAGGGGTACGCCTTGCCGTTGTAGCGGAGCGTCCGGGTTTCGTACGGCCCGTGGAAGCGGGCCGTATGTGACCTCTGAGTCCGGTCGCCGTACGTGACGTTGGACAGCACCCGCCCCGACCCCGGATGCGTGCTCACGGCCTTGGTCCCCTTCTTGCTGACCCCGGGCACCTTCGACCACTTCTGCGTGCCCAGGCCGACCTGGTAGACGGGGGTGCCGCTGGCCACCCACACCCGGTCGGTGCCGGGCACCGGCATCAGATCGTGCAGCGCGCCGTACGGCGCCTTGATGCGCAGCGCAGTGTCCTCGACCAGCTTCGGCTTCCCGGGAATCGCCCTGTCGATGCGATACGCCACCAGCCTGGGCTCGTGCGGCCTGCGGGGGCTCAGCTGGCCGATGGCCCACAGCCGCTTGCGGGCCGGGTCCCAGTGGACGCCGTGCGCGTCGTACAGCTTCTGGCAGCTCCAGGCCTTCTTGCTGCCACGCGGGAAGAGGCAGACATTGCGGTTCGCGTACGCGACGCCTCCCTTCTTGGCGCTGCCGGAGGACGCCACGGCCACCTCGCCGGTGGGCAGCAGCTCGATGCTGTGCGGGTTGTACGCGTTCGGCTTGCGCGGCCGGGTGAGCACGTTCGTACCCCAGAAACGCTTCTTGCCCCGGCTGTACTCGACCACTGCCGCCAGCCCCCGGCCGGAGACCGTGGCCAGGTATGTCTTGCCGCCGAACGTGTAGAACTTGGCCTCGTTGGCCCCGTTCCACGTGCGCCCGGGGTCGAGATCGCCCCAGCCGGCGTCCTTGCGCGGGTCGAACGACCACTGCACGGCGCCGGGGTCGCGGCCGATGTCCCAGCGGGCCTTCCCCGGTTTCAGGACGAAGACCTTGGACGAGGTGACCGCCACCGGCGCCGGCAGCGCCGCCGCGGCGGCCGCGTCCCCGCCCGCCGCCCGCGCCCCGACCTTCGAGTCGCCGTCCCGGTCCGCGGCCCCGCCGCCGGTCGTTCCGTCCTGCCCGCAGCCGCTCGCGAGCAACGCCGCCACGGTGCCGCCCGCCACTCCTGCCCAGATACGTCGCCGCATCCGTCAACTCCCCCCGCTTGCCTGCACGTTCGAGGGAACGATCTCACCGGAAGCCGGGATTCGGCAGTGACGGCCGCGCCCTGTGACGCGGGAGTGACAATGCGGGGAAGCGGTCACACCGACCAGGTGAAGCGAGGCTCCCGCCGCTCCAGAAAGGCCGCCACGCCCTCCACCGTCTCGCCGCTGCCCCGCGCCTCGGCCTCCCAGTGCGCGATACGGTCCGCAGCCGCAGGGCCCGCCGCGTACTCCTTCGCCGCCGCCTGCGTCAGCTGCGACCGCGTGGCCAGTACGGCGGTGAACTCCGCCACCCGCTTGTCCAGTTCCGCCCCCGACGGCAGCACCTCGTCGACCAGACCGGTGCGCAGCGCCCGCGCCGAGTCGATCAACTCGCCGGAGAACAGCAGGTACTTCGCCGTCGCCGGGCCGACCAGCCGGACCAGGCGCTGCGTCGAATCGGGCCCGTAGACGATGCCGAGCTTCGCAGGCGTGATGCCGAAGCTGGCGCCGTCGGCGGCGAAGCGCAGGTCGCAGGCCGCGGCGAGCTGGCAGCCGCCGCCGACGCAGTGGCCACGGACGGCGGCGAGCGTCGGCTTCGGGAAGGTGGCTAGGGCCTCCTCGGCCGCGACCGCGAGGCCCTGCGTGCTGCCGCCCTGCTCGCGCAGCGAGGAGATGTCGGCGCCGGCGCAGAAGGTCTCCCCGGCGCCGGTGAGCACGACGGCCCGTACCGCCCGGTCGGCGGCCAGCCGGTCGAGCAGTACGGGCAGTTCGCGCCACATGTCCGCCGTCATCGCGTTGCGCTTGGCGGGGTGGTCGATGACGAGGGTGGCGACGGCGCCGTCTGTGGTGGCGCGCAGGTGTCCGGTGGGCATGCGGCGAGCGTAATGTGTCGCCCGCCGCACGCCCGCCGCACGCCCGGCGCGGCCCCCGCAGGTCACGCGGATTCCGGCTCCGGCTCCGCCCCCTCCCGCAGCTCGCCGTCCAGCTCGACCCAGCGGGTGATCCCGATCTCCTCCAGGAACCGCAGGTCGTGGCTCGCCACGATCAGCGCCCCTTGGAACGCGGCCAGCGCAGCCACCAGCTGCTTCACGCTCGCCATGTCGAGGTTGTTCGTCGGCTCGTCGAGCATCAGCAGCTGCGGCGCCGGCTCCGCCAGCATCAGCGCGGCCAGCGAGGCGCGGAAGCGCTCGCCGCCGGAGAGGGTGCCGGCGAGCTGGTTCGCGCGCTGTCCCCGGAAGAGGAAGCGGGCGAGCCGGTTGCGGATCTGCTGCTGCGGTGTGCCCGGGGCCAGCCGCGCCACGTTCTCGACGATGGTCAGCTCCGGGTCCAGGACATCGAGCCGCTGCGGGAGATAGCGCAGCGGCACATGCGCCTCGGCCGTCCCCGCCGCCGGTGCCAGCTCGCCCGTGATCGTGCGCAGCAGCGTGGACTTGCCCGCGCCGTTGCGCCCGGTCAGCGCGATCCGCTCGGGACCGCGCACGTCGAACGCCTCGGCGCGGGTGCCGTGCTGCAGCTCGAGCTCGCGCAGGCTGAGCACGGTGCGGCCCGCCGGGACGGCCGTGTACGGGAGGTCGACGCGGATCTCCTTGGCGTCCCGTACCGCCTGCTCGGCCTCGTCGAGCCGCTCCTTCGCGCCCTGCAGCCGGTCCTCGTGCAGCAGCCGGTGCTTGCCCGCGGACACTTGGGCGGCGCGCTTCTTGCCGCCCGCGACGATCTTCGGGATGCCGCCGGCGTCCTGGGCCCGCTGGCCGCGCGCGAGCCGCCCGGCGATCTTGTCGTGCGCCTCGACGAGATCGCGCTTCTGCCGCTTCACATCGGCCTTGGCGGCCCGCACCATCCGCTCGGCCGCCTCCTGCTCGGCCTCCAGGATCTCCTCGTACGCGGTGAAGTTGCCGCCGTAGTGCCGGACTTCGCCGTCGCGCAGGTCCGCGATCCGGTCGACGAGGTCGAGCAGCTCGCGGTCGTGGCTGACCACGACCATGACGCCCGGCCAGGACTGCACCGCGGCGTACAGGTGCTTACGGGCCTCCCGGTCGAGGTTGTTGGTGGGCTCGTCCAGCAGGAGCACGTCAGGCCGCTGCAGCAGCAGCGCGGCCAGCCGCAGCAGGACGGACTCGCCGCCGGAGACCTCGCCGATGGTGCGGTCGAGGCCGATCCGTTCCAGACCGAGGCCGTCGAGGGTGGCGCGGGCGCGCTCCTCGACGTCCCAGTCGTCGCCGACGATCGTGAAGTTCTCCTCGGTGGCCTCGCCCGCCTCGATGGCGTGCAGGGCTCGTCTCGTGGCGGCGATGCCGAGGGCCTCGTCGACCCGGGCGCCCGTGTCGAGGGTGAGGGTCTGCGGCAGATAGCCGACCTCGCCCTCGAAGTGGACGCTGCCGGCGGCCGGGGCGAGCTCGCCCGCGATGATCCGCAGCAGCGTCGACTTGCCGGCGCCGTTCAGGCCGATCAGGCCGGTGCGGCCCGGACCGAGGGCCAGGTCGAAGCCGTCGAAGACGGGGGTGCCGTCGGCCCAGGCGAAGCCGAGCCCGGTGATGACGACGGAGGTGGTGGGTGACTGGGGGAAAGACATGCGGGGGGCCTCCCGTGCGCGCTTCGTAAATGATCGATTACTGCGCGTACGAGACTCCGTACAAAGGCCATGCGACCGGGGGGATGGTTCGGTGCCCTGCAGGGACAGGGGGCGGCTCAAGCCTGAAGGTCGCACGTGCCACACGCGATCGCGTGATCGCGGGCACGGTGTCTCAAGACCTCAGGCGAGCAACGGCCTCTCCTATCGACGACTGCAGGGCCAAAGAAAAGGTACGACATCGCGGACAGCACCCGCAACGCATTTATTCGGTCTCAGGTTTCCCTGGCATATGCGAACCCGATCGGAAGATGTCCAATCCTGGCCAACTTCTACGCCTTGGCGTCCGGGACTGCCCCGTATACCAACACTCGGAGTGTGAGACGTCGCAAAGGTAGGTGCCGGTGATGACTGACCGCGGGACTTCCCCGCCCGAACCGACGGGTCAGCTCGCCCCGGCACCGTACGAAGGAGTGTGGAGATTCACCGCACCGGCCCTGGACTCGTCGGTGCCGCAGTCCCGGCATGCCGTACGGGACCTCCTGCACAAACAGGGGGTCCCGGTCGCCGACGAGCTGATCCACGGGCTGCTGCTGATCGTGTCCGAGCTGGTCACCAATGCCGTACGGCACGCGGCCCTGCTCTCGCCCCGGATCGGCGTCGAGGTCGCGATCGGCGCGGACTGGGTCCGGGTGTCGGTCGAGGACCAGCACCCGTACCGGCCGAAGGCGCTGCTGGCCGACGACGACGAGACCGGCGGGCGCGGGCTGCTGCTGGTCAAGTCGATCGCCGCGGAGGCGGGCGGGGTGTGCGACGTCCAGCACACCGACACCGGCGGCAAGATCATCTGGGCCTCGCTGCCGCTGTCCCCCGCGGCCGCCGTGCCTACCAGCCTGCCGCAGCCCCGGTGAGCTCCCGGATCGCCGGCCGCGCCGCATCCAGCACCGTCATGAACCACGCCGAGAACGGCCCCTGCTCATGCCGCTTGGCCAGCTCCTCGGGCGTGGCGAAGACGGTGTCGGCGACCTCCTCCGGGTCGGGCTGCGGGGTGCCGCGCACCCAGCCCGCGAAGAGGTGGTTGTACTCCTGCTCGACCAGACCGGAGTCCGGGTCCGGGTGGTTGTACGTGACGGTGCCGGCCTCGCGCAGCAGGAACGGCGAGATACCCAGCTCCTCGTGCGTCCGCCGGGCGGCCGCGGCGAACGGAGACTCGCCCGGGTAGGGGTGCCCGCAGCAGGTGTTCGACCACACGCCGGGGGAGTGGTACTTCCCCAGCGCCCGCTGCTGCAGCAGCAGCCGCCCGGCGTCGTCGAAGAGGAAGACGGAGAACGCGCGGTGCAGTTGCCCCGGGGCCTGGTGCGCGGCGAGCTTCTCCGCTGTGCCGATCGTCCGCCCGTCCTTGTCGACGAGCTCGAGCATGATCTGTTCCGTAGACGTCGGCATGACCCGTCCTCTGGTGCGTCGTGACTGACTCGCTGTTGGCTGCGGCTGCCAAGTGTGCCGTACGGGCCCGCCCGGACGGCGCCGGTCCCCGCCGGGCCGCTCGTCCGTGTCCCGGCTCACGTACCGTGGCGTTGTGGACTTCACGTGGCGCCGGCTGACGGAGGCCGACTTCCCGCTGCTGCGCGACTGGCTGCGGCAGCCGCACGTGCAGCGCTGGTGGAACCATGAGACCGCTCCGGAGGCGGTGGCCCGCGACTTCGGCCCGGCGGCGCGCGGCGAGGAGCCCTCGGAGGACCTGCTGGCCCTGCTGGACGACCGCCCGCTGGGCCTGGTCCAGCGCTCGTATCTGCGCGACTATCCGGATTACGAGGCCGAGTTGGCGTCGCTGACCCCGGTGCCGTCCGGCGCGATGACGCTCGACTATCTGATCGGCGATCAGAAACGGACCGGCAAGGGCACCGGCACGGCCATGATCCGCTCAGCCGTCGATCACCTCTGGACCGATCACCCCGCCGTTCCGGCCATCGTGGTCCCGGTGGTCGCGGCCAACACGGCCTCCTGGCGGGCCCTGGAGAAGTCCGGCTTCCGCCGCGTGGCCACGGGGCCGCTGACGCCGGACAACCCGGTCGACGACCCCACGCACCACGTGTACCGGCTCGATCAGTCCGTACCGCGCTCGGCGATCGACTTGCGGACCTCGGCCATGTCCAGCGCGCGCGCCTGGCCGATCACGTCGTCCAGGGCCTCCGACGGCAGCGCGCCGGGCTGACCGAACACGGCCACCTGGTCGCGGATGATCATGAGCGTCGGGATCGACTGGATGCTGAAGGCGGCGGCCAGCTCGGGCTGGGCCTCGGTGTCGACCTTGCCGAAGACCAGATCCGGGTTGGCCGCGGCGGCCTTCTCGTAGACCGGGGCGAACTGGCGGCACGGCCCGCACCAGGAGGCCCAGAAGTCGATCAGCACGAATTCGTTCTCGCTGACCGTCTGGTCGAAGTTCTCCTTGGTCAGCTCCACGGTGGTGCCGCTCATGGCCTTCTCTCCTCCTGCTGCTGGCGGGCGCGTCTTGTGACAACACTAGGCGTTATGACTGAAGCAATGACTTATGACGTAGTGGTGCTCGGCGCCGGTCCGGTGGGCGAGAACGTGGCCGAGCGGGCCCGGGCCGGCGGGCTGAGCGCGGCCATCGTGGAGAGCGAGCTGGTCGGCGGCGAGTGCTCCTATTGGGCGTGCATGCCCAGCAAGGCGCTGCTGCGTCCGGTGATCGCCCGCGCCGACGCCCGGCGGGTGCCGGGGCTACGCCAGTCGGTGCAGGGGCCGCTGGACGCGGCCGCCGTGCTCGCGCACCGCGACGGCTACACCAGCCACTGGAAGGACGACGGCCAGGCGAAATGGGTCGAGTCCATCGGTGTGGAGCTGCACCGCGGCCACGGCCGGCTGGCCGGGCCCCGTACGGTCACGGTCACCGCGCCCGACGGCGCCGTGACGACGCTGACCGCGCGGCACGCCGTCGCCGTCTGCACCGGCACCGCCGCCGCGCTGCCTGACCTGCCGGGCATCGCGGACGTGAAGCCGTGGACCAGCCGCGAAGCCACCAGCGCCGGCCACGCCCCCGGCCGCCTCGTGGTGGTCGGCGGCGGGGTGGTGGCCACCGAGATGGCCACGGCCTGGCAGGCGCTCGGCTCCCGGGTGACCATGCTGGTGCGCGGTTCCGGGCTGCTGCCCCGGATGGAGCCGTTCGCCGGCGAGCTGGTCGCGGGGGCGCTGACCGAGGCGGGCGTGGACGTGCGTACCGGCGTCTCGGTGTCGGCGGTGGCCCGCGATGCCGGCGGCGGCGCGGTCACCGTCACCCTCGACGACGGCTCGACGCTCGAGGCCGACGAGATCCTCTTCGCGACCGGCCGCGCCCCGCGCACCGCGGACATCGGCCTGGAGACCGTGGGGCTCGAGCCGGGCTCCTGGCTCACCGTCGACGAGAGCCTGCGCGTCGAGGGCAGCGACTGGCTGTACGCGGTCGGCGACGCCAACCACCGGGCGCTGCTGACCCACCAGGGCAAGTACCAGGCCCGGATCGCGGGCGCCGCGATCACGGCGCGGGCCGCGGGCGTCCCGCTGCTGGAGACCGACCGCTGGGGCGCGCACGCCGCGACCGCCGACCACGCCGCCGTCACCCAGGTCGTCTTCACCGACCCGGAGGCGGCGAGCGCGGGCCTCACCCTCGCCGAGGCCGAGGAAGCCGGCCACCGGGTGCGGGCCGTCGACTACGACCTCGCGAACGTCGCGGGCTCCGGCCTGTACGCCGACGGCTACGCGGGCCGGGCCCGCATGATCGTCGACCTGGACCGGGAGATCCTGCGCGGCGTCACCTTCGTCGGCCCCGCGGTCGGCGAGCTGATCCAGTCGGCCGCGATCGCGATCGCGGGCGAGGTCCCGGTCGAGCGGCTGTGGCACGCGGTGCCCGCGTATCCGACCATCAGCGAGATCTGGCTGCGGCTGCTGGAGGAGTACCGCGGCTGAAGTCCGAGGAAAGTCTGGCTTGTTGGAGCCACGGCTGTTAGCTTCCCCTGCCATCGATCATACATTCACTCGTGATGTGTATGAATGGAGGGCGGATGCGGGGAACGACGGCCGTGGTGCTCGGCGGCAGCGTGGCGGGGCTGTGTGCGGCGGGGGTGCTTGCCCGGCACTTCGACGAGGTGATCGTCCTGGAGCGGGACCGGCTCCCGCCGGACGCGGAGCACCGGCGGGGGGTGCCGCAGAGCAAGCACCCGCACTTCCTGCTCAACTCCGGGCGGCGCGCGATCGGCGAGATCTTCCCCGGGTTCGAGGAGGCGTTGATCGCCGCGGGCGGGATGCTCCTGATGCCGTCGCTGGACGCGGCGTACTGCGAGAATGACGGCTGGGCGCCGCGCAAGTCCGGCTCGATGACCATGATTTACAGCTCCCGGGTGCTCATCGAGCGGGTGCTGCGGGAGAAGGTCCGCGAGCTCCCGGCCATCGAGATCCGCGAGGGCGTGACCGTCACTGGGCTCCGTACCACCGGAGGCGGCAGCGCGGCCGGGCGCGTCGAGGGCGTCGAATTCCGCGCGGGCGACGTGGACGGCCACCTGCCCGCCGACCTGGTCGTCGACGCGCTGGGCCGCGGCTCTTCCGTCGCCGACTGGCTGGGCGCGGCGGGCTGGCCGGCGCCGCCCGAGAAGACCCTCGACGCCAAGGTCACCTACACCTCCCGGTGGTACGACCTGCCGCCCGCGGACAAGCGCCCGGACTCGTGGTGGTGGCAGCACCTGGTCGTCACCCCGACCCAGGACACCGGCGCACATCCGGACGAGCACGACTTCCTCAGCAACTTCTTCCCGATCGAGGGCGACCGCGCCATCGTGTGCATGGGGTCGTGGGGCATCCAGATGCCGCGCCAGGCCGACTCCTTCGAGGCGGCGGCGGATCGCGTACGGGCCGCGGCCTTCGGGCAGGCGACGCGCGTCTGCACGCCGACCTCCGAGGTGCACCTCACCCGCTCGACCGGCAATAAGTGGCGCCGCTACGACCTCCTCGACCGGCCTCCGCTCGGTCTGGTCAGCGTCGGCGACTCGATCTGCGCCTTCAATCCGTTCTACGCCCAGGGCATGAGCTCGGCGGCCCGCTCGGCGCTCATCCTGGCCGAGCTGCTGCAGGCCCGGGACGCCCTCGATCACGCCTTCTTCCGCGAGTTCCTGGCCCGGCAGAAGAAGTCCCTCGACGTGCCCTGGATGCTCGCGATGGCCCGCGACCAGGCCTACGACTTCGCCACCGGGACCGAGATCATCGCGCCCTGGCGCCGCCGGCTCGCCGCGCGCTTCAGCTGGCCGGTCTTCAACGCCATCACCGCCACCAGCCGCGAGGACGCGTATGTCGAGCGGACCTTCGCGGAGGTCTTCAACCTCGACAAGTCGCTGCGGCAGATGGCCACCGACCCGCGGTTCTGGTTCGGCATCGCCCGCTACAAGGTGCGGCAGCGGCTCGGCCGCACCGTCGTGCCCGGCGGCTTCGACGACCAGCAGGACCCGCCCGGCACCGACTTCACCGACGTGACCCGAGGAGCGAGCCATGGGCAACCCGTGCGATCCGGCAGCCGAGCGGCTCGCTGACCAGCTCGGCTTTTCCTGCCGCGACGCCAACCCCGTCATGGACCTGCGCAACCCGTTCGATCTCGCGAGCGGCACCATGCCGTTCCTCGAACTGCTCGTCATCGGCGGCGCCGTGTTCGCCCTCGTCCACGCCTGGCGGCGCCGGCGGCGCGACGGCGACCCGGTGAACATCGCGCTGTGGTTCGCCTCGGTCGTCTACCTCGCGGTGATCGAGCCGCCGCTCTACTTCCCGGCCTGGTTCGGCCTGGAGGAGCACGTCGGTCTGATCTTCTCCCACAACCTCTTCACCGTGCAGTTCATGTACGACCGGCTGCCGCTCTACATCGTCGCCTTCTACCCGGCGCTGTCCCAGCTCGCCTACGAACTCGTCCGCGCCCTCGGCATCTTCGCGCGCCGCGGACCCCTGGCCGGCTCGCTGGCGGTCGCCTTCGTCTGCCAGGTCTTCTACGAGATCTTCGACCAGCTCGGCCCCCAGCTGCGGTGGTGGGCCTGGAACCCCGGCAACGAGAAGATCAACGAGCCGGCGCTCGCCTCGGTCCCGATGAACAGCATGCTCCTGTTCGCCTCGGTGTCCTTCGGCGCGATGACGTATCTCGTCGTCCGGCTGGTCGGCGCGCGGGAGGGGCGGGGGACTCTCACCGGCAGGCAGATCAGCCTGCGCACCATCGCCGCCGGTGTCGTGACACCGCTGGCGATGACGATCGTCAGCGCACCCAGCGGCGCCTTCCGCGGCGAGGACCAGCTGTGGATCCAGCGGACCATCCTCGGCGCCGAGCTCGCCGTGGTCTGGATCATCGGCCTGTATCTGGTGGCGGAGGCCTGGCGCGCCCGGCGCACCGATCCGGTGCCGGTGGCGTCACCGCTCTTCGCGCGCACCTACCCGGCGCTCTTCCTCGCCGTCCTCCTCGCCCTGTGGCTGGTCGCGCTGCCGGACTGGTTCGCGGCGGACGACGGCATCACCGAGCAGGGCACGCCGACCGGCAGCCTCTGGTACGTGGCGCTGTGCGCCGCCGCCGCGACCGGTCTCGTCGTGGCGGCCCTGCGGGCGACCGCCTCCCGGCCGGCCGCAACGCCTGTGCCATCCTGAGGCGATGGGGCACCACGGCTGGGCAGGCCGGCCTCCGGCATCGGACGCGGAGGCCCGGCAGCGCATCATCGACGCGACCGTCCGCTGCATCGACCGGCACGGCGTCGCGAAGACGACGCTGTCCGACGTAGCCGGCGAGATCGGCGTCACCCGCCAGACCGTCTACCGCCACTTCGGCAGCATCAGCGACATCTTCGGCGAGGTGGCGGCCCAGGGCGCCGAGGCGTTCGTGGACCAGCTGATCGCGCACTTGCAGGGGACCACGGACCCGGCCGATGCCGTGGTCGAAGGCATCCTCTTCTGCGTACGGACGATCCCCGCCGACCCGAGCCTGAGCCCTCTCCTCCAGCTCGGCGACACCACCGCCTTCGGCCGCGGCGCCACGACGCGGGACACCATCACGTACGGCGCCAAGATGCTGCAGCGCTTCCCCGTCGACTGGACCGCCGCCGGTATCGACGACGAAGACCTCAACGGCCTCGCCGAGATCATCATGCGTCTCCTGACCTCGCTGCTGCAGCACCCGAACGACCCCGCACACGACGAGGCCCACCTCCGCCCCCTCCTCAACCGCTGGCTGGCCCCAGCACTGACCCGGGGGCGTGCACCAGTGCATCGGTGACCTTCGGTGCATGAGGCTGAACTGGCCGTTGTCCAGCCTCACTTGGAGGAAGAGATGCACCTCGTCGCCTCGGCGCTCTGCTGCGGCCTGCTGCTGAGCGGGCCGACTCTCGCCACCGCTACCGCCGTCGCCGCGCCCGCCGCTCAGTCACAGACCCAGCAGAAGGAGCGCGGCCGCGGCGCGCTGGTCTCGGCCGAGAAGCTGTACACGCTCGCGACGCGGCAGGCGGTGGCCGCCGAGTTGGGCGAGGGCGGATTCGACGACGACACCGTGCGGCACGGCGTGGTCGCGTACCGGCTCGTCTACCGCACCATCGATGCGCACGGAAAGCCGTCGACCGCGAGCGGGCTGCTGGTGCTGCCGCGGAGCGGCGAACGACGCCTGCCGACCGTCTACTTCGGGCACGGCACCGGCAGCCACAAGGACGACTCCCCGTCCATGCGGCGCGGCGCGTTCGTCTCCGCGCCGGTGATCGCGCACGCGTCGGCCGGCGCCGCGGCGGTCGCGCCCGACTATCTCGGGATGGGCACGGGCCCCGGCCTGCACCCCTGGATGGACATCGGCTCCGAGACCACGGCGTCCCTGGACATGCTGCGAGCGGCCCGCGCCTTTACGGCCGCCCGTACCGGACACGTGCTGGAGCGCGACGTCCTGGCGACCGGCTTCTCCCAGGGCGCGTCGGCGGCGCTCGGGCTCGGCCGGGCGCTGCAGGCGGGGGAGGACCGGTGGTTCCGGCTGGGCGCGCTGGCGCCGGTCAGCGGCGCGTACGACTTCGGCGGCGCGGAGCTGCCCGCGCTGCTCGCGGGTGAGCTGGAGCCCAAGTCGAGTGTGCTGTACACGGTGTACACGCTGGTGGCTTTCAACCGGGTGCACCACATCTATGACGACCCGGGCGAGTTCTTCCGGGCTCCGTACGACACCACCATCGAGGCGCTCTTCGACGGCGCCCACACGGGCGAAGAGCTGATGCGGGGCACCCCGGGCACCGTCGCCGAACTGCTCACCGAGCAGGGGCGCCGGCGGCTGGCGAACCCGACGGGTGGGCTGGCGGAGGCGCTGCGTATCACCGATGCCGTCTGCACCGACTGGGCTCCCCGCGCCCCCGTCCGGCTGTACATGGCGACCGGCGACGAACAGGCCACCACCACGAACACCGACCACTGCGAAGCGGCCCTGCGCAAGAACGGGGTGGCGGCGCCGGTCGTCGACCTGGGCGCCACCGACTACGAAGGCTCCCGGCACCTGGGCTCCAATGTCGCGGCCACATCGGCCCACTTCGGCTGCTGGGTCTGCTCGGCGGGCGTGAACTCGGCGGTGTACGGCTTGATATCCAGCACCGGCGTCCCGTCGACCGCGTCCAGCCCGCGCACATGCAGGTCGAGCCCGTCCACCCGGTCGAGCCGGCATCGCGAGACGCCGAGCCGATTCGGCCGGTACGGGCCGCGGTGCGCGAAGACGCCGACGAGCGGCCAGTCCGGGTTGTTGCGGGGATGCCGCAGCCCGGTCTGGATCCTGGCCGGGTCGAGCTGGTCGAAGAAGAACACGACTTCGAGGTGCGAGTACCCTTCGACACCGGTCAGCGCGTCGGGGGCGAACTGCTCGGAGTCCAGCCTGATGATGGCGGTGACGTCCCCCCAGTTGTCCTCGTAGATCTCGGTGCGGCCACCGGTCACGGTGGCGACAGGGCGGAGGGTGAGTTCGGCCGTCACGCCGCCAACGCTACAGCGCCGGTGTTCAGCCGCGAAGGGAACGGCGACCATGAAACTGACGACCGTCACGAACGTCTCCGTCGACGGAGTGACCCAGGGGCATCGACGTATCGCCGGGGAAGCCCCGGGCGGATTCGAGCGCTTCGGGTGGGGCCCGCCGCTGCTCGACGACGAGGCGTCGACGTTCATCAGCGAGACCTTCCAGCGCGCCGACGCCTTCCTGTTCGGCCGGCGGACCTACGAGATCTTCGCGGGCTCCTGGGGGGCCGGCATGGATCCGGGAAACCCCGTCGGAGAGGCGCTGAACAAGCGGCCCAAATACGTCGCTTCGACCACGCTCACCGACCCGCGGTGGGCGGGCACGACCGTCCTGTCGGGCGACGTCGCGGGCGACGTCCAAGGGCTGCGGGCCGCCGAGCGGGGCGGTGAGCTGCAGGTGTGGGGGAGTGGCACCCTGATCCGCTGGCTGCTCGACCGCCGGCTGGTCGACGAGATCGTTCTGCTCACGTATCCCGTGGTCGTCGGCCAGGGCACGCGGCTCTTCCCCGCCACGGGCCCCGACCTGGGACTCGAGCTGGCCGACCTGCGGTCCACCCCGAAGGGGCTCACGATCCAGACCTACCGCACCACCGGCCGCCCGCGGTACGAGACGACCTGAGGGCTCTTGCTACGCGTCGCGATGAACCCGGACCCTGGGGGACGGGTCAAGCGCTGGTTTTCGCCGCCCCGAACGCCGCCACCAGTACGTCCGCCAGCCGCCGCCCCGCGGCGAAGCCGGGATCGCGGTCCGGGTCGTAGATCGTCACGTCCAGGCCGAGGACGCCCGGGGACGCGAGCAGCCCGCCCAGCACGGCTTCGAGCTCGTCGAAGCTGATGCCGCCCGGATCCGCGGCGTCCACGGCGGGCATCACCGCGGGGTCGAGGACATCGGCGTCGAGGTGGATCCAGAAGCCGTCCAGCGGCTCCACCACCGCGAGCGCGCGGGCGGCGGCGGCTCCCGGGCCGGCGCCGACCTCGGCGGCATCGATGAGACGCAGGCCGTCGGCCGCCGCCTCCGCCGCGC
The DNA here is from genome assembly GCF_011044975.1 of Streptomyces coryli. Lineage (GTDB taxonomy): Bacteria > Actinomycetota > Actinomycetes > Streptomycetales > Streptomycetaceae > Streptomyces > Streptomyces coryli. The sequence goes on along the minus strand of NZ_JAAKZV010000001.1, from coordinate 146,602 downwards.
TCTCGTCGTACGACCGGATCCCCATCGCCACGGTGTCCTCCGGCCGGAGATACGGGCGGGCGCCGTCCAGTTCGGCGAGGATGCCGCCCTTGCCCGTGACCATGGCGAGGCTCTCGCCGCCGGCCGCGCCGACCTGGGTGCTGTTCCCCGGATGCCGGTAGTCGAGCCCGTCCAGGGACACCAGCCCGTACCGCCCGGGCCTGCGGTGCAGCGCCAGTCCTGGGCCGAGGAGGATGCTGCAGTCGCCGCCCAGCACCACCGGCAGCTCGCCGGCGTCCAGGATCGCGGCGAGCCGGTCCGCGAGGTCGCGCGCGTATGTGGCGATATCGGCTTCGTTACGGACATTGCCCGGCACCCAGGCGGCCCGGTAGCGCGGCGCGGTCAGCACCCCGGCGTCCCGCGCGCCGAGCCGCGTCAGCAGCCCCGCGTCGCGGAACACCCCCGGCGCCTTGTAGCAGCCGGGCACCGAGCCCTCCTCCGGAGGCCGCAGGCCGAGGTTGGAAGGGGCGTCGAGGATCGTAAGGAGTCTCATGCCGTGCGAGCGTACGTCCCGGACCGGCCGGATCGCGCGGCGGTCATACGGCCTGCCCCGCCGCATCCGCGTCCGCATCCAGCGCCGCCAGCGTGCGGTGGTGCAGGGGCGGGGTGACGGCGCCGTCGACGAGCGGGTCGCCGGTGCTCCGCATCCACGACGCCAGGCGGCCCGCGAGCTCGTCGCGGATGCCGGCCGAGTCCGGGTCGTGGGCCAGGTCCACCATCTCGTCCGGGTCCCGTACGAGGTCGTACAGCTCGACCGGCGGATGGAAGGGCACCCTGGCCGCCCCGCTGGTACGCGGTGTGCTGCGCGGTCTCCAGGACTGGCTGGAGTCCATGATCTCCGGTGCCGAGCTGAAGTTGGCGATCAGTTTGTACTGGTCAGTGCGGATGCACCGCTTCGGGTCGTAGTAGTCGTGGTGGGTGAGTTCGCCGAAAATCTCCGTGCGCGGGCGGTAGCTGCCGCCGTCGAGGAGGGAGGCGAGGCTGCGGCCGTGCAGGACGGCGTCCGACGGCAGGCCCGCGGCGTCGAGGAGCGTCGGCACGATGTCGATGTTGGGGACCAGCGCGTCATGGGTGCCACCGCCGCCCCAGCCGCGAGCGGGCAGCCGCATGATCAGCGCCGTCTCCAGCCCCGGGTCGTACAAGGTGCACTTGGCGCGCGGCAGGGCGAGGCCGTGGTCGGTGGTGAAGACGACCAAGGTGTTGTCGGTCAGCCCGAGTTCGTCCAGCCGGGCGAGCACCCGCCCGGCGGCGGCGTCCATGTGCCGGATCGCGCCCTGCAGTTCGGCGACCTCGACGCGCGCACCGGCGTCGTCGACGAGGTACGGCGGTATCTCGACGCCGAGGTGGTCGTCGGGTTCGATGGCGTCGCCGAGGAAACCCGCCACGCCCTCCGGGTCCCGCTTGCCCGGCAGCCGGTGCGGCTCGAAGAAGCCGGCCTGCAGATAGAAGGGGGCGTCGCCGGCGGCGAACCGCTCCAGCCGCTCGATCGCCCGGTCCGCCACCACATCGGCCAGCCCGCCGGTCACGACCTCGTCGAAGCCGAGACGCGCGGCGATCCGCGCGTCCGCGCGGACCCGGGACTCGTGGTGAACGCCGACTAGTGAGGTGCGGTATCCAGCGCCGCCGAGCCGCTCGGCGAGATGCCGTTCACCGGGATGCAGATCCCACCCGAAGTCACCGTGGGTCAGGCCCATGACACCGGTGGAGTGCGGCCAGCGCCCGGTGAAGAGCGACGCCCGGGACGGGCTGCACTGAGGCGCGGTGGCGAAGGCCTGGCTGAAGGTGACACCGTCCGCGGCCAGTTGGTCCAGATGCGGGCTGCGTACCGTCCTGTTGCCGTAACACCCCAGATACCGCCCGAGATCGTGGCAGTGCAGCAGCAGGACGTTGGGTCTCATCGCGTTGCCTCTCGTTGTCGCCGGCTCTGCCGCCGTATTCTTCACGGCTGGGTGATCTCGCCCGCCCGCGGGCCCCTGGCTTTCCGGCGCAGCAGGTCGCATTGCGGGCGCGGGTGCCGCGTGCTAACGGTTCGAGAATGAGGCGCGAGATTCCCCGGGTCGACCTGGCCGACGCGACGGCGGCGTCGGTGGCCCGGCGACGAGCATTCGGCGAAACCGTGGAGCGGGGGCTGCGCGAGATCGGCTTCGTCTTCGTCCGGACGCCGGACGTCGCGCGGATGCTGCCTGCCGTGTACGGGGCGTACGCCGAGGTGTTCACCCGCCCCGCCGAGGAACTGGAACGGTATCGGCGACCCGAGATCCACCATCTCCGCGGCTACACCCCGCTCGGCGTCGAGACGGCCGCGGCATGCCGGCGCTCCGGGGCGGACGGCGGGCCGCAGCCCGACCAGCGCTCATGCTGGCTGATCGGCCCCGAATCGATCACTGATCCGGCGCTCAAGGACCGCTTTCCCGCGTTCTACGCCGACAACGTATGGCCCGAGCAAGCGCCGGACTTCCACGACGGCGCGCTCTCCCTCTTCGATGCCCTCAACGACGTAGGCCTAGAGGTCCTGCGCGCCCTCGAACCACGACTCGGCTACGCCGACGGCTACTTCGCCGAGCTCACCCGCGACGCGAGTACGGCGCGGCGGCCGCTGTGCTATCCGCCGGTCTCCGCGGAACAGCTCGGACGGGTCGTCTGGGGCTGCCGCCACACCGACGGCAACCTCGTCTCGGTCCTCCCGCCCTCCACCGGCAAGGGCCTCAAGGTCAAGCTCCGCGGCGGCGGCTGGATCGAGGGCACCGCCCCGGAGGGCCACACCATCGTGCAGGTCGGCGACATGCTGCAGTACCTGACCGGCGGCCATCTCCGCTCGGCCGTCCACCGCATCGACGCCCCCACCACCGCGACCGCCCGAAGCCGCTACTCCAGCCCGCTGTTCATCTACCCACGCGCCGACGTCGACCTGCGGCCGGACGAGCGCCGGCGGGCCAACTCCCTGAAGCACCCCTCGATCACGGCGGCCGCATTCTTCGAGGCGCGGCTGCGGACGGTGGGGCTGGAGGCGGCGGTCACCTGAGGGGTGCGCGGACGCGTGTGCCGGCAGGATCCGGGGTCGCCGGGCGGGCCGCCGGCTCCGGCGTCGGCTCGCTGCGGTGCGATACGCCAGCGGGGCCGTGGTCTCGAGGCCGGCGAGCCGGGCACGGAGGGCGTCGGCGTGGGTGCGGAAGTCGTCGCCGTCCGCCGTGAGGTGGTCGGCGCCGTACACGGTGAAGGGCGGCAGTGCGGCCATGCCGGTGTACCAGAACGTGCCGTGGTGCAGCGGCCAGAGCACCTCATCCATGTGCCCGTGGATGCCACGCGGCCCGAAGCTCGCCTCGCGGGCGCCGACGGACGTGACCACCATGCCGCGCTTCCCGGCGAGCCCGCCGTCGCCGTATCGCCGGGTCCGCCCCTCGCCGTCCTTCACCCTGGAAGCAAGCCCTTGGACCAACACCCGGTCGAACCAGCCCTTGAGGATCGCCGGCGGCCCGAACCACCACAGCGGAAAGTGCACGATCACGGTGTCCGCCCAGGCCAGCTTCTCCTGCTCAGCCCGGATATCCGCACTGATGGTCCCGGCCCGCCAGGAACTCTCCTGAGCGTCACCGACGAGCATGCGCCCCCCGTCCCCGGCGCCGTAATCCTCCGCGTCGAGGACTGCCTTCCACCCCATCGCGTACAAGTCGGACTGCCGCACCTCGTGCCCAAGTCTCTCCAGGTGCCGCACTCCCTCATCGCGCAGCGCGTACGAGAGCCGGATAGCCAACATCCGCAAGGATCTGGCCCCGACGGCTGTCGTGGCGTGCCTAGTGCCGGATGCGGCCGGCGACCGGTACGGGTGCGACGTGGCCGGTCGGCGGAGCGGTCTGCGCCAAAGCGAGACCGACGTCCACCAGTGATGACCGGCGCAGGCCCGTGACATCGGCGCGCGGTGTCCAGACCGATTCCGCGATCTCGCCGTCCGGCTCGGGCCGGAGCCGGCCGCCGGTGATACGAACGCGGTAGAAGATGCCGACGTTCTGATGCTCCACACCGGCGCGGGCCTCGGCAGCCGGGATCAGCCTGGAGTCCACGCCCAGCAAGCGCTCGACCACCGCATCACAGCCGGTCTCCTCGGCGATCTCCCGGATCACCGCGTCGTACGGATCCTCCCCGTGCTCGACCCGGCCGCCCGGGAGCGTCCAGGTGGATACGCCTTCCGCGGACACGTGCCGGGCCAGCAGCACTCGCGCATCCTCCATGCACACGCCATAGGCAGCCAGCCGAAAACTCATCTCCGGACCCTAGCCCGAGCTCCGGCCGAGCGCGATCACACCCGCGGCCGTAGCGACGCAGGTGGGGTGCTGGTGGTCGCGGAAGGCCTGGTCGGGGTCGGCGGTGACGCCTTTCGCGTTGTACGGAACGAGGCCGTCCGCGTGCTGTGCCCGGGCGAGCGTCTCCCACATTTCCTCGGGGTGCTGCGGCTCCGGCAGGCAGGCGTCCACCATCAGGAGTTCGGCGAGCAGGTCCCACTCGCAGGTCTCTGCCCACACCTCCATCCATACGGGCAGCCACTGCCTCAGGTAATCCGCGATTCCATTGCCGAGGCGGTGCGGCCGCATGCCCCAGTCGGTGAGGTGGAAGACCGTGTGCGTCATGGCGTAGGCCGTGTCCCAGTCGATCAGCCACGGCTCCGGCAGCCGGCTCAGCCAGGTCGGCACGGACCCGGTCGCCGTCGCCGTCGCCGCCGACAAGGCGGCCACGTCGGCATCGTCGTTTCGCAGCCCGGCGAGCAGCGCGGCGTTGGCGACCGCAAGGCGCCGGTTCGGCTGCTGCTCGACCGCCGCGTAGGAATCCGTTGCCAGCAGGTGGTTCAGCAGTTCGTCGAGCCGGGTGTGCCGATGGCCGGCGGCGGCGAACAGGGCGTAGACCTCCAACGGGTCCGTCAGCAACGGATGTCGCAGCTGCCGCTCATAGAGCAGGTCGCCCGCACGCAGCTGACTCCAGCAGAATTCCCGTAGCTCCAGCGCCTTCTCCCCATCGCCGGGCAGCGCACCGGGGTACCGGTGCAGCAGGCCCGCCATCAACGCCATCTCGGCCAGCGGCTTGTAATCGGCATTCGGATCGGCGAGCACCAGCGACTCATCGGACGGGAACGCACCCCGTAGGCGATGGCGATGCACCCAGCCGAGGGCTCCACCGGCCACCCGCGCCGCCGCTGCCTGCCAGGGCTGGGCGACGGCGCTCATGACGCCCCCTCCCGTGCGACGAGTCGTCGGACGATCGCCGTGTCCAAGGCCATGCGGGCGTCATCGCCACCGCACAGCGCGATATGCCGTACGGCTTTGGCCACCCCGTGAGATCCCAGTCCGGTATCTGCCCCCCGCAGCTGTGCGATGACCGCCCAGCGCGCCAGCCTGGCGGCGGTCGGGAGGTCGCGCCGGAGCACCGCCCGTACGAGACCGCGACCGATGTCAGCGGCACGTTCGCCGACGCTGTCCGCCACCGGTCCGCCGAGGCCCGGCCAGGCCAGCGGGGCCAGCAGGGCCTGGCGCTGGGCCCAGATCCGCCATGCCGCACCGGATGCGGCCGCGACGCATTCCGCTTGACTCCACGGCGCGTTGGCGGTGGTTCCGGCTCCCGGATCGGCAAGAACCGCCTGCGCCTCCCCCAGACACCGCGCCTCTGCGGGAGCGGCGTCGTCGCAGGGATGGACGGCCAAGGCCCGCTCCAGCACCCAGCGGTCACCCCCGTCGGGGGCATAGCCGCTCAGCAGCGTCGGTGCGACGGCGTCGGGGCCCAGCACGCGGACCGCGGCGAGCGCCGTCGACTCCTGCTCTGCCGCACCGAGGAATGCGGGCAGGACGCCGTGGATCTGCCCGGATTGCAGGGCCTGGTGCAGACAGTCGGCGAGGCTCTCGCTCGCCGAGGCGACGGCCTGCCCCGACGCCGGATGCGGCAATGACATGCGACTCACCCTCTCCGTGAAGGTGCGGCTTCGATCTGCTGGTGGAGGTGGGCATAAGCGTGATTCACAAAGGCGTTGCGGCGGTCCGGGTTGTTGTTGGTCAGGGCGGCATACGCAAGTCCGGGCTCGATGCTGAATCCGATGAATGCGGTGAAGCCGCGGGTCCCGCCGCCGTGATAGTGGACCGTGCGGCCGGTGGCGGTGGTCCGCCGATTCCAGATGAGGGGCGGCGTGCGGGCGTCGGGCCCGTCCGGGCGCAGCACAAGTCCGAGCGCCTTTCGCAATTCGGGGTCGTCGGTGCAGGCGTCGGGATTCATCAGACAGCGCATGTGCCGGATCAGGCCGCGGGCGGAGGAGCGCACCACGCCGGCGCCGGGCAGCCCGGGCAGGGCGGCAGGAGGGCGGGTGCGTCCTCGCCAGTGCCCGGTGGCCTGGGGCGTGCAGGGATCGGCGGTCGTGTCGGCCAGGCCGAGCGGGCGGACGACCAGATCGTCGAGCAGGCGGGCATACGTACCGCCCGTGGCCATCTCCATGATGCGGCCGAGCAGACCCACGCCGAAGTTCGAATACTGTTGCCGGCTGCCGGGCTGACTCCGTAGCCGCGTGCGAGTCAATGCCGGGAGAACGTCGCCGGCGTCGAATGTCGCATACGGGTTCACATTCCACGACCGGATGGCCCGTCGCCTGAGGCCCGGAGGGTGGAAAGGCAGCCCGGAGGTGTGCGTGGCCAGGTGCCGTAGCGTCATCCGGTCCGCCCCGCGCTGCCGCATGGGAAGATACCGGTCCACGCGGTCGTCCAAGGTGAGTGCGCCGCGGACACACAACACGGCCAGCATCAAAGCGGTATACGTCTTGCTGACGGACCCGACTTCACAGTGGGTCGTATCGGTCAGTGGTACGGCATGGCCGGTTTCCGCGAACCCCAGCGAGGCCGTCTCGTAAGTCTCCGCACCATCCCCGGAGTTACGGAACTGAGCGACGATGGCGGCAGGATGCGGGCCCGCGGCAGCTGCCAACTTCTGTGTCATGGTGCTGGTCGCGTCGGTCAAGATGAATGAACACCGCCCGGGGAGTAGTCACCGTAGCCGACGAAGGGGACCGGGACCGTACGACGGCACCGGGCCCCTCCCTCAGCGCGTTCTCGGCGCGCCTGCCGAAGTCAGCTGAGCCTCGGCCCCTTCGGCTCGTCCGGGTCCTTCGGCGAGAAGACGACGTAGGCCGCTACCGGCGGGATATATGCGGGAGCGCCACTGAGTGGCAGCTCGTCCCGCATAATCAGCGCCTCGATCGCCACCTTCTCCTCCGTGCCGACCGGCCGGATCATCTCGCGCGTAGACATCATTTCCTCCTCGATTCCTGATCTCTGTTTCACTTCATGCTCGGTGCCGGGAGGCGGGGGGGGGTCACTCCTGGCTGAAGAACTTCACCTGAGCCTTGCCCTCCGCAGTGACCTCACCGCCGGATTCCTCCCCGCTGGCGCTGGAGGACATCTCCATCCTGGCGTTGGCGAACCTCGTGCTGTCGGAGGTCACCTGCGCGGTGGCGACGCCCTTGCCGGACACTTCGCTACCCGATTCGGTCTCCGACTGGTCAATGGTGTCCAGTACCGCCGTAGTTGCCGTGCCGTCGCTCCAGGTGATCTCCAACTGGCCCTTGGCCTCGGTCACCGCCCCCTCGTCGCCCGCTTCTGTCTCGACCATGCGTGATTTCCAGGACCCGCTGAGGTCCGCACCGCACTCGATGGTCCCTTCGCCGCTGAAGGCCTCCTTGCCGTCCCCCTGGTTTTCGTTGGTGGTGCTCCCGGTGGCGCTGCATGAAGCCAGCTCCGTCTGGGCCGGGACGGCGGCGGTCGCGACTGGCGCAAGGCCGAACAATCCGATCGCGGTGATTCCTGTCGTAGCGAGGAGATTACTCATAACCCTGGACATGATGAATGAACCTTTCTTGGTCAACATGGCCGCGAATTAACCCCGATGAGGCAGAATCGCGCACCGAAGCCGGAATTGACTCCGGCACTTCGACCGTACGCACGTTCCGGACCCCGCCGCTATCGGCGCTTCGGTATAGTGCGAAGGTTCCATTTTCGGTCGGCGGTCATGGGTTACGGCCAGGCATTGACTCGCCAGTCGTTGGGGACCACGTACGGGAGCTTGAGACGCAGAGCAGCCCATGGCAGGCTCAAGCCGCATGATCGATGAATGGGCGAAGGACAACCTGCACGGGAGACTGCGGCGGGACCGCGAGGCGCTGCTCTGGAAACTCGACGGCCTACCCGAATACGACGCCCGCCGGCCTTTGACGGCGACCGGGACCAACCTCCTCGGCCTGGTCAAACACGTGGCCACCGTCGAGGCCCGGTACTTCGGCGAGGTCTTCGGCCGCCCTTCCCCGGAACCGCTGCCCCGGTGGCAGGACTCCGACGGCAGCGATCAGTGGGCGACCGCGGACGAGACCCGCGACCAGATCGTCGGCTTCTACCGGCGCACGTGGGAACACTCGGACGCGACGATCAACGAGCTTCCCCTCGACGCCCCCGGCCACGTGCCGTGGTGGCCGGAGCCTTATACCAACACGACCCTGTTCGCCGTCATGGTCCATGTCCTCGGCGAGACCATCCGGCATGCCGGGCACGCCGACATCCTGCGCGAAGGCCTCGACGGCCGCACCGGGTTGCGCCCCGAACATGAGCAGCCGATCGACGAGAAGGCCCGCGCGACCCACCGCGCGAAGATCGAACAGGCCGCCAGGGCGGCTGCACCAATGCTCAGTGACAGACCTTGAAGTTCTCTCTCACAGCGCTGGAGCCGCAACTCGCCCGAGAGCACGAACTCGGGATCTGCAGCCGTGAAAGCTATTGAAGCCGTCTGCCACCGGACTCCATGGGGCCGCGGTCAGTCGATCTCGGGGTGCCGTGGGGCAGTCCCAGGCGCGGAGAGGGCATGGGTGATGCCGGCGTCGAGGCCGCTGTCGTAGCTCGCACGGAAAGCGGTCTCATAGATATCGCCGCCGAGGGCCTGACGGGCCTGCGCCTCGCACGCCTGGCGGGCGGCGACGAGTTCGGGTGCCCCCATCTGGGGGGAACCGAGGGTCTGCCATACCCGGTCGGCGGTGCCGAGGAGCTGGGCGGTTCGCTCGGCGTGCCCGGACGCGAGCGTCGCGGAGGCGAGTGCTTCGAGGGCCATGGCGATGCCGAGACTGTCGCGGACGCGGCGTTTGCCGTCGAGGGCGTCGCGGGCATGGGCTTCGGCCTCTGCCGCCCGTCCCAGGGCCAGCGCGGCGAGGGCGCGAAGGTAGTCGCCCCAGGCGCGGGCATGGGTCTCGCCGTGCCGGTCGCATACGGCGCAAAGACCGTCCGCGACGACCGCGGCCTCGGCGATCTGCCCGAGCTGGATGTGGACGAAGGACCGGGCGACCTGGACGAGCGACCACGCCGCGTCGTAGCGCCCGGGGGACGGCGGGGTGCGCGGCGCCGCGTCGAGCGCCTCGGCCGCCTGCGTCTGCCGGCCGCTCAGCGCGAAACAGGTGCCCTCGAGAAGGGCAGCGGCGACCGGGGCGGTCTCATCGGCCTCGTCGGCGGTGACCTTCCGGAAGGTGTCGAGGAGGCGGAGGCCGGTCTCCATGTCACCCACGATCTGGCCGGACATACCGCGGGCCCACAGGGCCTTGGCGCGGTCCGGTCCGGGGGCCGGATCCAGGTCAAGGGCCCGGTCGAGGTAGTACACGCCCTCATGGGCGAAGCCGCAGGCGTACCAGAAGAACCACAGCGCCCCAGCCATCTGCAGCCCACTCTGCCCGTCCTGCTCGGCGAGGCAGAAGTCGAGGGCGGCGCGGAGATTGGCGTGTTCGGTGGTCGTCCGGTCGTGCCAGGCGACCTGGTCCGGTCCCATCCAGGCGGCATCCGCGGCCTGGGCCAGCGCCCGGAAGTAGTCCCGGTGCCGGTGGCGCAGCGTGGACTCCTCGCCGAGGCCGCGCAGCCAGGCGGCGCCGAACTCGCGGATGGTGTCGAGCATCCGGTAGCGCTCGCCACCGCCGGTCGGCTCCCACATCACGATCGACTTGTCTGTCAGGGAGGCGAGCAGCCCCGGGATCGCCTCCTCGGGAAGGCGCGTGTCGGCACACACCGCCAGGGCGGCCTCGGCGTCGAAGCCGCCGACGAGGACGGAAAGGCGGGCCCAGAGCAGCCGTTCGGCCGGGCTGCACAGTTCGTGGCTCCAGCCGATCGCGGTACGCAGCGCCTGATGCCAGGGCGGCTCGGCGTCGTCCACCACCTCGTCGGTGGTGCCCAGGACGGCGAAGCGGTCGTCCAGCTTCTCGGTCAGCTCGGCTACGGACTGGTCGCGCAGGCGGGCCGCGGCCAGTTCGATGGCGAGCGGGAGGCCGTCCAGGCAGCGGCACAGGCGTACGAGATCGGGCCGGTTGGCGTCGGTGACCGCGAAGCCGGGCACCGCTTCGGCGGCCCGCTCGGCCAGCAGGGCCATCGCGTCCGCACCACCGCATGCCGCGCCCTCGCCTTCGGGTACGGGCAGCGGGTCGACGGTCAGCAGCCGCTCCATGTGCGTGCCCAGAGGGCGGCGGCTGGTGACCACGATGCGCAGCCCCGGCGCGGCCCGCAGCAGCACATCGGCGGCCAGTGCGCACTCGTGGACCAGGTGTTCGCAGGTGTCCAGGACAAGCAGCACCTCGCGCTCCGCCAGGTAGTCGGCCAGTACATCGATCATGGGCCGCGTCGTCTGATCCACCAGGGCAAGGACCTCGGACACGGCGTGTGCGAGCAGCGCGCCCCGGCGCAGCGACGAGAGCTCCACCCACCACACCCCGTCCCGGAAGGACGGCCGCACCTCGTGCGTGGCCCGCAGCGCGAGCCGCGTCTTGCCCACCCCGCCGACCCCGGTCACCGTCACAAGCCGGGCGCCGTCGTCGAACAGCCGCCGGATCTGCGCCAGTTCCTGCTGCCGGCCGTACAACTCGCGTGTCTCCGGGGGGAGATTTCCCGCTCCTTGCCGCCGCATGGCCGCACCCTTCTTCCTTCTCTTCGCTCTTCACGACCGATCGAGGTTGCCCTGTGGTGCGCTCGGTGCGTCTTCGTTCTTCGGTACGGGGGGTACCGGTCCCGTCAGCAGGTCGGCGGTGGGCTGGACAAGCAGCAGGGTGAGGTCGTCGCCGTGGCCGTCGCCGACGGGGGCGGCAGCGTGGTGGTCGACGAGGTCGACCAGGTTTGCCAGGGCCTCGTCGAGGGTGAGGGCGCTCAGCGCGGCCCGGACCCGGCGGTCGAGGGCCAGTGGGGTGCCGTGCGCGTTCCGCGCCTCGGTGAGGCCGTCGGTGTAGAGCAGCATGCGCTGCTCGGGGGTGAGCAGGACGGCCTGTACGCTCGGCGTGGGCGACAAACCCAACGGCGGGGAGGGGCAAGGGGATTCAAGGACCTCCAGGCACCGGCCCACCTGCAGCGGCGGCGGGTGCCCGCAGTTGACCAGGCGGACCGCGCCGGGCACGAAGTCCGCGAGGAGCAAGGTGACGAAGTCCTCGTCTCCGAGGTCGTCTCGCACGCGGTCGTCGAGTATGTGGGCGAGGCGGACCAGGTCGGGCTCCGTGGCCGCGGTGTGGCGGAAGGCGGAGAGCACCGCCGCGCTGATGCGGACCGCGTCCAGGCCATGACCCGTCACGTCTCCGACGATCAGGCGCGGCCCGGACGGCAGCAGGACGGCGTCATGGAGATCCCCGCCGATCAGGGCGTCCTCGCTCGCGGAGCGGGTCCTTACGGCCGTGGCCAGGCCGCCCAGATCGGCGGGCAAGGGGCGTACGAGAGCACGTTGGGTGAGTTCGGCGACGCGGGTCATGCGGGCGAGGGAGGCCTTGCAGTGCATGCGGTCGCGCGCCATCAGGATCGTCCACAGGCCGTGGGCGGCGAGCAGCGGCCCGACGACGAGCAGGGCGCAGTCCGGCACCGCCGGGTGGGCCGCGGCACCCGCCGCGATAGCCGCCTCAATGGCTGTTGTCAGTAGTAGCCATCCACGCTCCGAGAGCATCGCGTGCCTCCGCGGCAGGTCGTTCCTTGCCCCGCGCCAAGCCATGCACGGTCCCACACTTGCCCGAGGCATGTGAGGCCCTTCACGCCATCGGTCACGGGATGCGCCCGCCTGCCGGGGCCGTACTCGCTTACGAAGACGGAACCACCAGCTCAGGCGGAGTGTGCGCCACCACTTACTGACGAAGCGTCAGTCCGCGAACAAACCTCGACGTGACACCGCCTGATCAGACAGTGACCGCAAATGTCACCGCCCGGCGCGGCTCCGGCGCATCCGCCCCGCGCCGGACTGCCGCTCTCCAGCTCAGTGACAGAGCTTGACCTCGTGATCCGCATGCCCCACCGGCTCCAGCTGGAACGTGCAGTGCTCCACGTCGAAGTGGTCGCCCAGGCAGTCCTGCAGATCGTGGAGGAGCTTTTCGTGGCCTACCGCGTCCAGGGCTTCCTTGGTGACCACGACGTGGGCCGACAGGACTGGCATGCCGGAGGTGATCGTCCAGACGTGGAGGTCGTGGAGGTCCTCCACGCCGGGGAGGTCGAGGATGTGCTGGCGGACCTCGGCGATGTCGACGTCCTTCGGGGCTGTCTCCAGCAGGACGTCGATCGCCTCGCGGAGGAGCTTGAAGGTGCGGGGGATGATCATCGCGCCGATGGCGATCGAGGCGATCGGGTCGGCGTAGCGCCAGCCGGTGAGCATGATGATGAGCGCCGAGACCAGGACCGCGACCGAGCCGAGGGCGTCGGCCGCCACCTCCAGGAAGGCGCCGCGGACGTTGAGGCTCTCGCGCTGGCCGGCCATCAGCAGGGAGAGGGAGATCAGGTTCGCCACCAGGCCGATGGCGCCGAAGACCATGGTGAGGCCGCCGTCGATCTCCTCCGGCTGGACGAAGCGCTTCACCGCCTCGTAGAGGATGTAGCCGCCCACGCCGAAGAGCAGCAGGCAGTTCGCCAGCGCCGCCAGGATCTCGGCCCGGGCCAGGCCGAAGGTGCGGCGCTCGGCGGTGGGGCGGTTGGCGAAGTGGATGGCCATAAGGGCCATCGACAGGCCGATGACGTCCGTGGCCATGTGGCCGGCGTCCGCGATCAGGGCGAGGGAGCCGGTCAGCGCGCCGCCGACGATCTCCGCGATCAGCACGGTCGTGGTCAGGCCCAGCGCGATGCGCAGGCGACCCCGGTAGGCCGCCGCCGCGGTGGCGGACGTGCCCGGAGGCGGCCCGTGGGAGTGCCCGTGGTCGTGCCCTGCCCCCATGGCGCAGCCTTCCGTAGTCCAGTGGTCCCGTGGTCCGCCGTCGTGGCTTCAGTGGCCAGTGAACTACGGGGCCGGGGTATGGAGCAACACGAAGCTGAACACCGTTGTCATAGTCTGACCTGCGGAAACGCTCCCACGGCTGTGATCAGGAGACACGTGCCTCCGGGTGGTGCAGGCACCAGCCCTCCCACGCCGAGGTGACCATGTCGCGGACATCGCGCTGCGGGGTCCAGCCGAGCTCGCGCTTCGCCCGTTCATACGACGCCACCACCCGGGCCGGGTCGCCGGGACGCCGCCCGACCACCCGGGCGGCCGGCTCGTGGCGGCCGCTCACCTCGGCGATGACATCCGCCAGCTCGCGCACGGACACGCCCGTACCGCTTCCGAGGTTCACCGTGATGTCCCCAGAGCCAGAGCCAGAGCCGGCCGCGTCGGCCCGGGACAGCCGCCGGGCCGCCGCGAGATGCGCCTCGGCGAGGTCGACCACATGGATGTAGTCCCGGATGGCCGTCCCGTCCGGAGTCGGATAGTCATCGCCGTAGATCAGCGGCGCCTCACCGCGCGTCAGCCGGTCGAAGTAGATCGGGATGACGTTGAACACCCCCGTGTCCGCCAGCTCCGGCGTCGCGCACCCGGCGATGTTGAAGTACCGCAGACAGGCCGTGGCGATGCCGTGGGCCTGGCCCGCGGCGCGGACCAGCCATTCGCCGGCCAGCTTCGTCTCGCCGTACGGAGACAGAGGCGCGCAGGGCGTGTCCTCTGTCACCAGGTCCACGTCCACCGACCCGTACACCGCCGCGGACGAGGAGAAGACGAAGCGCCGCACCCCGGCCGCCGCCACCGCCTCCAGCAGGGTGGTCAGGCCCAGCAGGTTCTCCCGGTAGTACAGCAGCGGCTGCTCGACCGACTCGCCGACCTGCTTCTTGGCCGCGGTGTGGATCACACCCGTGACGCCGTGCTCCGCGATGGCGCGGTCGACGGCGGCCCGGTCGGTGACCGAACCGCGGATCAGCGGCACGTCCGCCGGGAGGCGCTCGGGGAAGCCGGCCGAGACGTCGTCCAGCACCACCACGCCCTCGCCCGCGTCCTTGAGCGCCCGGACAACATGTGCGCCGATGAAGCCGGCGCCGCCTGTGATCAGCCAAGTCATGCCCCGCAGCGTAACGGGGGAGAGGGGGCAACCGGCGAGGCCTGTGGACAACCTGTGACACTCGCCCCGGCACACCCCGCCGATGGCCGGAAACCCCCAGGTCCAGCCGCCGCCCCGCGTGCTCAGCTTGTACCGCGCAGCGGCGATGCACCATGATGATCGCATTCGGGCAGCCGGGCGGCGAAACCATCCCCACGAGGATCCGCTAACCTCTGCCGACATGCCGCCGGCCGGTTGGGGGACGGGGCGGTGCCCCTGCCCTGCCGCTGTGCTGTCAAGGAGTGAGTTCGACTGCGGACCGCAATCGTCATCGGCCCGCCCGTGCCCGGATCGCCCCTCGACGGCGACCTGCGGGCGCTGGGCTTCGACGACATCCAGACAGCGGCTGACATCGCGGACGCCGCCACGGTGCTGGCCTTCATCCCCGAGGGCCGCCGCATCGCGCTCGTCGACAGTCACTTCGTCGGCCACCGGCACAGCCTGCGCCTCGGTCTTACGGACCCGCGCTGGCCCGCCGCCGCCATCGAAGGGGCCGTGACGGCGCAGCCCGAGGCGCGCGCCGCACTCTCCCGCGCCGCCATGCGCAGCCAGTCGATAGAGGGTGTCGCCGACCAGCTCGCCACCCAGCTGGAGGCGGACGGCCTCGCGCTGGCCCGCCCCGAGCTGGGCGTCCTGGTCGCCGCCACGCCGCAGGATCTGACCGAGCGGGCCAAGACCGAGGACTCGGTCGCCGCCGTCAACGAGGAGAAGGCCCGGCTGAACTCCGTCGTGAAGGCCCGCGACGGCTTCTTCACCACCTTCTTCATCAGCCCCTACTCCAAATACATCGCGCGCTGGTGCGCCCGCCGCGGCTTCACCCCGAACCAGGTCACCACCGCGAGCCTGCTCACCGCCGTGATCGCGGCAGGCCTCGCCGCCACCGGCACCCGCCCCGGCTTCGTCGCCGCCGGCGTGCTGCTGCTCTTCTCCTTCGTCCTGGACTGCACGGACGGCCAGCTGGCCCGCTACTCGCTGCAGTACTCGACGATGGGCGCCTGGCTCGACGCCACCTTCGACCGCGCCAAGGAGTACGCGTACTACGCGGGCCTGGCGATCGGCGCGGCCAACGCGAACAACGACGACGTCTGGGCGCTCGCCCTGGGCGCGATGATCCTGCAGACCGTCCGCCACGTCGTCGACTTCTCCTTCAACGAGGCGAACCACGACGCGCAGGGCAATACGAGCCCCACCGCGGCCCTCTCCTCCAAGCTCGACAGCGTCGGCTGGACCGTCTGGCTGCGGCGCATGATCGTGCTGCCCATCGGCGAGCGCTGGGCCATGATCGCCGTACTGACGGCGCTCACCACGCCCCGCATCGTCTTCTACGCGCTCCTCATCGGCTGCGCCCTCGCCGCCTGCTACACCACGGCGGGCCGCGTCCTCAGATCCCTCACCCGCAAGGCCGAGCGCACCGAGCGCGCCACCCAGGCCCTCGCCTCGCTCGCCGACACCGGCCCGCTCGCGGAAGGCGTGGCCGCTGCCACCAGCCGGATCAAGGCCTTCAGCCCCTTCCAGGCCCCCGCCGTCGCCGCCCTCGGCGGCGCCCTGGTGGTCGGCGCAGCCTTCCTCGACGGCCCCTGGCCGCTGATCGGCGCCCTCGTCTACGTACTGACCTCGGGCCTGGCCGTAGCCCGCCCGCTGGCCGGTCCGCTGGACTGGCTGGTGCCGCCGCTCTTCCGTGCGGCGGAATACGGCACGATCCTGGTGCTGGCCGCCCGGTCCGACGCCTCAGGGGCGCTCCCTGCGGCTTTCGGCCTGGTCGGTGCGGTCGCCTACCATCATTACGACACGGTGTACCGCATCCGCGGTGGCACCGGCGCACCTCCGCACTGGCTGGTGCGGGCGATCGGCGGGCACGACGGACGGACGCTGCTGGTGGTAGTGGCGGCTGCCCTGCTGAACGACTCAGGGTTCACGATCGCGCTCACGGCGCTGGCCGTGGCCCTGGCACTGGTGGTGCTCGTAGAGAGCATCCGTTTCTGGGTCTCTTCCGGAGCACCCGCTGTACACGACGAATCAGGAGAACCCGCATGATCGGCCTCGTGCTGGCGGCAGGCGCCGGACGGCGACTGCGCCCCTACACCGACACCCTCCCCAAGGCCCTCGTGCCGGTCGACGGTGACACGACCATCCTCGACCTCACCCTCGGCAACTTCGCCGAGATCGGCCTCACCGAGGTAGCCATCATCGTCGGCTACAAGAAGGAGGCGGTGTACGAGCGCAAGGAGGCCCTGGAGCAGAAGTACGGCCTCAAGCTCACGCTGATCGACAACGACAAGGCCGAGGAGTGGAACAACGCCTACTCCCTCTGGTGCGGTCGTGACGCGATCAAGCACACCGTGATCCTCGCCAACGGCGACACCGTGCACCCGGTCTCCGTCGAGAAGACCCTGCTCGCGGCCCAGGGCGGCGGCAAGAAGATCATCCTCGCCCTCGACACGGTGAAGCAGCTCGCCGACGAGGAGATGAAGGTCGTCGTGGACCCCGAGAAGGGCGTCCAGAAGATCACCAAGCTGATGGACCCGACCGAGGCCACCGGCGAGTACATCGGCGTCACCCTCATCGAGGGCGAGGCCGCCGAGGAGCTCGGCGACGCGCTGAAGACCACCTGGGAGCGCGACCCGGACCTGTACTACGAGGACGGCTACCAGGAGCTCGTCAACCGCGGCTTCAAGGTCGACGTGGCGCCGATCGGCGACGTGAAGTGGGTCGAGATCGACAACCACGACGACCTCGCCAAGGGCAGGGAGATCGCGTGCCAGTACTGACCCGGCTGATGCCGGCCCCGGTTGTCGTAGACATCCGGGCCGGCGCGCTGGACGACCTGGCCACGATCCTGACCGACCAGCGCATCGCCCCCACCGGCAAGCTCGCCTTCGCCATCAGCGGCGGCTCCGGCCAGGCGCTCAAGGAGCGCTTCGCGCCGTCCTTCCCCGGCGCCGACTGGTTCGACGACGCCGACGGCACCATCGACGGTGCCGTCAAGCTCGCCGACTCCATAAAGCGCGCGGGCCGGTACGACGCGGTCGTCTCGCTCGGCGGCGGCAAGGTCGTCGACTGCGCGAAGTACGCCGCGGCCCGGGTGGGCCTCCCGCTCGTCGCCGTCGCGACGAACCTCGCCCACGACGGCCTGTGCTCCCCGGTCGCCACGCTCGACAACGACGCGGGCCGCGGCTCCTACGGCGTGCCGAGCCCGATCGGCGTCGTCATCGACCTCGACGTGATCCGCGACGCCCCGGCGGCGTTCGTACGGGCCGGCATCGGCGATGTGATCTGCAAGATCTCCGCCGTGGCCGACTGGGAGCTGTCCCAGAAGGTCAACGGCGAGGCGGTCGACGGGCTGGCCGCCGCCATGGCGCGGCAGTCCGCGCACGCGGTGTTGCGGCACCCGGGCGGCATCGGCGACGACGAGTTCCTCAGCGTCCTCGCCGAGTCCCTGGTGATGTGCGGTCTGGCCATGTCGGTGGCCGGCGACTCGCGGCCGGCGTCCGGCGCCTGCCACGAGATCTGCCACGCCTTCGACCTGCTCTTCCCCAAGCGCAATTCGCCGCACGGGGACCAGTGCGGGTTCGGCGGCACGTTCGCCACGTTCCTGCGCGGCGACGTCGACACGGCGAAGGAGATGGCGCGGACCCTGCGCCGGCACGGGCTGCCCGTGCTGGCGAGCGAGATGGGCTACAGCGACCAGGACCTCGTCGACGCGATCCTCTTCGCGCCGCAGACCCGCCCGGGCCGCTACACCATCCTCGAGCATCTCGACCTTTCCGCCGACCAGATCAGGGACGCGTACGCCGACTATGCAAAAGCCGTCAGTAGCTGAACTCCGCCCTGTCGTTCACCCCGCGGGGGTGAAGGACCGGAGGAGCGGTGAGCACTGGGGCGGCCGGCTCTACATGCGGGAGATCTCCCTGCGCGTGGACCGGCACCTGGTGAACACCAAGGTCACCCCGAACCAGGTGACCTACGTGATGACGGTCGTGTCCGTCCTCGCCGCCCCGGCGCTGCTGGTGCCGGGGCTGGCGGGGGCGCTGCTCGGCGTCCTGATGGCGCAGCTCTACCTGCTGTTCGACTGCGTCGACGGCGAGCTCGCCCGCTGGAAGAAGCAGTACTCCATGGCCGGGGTCTACCTGGACCGGGTCGCCGCGTACTTCCTCGACGCCGCCGTGCTGCTCGGCTTCGGCCTGCGCGCCGCGGACATCTGGGGCGAGGGCCGGATCGACTGGCTGTGGGCCTTCCTCGGGACGCTCGCCGCCCTCGGCGCGATCATGATCAAGGCCGAGACCGACCTGGTCGGCGTGGCCCGCCATCAGCAGGGTCTCCCGCCGGTCCAGGAGTCGGCGGCCGAGCCGCGTACATCCGGCGTGGCCCTGGCCCGCAAGGCCGCGGCCGCGCTGAAGTTCCACCGGCTGATCCTGGGCATCGAGGCGTCGCTGCTGATCCTCGTGCTGACGATCCTGGACATGATCCGGGGTGACCTCTTCTTCACGCGCCTCGGTGTCGCCGTGCTGGCCGCGATCGCGGTCCTGCAGACGCTGCTGCACCTGGTGAGCATCCTGGCCTCGAGCAGATTGCGGTGAAACCAATGAATGGTGAACAGCTGAGGCTCGGGGCAGTGATCATCACCATGGGCACCCGCCCGGAGGAGCTGGGCGCCCTGCTCGACTCGGTCGCCAAGCAGGACGGCGCCCCGATCGAGTGCGTCGTGGTCTTCCAGGGCGCCGAGCCGACCGCCCTGCCCGAGGGCGTACGGGCCGTGCAGCTGCCGGAGAACCTCGGCATCCCCGGCGGCCGCAACGTCGGCATCGAGGCCTTCGGCGAGCACGGCCAGGACGTCGACGTGCTGCTCTTCCTCGACGACGACGGGCTGCTGCCCCGCCAGGACACCGGCGAGCTGATCCGCGCGGCGTTCGCCGAGGACGCCGAGCTGGGCATCGTCAGCTTCCGCATCGCCGACCCGGACACCGGCGCCACCCAGCGCCGGCACGTCCCGCGGCTGCGGGCCGCGGACCCGCTCAGGTCCTCCCGCGTGACGACCTTCCTCGGCGGCGCCAACGCCGTCCGTACGAAGGTCTTCGCCGAGGTCGGCGACCTGCCGGCGGAGTTCTGGTACGCCCACGAGGAGACCGACCTGGCCTGGCGGGCCCTCGACGCCGGCTGGCACATCGACTACCGCGCCGACATGGTTCTGCACCACCCGACCATGCCGCCGTCCCGGCACGCCACGTACCACCACAACGTCGCCCGTAACCGCGTCTGGCTCGCCCGGCGCAATCTGCCGGCCCCGCTGATCCCGCTCTACCTGGGGATCTGGTTCGCCCTGACGGTCCTCAGGAAGCCGTCCGCGGCCGCGCTGAAGGCCTGGCTCGGCGGCTTCAAGGAGGGCTGGAGCACCCCCTGCGGTCCTAGGCGTCCGATGAAGTGGCGTACGGTATGGCGGCTGACCCGGCTGGGACGTCCGCCGGTCATCTGACAAGCTCGTTACAAGCGACAGCGCGATACGCACGCACGAGAACGGGAAGACGCGAGACAGTGAGCGATACGGCTACCGGTGCCCCGCCGGGCCATTCGTCCGACGGTGAGCTCCCCCCTGCACAGCTGGCGGCCAAATACGGGCTGACGCAGAGCGGTGCCCGGCCGACGCTGCCGGGTTATGTGCGGCAGCTGTGGGACCGACGGCATTTCATCCTGGCCTTTTCCCAGGCCAAGCTGACGGCGCAGTACAGCCAGGCGAAGCTGGGGCAGCTGTGGCAGGTGGCGACGCCGCTGCTCAATGCCGCTGTCTACTTCATGATCTTCGGGATCATTCTGGGTGCCCGCGACGGCGTCCCCGGCGGCAAGCACAACTACGTCCCGTTCCTCGTGATCGGGGTCTTCATCTTCACGTTCACGCAGCAGTCCGTGATGACCGGCGTGCGCTCGATCACCGGGAATCTCGGCCTGGTGCGGGCGCTGCACTTCCCGCGCGCCTCGCTGCCGATCTCCTTCTCGCTGCAGCAGCTGCAGCAGCTGCTGTTCTCCATGATCGTGCTGCTGGTCATCCTGCTTGGGTTCCAGGAGTGGCCGACGTGGCGCTGGTTCCTGGTCCTTCCGGCGCTGGCCCTGCAGTTCGTGTTCAACATCGGCCTTGCGATGATGTTCGCGCGGATGGGCAGCAAGACGCCCGACCTGGCCCAGCTGATGCCGTTCGTGCTGCGCACCCTGATGTACGCGTCCGGCGTGATGTTCCCGCTGCACGCCATGCTGACCAAGAACACCAGCGCCCCGACCTGGGTGGCCGATGTGCTGCAGGCCAACCCGGTGTCGGTCTACATGGACCTCATGCGCTTCTCGCTGATCGGCGACTACTCGATCCACGACATCGCACCGCACGCCTGGTGGCTGGCGCTGGGCTGGGCCCTGCTCTTCGGCGTGCTGGGCTTCGTGTACTTCTGGAAGGCTGAGGAGCGGTATGGCCGTGGCTGAGCAGGGAGCGATCGAGGACAGCAAGCCGGCGGGCGAGAAGATCCCGACGGTCATCTGCGACGACCTGCACATCGTCTACCGGGTCTTCGGAGGCGGCGGCCGCGGCAGCGCCACCGCCGCCCTGAACCGGATCATCAAGCGCCAGCCGTCCCCGCGGATGCGCGAGGTGCACGCCGTGCGCGGCGTCTCCTTCACGGCGTACCGCGGCGAGGCCATCGGCCTCATCGGCACCAATGGCTCCGGCAAGTCCACGCTGCTCAAGGCGGTGGCCGGGTTGCTCCCCCCGGAGAAGGGCAAGGTCTACACCGACGGCCAGCCCTCGCTCCTCGGCGTGAACGCCGCGCTGATGAACGACCTCACCGGTGAGCGGAACGTGATCCTCGGCGGTCTCGCGATGGGGATGTCCAAGGAGCAGGTGCGCGAGCGCTATCAGGGCATCGTGGACTTCTCCGGGATCAACGAGAAGGGTGACTTCATCACCCTTCCGATGCGGACGTACTCGTCCGGTATGGCGGCCCGGCTGCGGTTCTCCATCGCCGCGGCCAAGGACCACGACGTGCTGATGATCGACGAGGCCCTCGCCACGGGTGACAAGAAGTTCCAGAAGCGCTCGGAGGCCCGTATCCGCGAGCTCCGCAAGGAAGCCGGGACGGTCTTCCTGGTCAGCCACAACAACAAGTCGATCAGGGACACCTGCGACCGGGTGCTGTGGCTGGAGAAGGGCGAGCTGGTGATGGACGGGCCTACGGACGAGGTCCTGAAGGCGTACGAGAAGGAGACGGGCAAGTAGCCCGTCCCCTTCCCGGTCGAGCGGTCGGCGTCAGGCGTTGACGGGAGCCTTTGGCTCCTCCGATTCGCTTACGCCGACCCTGCCGTGGACGCGGCGGAGCCAGGCGGGGGCGTACCAGGCCGTCCGCCCGAGGACCCGCATCGCCGCCGGTACGAGGACACCTCGTACCGCCACCGCGTCGATCAGGATCGCCAGCCCGCTGCCCAGGCCGAACATCTGCATGAAGCTGACGCTGCTGGTGCCGAAGGCGAAGAAGCTCACCGCCAGCAGCCCTGCCGCCATCGTCACGATCCGGCCGGTCCTGGACAGCCCCTTCGTCACCGCCTCAGCGGGCTCCGCGCCCGCATCGTGCAGCTCCTTGATGCGGCTGGTCAGGAAGACCTCGTAGTCCATCGACAGGCCGAAGACAATGCAGAACATCAGCACCGTCATCGCGGTGTCCATCGGCTGCGCGGTGAAGCCGAGCAGGCCGCTGAGGTTGCCGTCCTGGAAGATCCACACCATGACGCCCATGGCCGCGGTGAGGCTGACCGCGTTCAGCAGCAGGGCCCGCAGCGGCTGCACCACGCTGCCCGTGAAGAGGAACAGCAGCACGAAGGTCGTCAGCGACACCCAGATGATGGCCATCGGCAGCCGGCTGCCGATCGAGTCCTTGGAGTCGACGAGCCGCGCGTCATTGCCGCCCACCAGGACCGATCCCGGCGCGGGCACGTCCCGTACCGCCGTCACCAGGTCCTGCGCCCGGCCCGAGCGCGGCGAGAGGTCGTGCACGACGGTGAGGCGCTGGGCGTCCGGGCGGCCGAGCGCCGCGGCGCCGGGGCCGGCGGGCTGCGCCGTGCCGTCGCGGTAGGTGCCGCTGCTCGCGTTCACCTGGACCACGCCGGGGAGGCGGGACAACTTCTCGGCGTACGGGGCGAGCTCGCCCTTGGGCACGCCCGCGGTGGAGACCACCTGGATGGAGGCGTTGTCGTTCGCCGCGAAGTCGGCTCGCATCGCCGTCGCCACCTGCCGGCTCTCCGCGCTCTCCGGCAGCACCCGCTCGTCCGGCGTGCCGAAGGTGACGCCCAGCAGCGGGCTCGCCGCCACCAGCAGCACCGCGAGCACCGGCAGCGCGGTGAGCGCCGGGCGGCGCATGACCGTGGCCGCGAGCCGGCCCCAGAAGGCCGAGTCCGGGCGGCGGACGGCCCGGGCGCCGGGCAGCCGGCCCTTGTTGACCCGGTGGCCGAGGAGCACCAGCAGCGCCGGTACGACGATGAGCGAGCTGATCGCGGCGATGGCGACGACGCCGATGCCCGCGTACGCGAACGAGCGCAGGAAGAACATCGGGAAGAGCAGCAGGGCAGAGAGCGCCGCGATGATCGTCGCCGAGGAGAAGGCGATGGTGCGGCCCGCGGTGGTGACGGTCCTGCGGATCGCCTCCGGGATGTCGTCGCCGTGCGCGAGCTGTTCGCGGAAGCGGCTGACCAGGAGCAGGCCGTAGTCGATGCCGAGGCCGAGGCCGAGGGCGGTGGTGAGGTTGACGGAGAAGACCGAGACGTCCGTGACGCTGCCGAGGAGATAGAGCTCGGCGAAGGTGCCGAGGATCGCGATCAGGCCGATGACCAGCGGCAGCAGGGCCGCGATCAGGCTGCCGAAGGCGAGCACCAGCAGGATGAGGGTGATCGGCACGGCGATCATCTCGGCGATGGCGAGGTCCTTGCCGACCTGGGACGAGATGTCGTTGCTGACGGCTGTCGTGCCGCCGGCCTCGACCGTCACGCCGTCGCGCTCGCCGCCGTATTCGTCGATGAGCTCTTTGGCGCGGTCGTCCTCCACCTTGTCGCCGCCCTTGATGTGGGCGAGGACGAGGGCCTGGGTGCCGTCGCGGGAGAGCAGCGCGTCGCCGCCGCGGTCCCAGTACGACATGACGCCGCCGACCGTCGCCTCGTCCTTGAGCCCGGTGGTGATCGCCTCGCCGCGGGCCTTCGCGGCGGGGGAGTCCGGGCCGCCGTCCGCCGAGCGGACGAGCAGGACCAGGTTCGTATCACCGCCGAAGCGCTCCTCGATGAGGTCGGCGGCCTTGCTGGACGGGGCGCCGGGATCGTCGAAGCCGCCGGAGGCGAGCTTGCCGAAGGCGCCGAAGCCGATGGCGGCCATCGCGACGACGGCGACCACCGACAGGGCGGTGAGGAGCTTCGCCCGTCGTACGGCCAGATTGGCGATGCGCAGGAGCATGTTTCCCCCCGGGGAAGTTAACGATGTCAACATGGACTGTCGCAGGGGATGTTAATGCTGTCAACATCGGGCATGATGTCGACCATGAGTGCGAGCAAGGGCGGCCGGTCGGCCTATCACCACGGGGATCTCCGCAACGCGCTGGTGGAGGCCGCGACCGAGCTCGCGCGCGGCGACGGCCCCGAGGCGGTCGTGCTGCGCGAGGCCGCGCGCCGGGTCGGGGTGTCGGCGACGGCCGCGTACCGGCACTTCGCGAACCAGGCCGACCTGCTGCAGGCGGTGAAGGTGCGCGGCCAGCGCGAGCTCGCGGATTCCATGCAGCGCGGCGTCGAGGCGGCGCCCGGCGGCGGCGACAAGCAGCAGGCCGCGCGGGACCGGCTGTGGCAGATCGGCCGCGGTTACGTGCGCTTCGCGCTGGCCGAGCCGGGGCTGTACCGGGCGGCGTTCTGCCGGGTGCCGCACGTGTCCGACCATCCGTGGGACGAGGGGCAGCCGGACGCGGCGGAGCACGGGGAGGAGTACCGGTCCTTCGACATGCTCGTGGAGACGCTGGACGGCATGGAGGCGGCCGGCGTGATGCGGCCGGGCGTGCGCGAGGGCGCGGAGTTCGCCGCCTGGTCGGCGGTGCACGGGCTGGTGATGCTCATCCTGGACGGGCCGCTGTCCCGGCTTCCGGAGCCGGTGCGGGACGCCGTGATCGACCGCACGATCGGGACCGTGGTCGCCGGGCTGACCCGCGAGCCGGTCAGGTCGTAGTCAAAGATCGGTCAAGTCCCGGGCGTAACGGGAAGTTTCGGCGACGGTGATCTGTTGTCGCAACAAGCTGTACACCCTGTCTCACGTATGTCGGATGTACGGCGTACGCTGTGCTCCGTGCCGATCAGTGGCTTGCCGGGTGAAATCGGCCCTGCCGATCGGTAGCTGCGCAGCTCAGCGGGTGTATGCCCCTGTGCGGCGTGTCCGAAATAGATTGGTCTGAGGGATCGGTGTAGAACGGGAGGCGTGACGGCATTGGCAACTCGAGACACCCCGCGTCGAGGTGCCCCCTCCGCATCCGTTCCGAGGGCGCGCTCGGGCAGTAAGCGGTGAGCGGCGGCAACCAAAGGGTGCGAAACGCCGTCTCCGCCAGAGTGACGGGGGAAAGGCGCAAACGCCCAGCAGACGGGCAGAGCGCCGTGCTCGACCAGGCCGCCACCGAGAATTTCCCGGTGGCGCCCTTCTTCCTGCCACGCGCCTGGCGCGCCGACCTGATGGCCGTCTACGGCTACGCCCGCCTCGTCGACGACATCGGCGACGGCGACCTGGCGCCCGGCGGCGCCGACGCCCGGCTCCTCGGCCTCGGGCCGCACTGGGAGGGCGACCGGCTCGGGCTGCTGAAGGCCTTCGAGGACGACACCCACCGGGTCTTCGACTCCACCCCCAGACACCCGCTGCTCAAGAACCTGCAGCCCACCGTGCGGCGCCATGCGATGAGCCGCGCGCCCTTCCTCGGGCTGATCGAGGCCAATCGCCAGGACCAGATCGTCCGGCGCTACGAGACGTACGACGACCTGCTCGGCTACTGCGAGCTGTCCGCCAACCCGGTCGGCCGCATGGTCCTCGAGCTCGCCGGGGTGACCTCCCCCGAGCGCGTCCGGCACTCCGACGCCATCTGCACCGCGCTGCAGATCGTGGAGCACCTGCAGGACATCACCGAGGACTTCACCCGCGACCGGATCTACCTCCCGTCCGAGGACATGAAGCGCTTCGGCGTCAGCGAGCGCGACCTGTCGATGCCGACCGCCGACGACCCGGTGCGCGCGCTCATCGCCTTCGAGGCCGAGCGCGCCGCACGCCTGCTGGACGAGGGCGCCCCGCTCGTGGGCAGCGTCAGCGGCCGGCTGAGACTGCTGCTCGCGGGCTTCGTGGCCGGGGGGCGCGCGGCACTCAAGGCGATCGCGGCAGCGGAATACGACACCCTCCCCGGCCCTCCCAAGCCCACCAAGCCGCTGCTGTTGCGCGAGGTGGGCGCCACTCTGCGACGGAAAGGGTGAGGCGCATCATGTCAGGAGCAGCCCGCACACACGCCCCGTACGCATCCGGGCAGGTCCTCGCCGCGTACGGCTATTGCGAGGCCATCACCGGCACCCAGGCCCGTAACTTCGCCTACGGCATCCGGCTGCTGCCCACGCCCAAGCGCTATGCGATGTCCGCCCTCTACGCCTTCTCCCGCCGGGTCGACGACATCGGCGACGGGCCGCTGCCCGACGACGCCAAGCTGGCCCGGCTCGAGGACACCCGGCTGCTGCTGCGGCAGATCCGGGACGGCGAGATCGACGAGGACGACACCGACCCGGTCGCCGTCGCGCTCGCGCATGCCGCACGGCAGTTCCCCATCCCGCTCGGCGGGCTCGACGAGCTCATCGACGGGGTGCTGAGCGACGTCCGCGGCGAGGAATACGAGACCTGGGACGACCTCAAGGCGTACTGCCGGTGCGTCGCCGGAGCCATCGGGCGGCTGTCGCTCGGCGTCTTCGGCACCGTGCCCGGCGCGCGCGGCGCCGATCGCGCCCCGGAGTACGCCGATACGCTCGGCCTCGCCCTGCAGCTGACGAACATCCTGCGCGACGTGCGCGAGGACGCCGAGAACGGGCGCACCTACCTGCCCGCCGAGGACCTCGCCAAGTTCGGCTGCTCGGCCGGATTCGGCTCGGCCACACCGCCGCCGGGCGCGGACTTCGCCGGGCTCGTGCACTTCGAAGTGCGGCGCGCCCGCGCCCTGTTCGCCGAGGGGTTCCGGCTGCTGCCGATGCTGGACCGGCGCAGCGGCGCCTGCGTCGCCGCCATGGCCGGGATCTACCGCCGGCTGCTGGACCGGATCGCCGACGACCCCGAGGCCGTGCTGCGCGGCCGGGTGTCGCTGCCGGGCCGGGAGAAGGCCTACGTCGCGGTGCGCGGACTGAGCGGTCTGGACGCCCGGCAGGTCGCCCGGAGGCGGATGTGATGTGTGACGACGCCCCCGGCGGGCCAGGGATTGGTCGTGCTGCCACCGTTATCGCCCTTATCTCCGCCGATATCGCCCCAAGCGGCGGGCAACCCTCCGCCGTACCGTCCGCCTCTCTCGCCGTGATGACCAAGGGGGGCTCATGACCGAGGCACCCACCGCGGTGGTCGTCGGCGGCGGGCTCGCCGGGACCACCGCGGCACTGACCCTCGCCGACGCCGGCGTGCGGGTCACGCTGCTGGAGGCGCGGCCGCGCCTGGGCGGACTGGCGTTCTCCTTCTCCCGCGACTCGGCCGCCGGGCCGCTCACCGTCGACAACGGCCAGCATGTGTATCTGCGCTGCTGCGCCGCCTACCAGTGGTTCCTCGACCGGGTGAAGGGGCGCCATCTGGCGCCGCTGCAGGACCGGCTCGACGTACCCGTGCTGCATGCGCAGACGCGGAAGCTGGGCCGGCTGCAGCGCGGCAATCTGCCGGTGCCGCTGCACCTGGCCGCCAGCCTGCTGCGCTATCCGCATCTCTCGCTCGCCGAGCGGGCCGGCGTCGGCCGCGCCGCGCTCGCCCTCAAGGGCCTCGACCTCGCCGACCCGGCGCTGGACGACGAGGACTTCGCCACCTGGCTGAACCGGCACGGCCAGTCCGACCGGGCCGTCCAGGCGCTCTGGGACCTGGTCGGCGTCGCCACGCTCAACGCCACCGCCGGGCAGTCCTCGCTCGGCCTGGCCGCCATGGTCTTCAAGACCGGCCTGCTCACCGACCGCGGCGCCGCCGACATCGGCATCGCCCAGGTCCCGCTCGGCGAGCTGCACGACACCCTCGCCCGCAAGGAGCTGGAGGAGGCGGGCGTACGGACCGAACTGCGCGCCCGCGTCGGCTCGTTGGAAGAGCTCGAGAAGGGCGGCTGGAGCGTCACCGCCGGCACCGGACCCGGCGCGGACGAGCGCATCGACGCGGACGCCGTCGTGCTCGCCGTGCCGCAGAAGGAGGCGCACGGGCTGCTGCCCGACGGCGCCCTCGACGACAAGGAGGCGCTGCTGAAGATCGGCACCTCCCCGATCCTCAACCTCCACGTCATCTACGACCGCAAGGTGCTCAAGCAGCCGTTCTTCGCCGCCCTCGGCACGCCGGTGCAGTGGGTCTTCGACCGTACGGACACCAGCGGGCTCAGCGGTGGCGGGCAGTATCTCGCCGTCTCCCAGTCCGCCGTCCACGACGACATCGACCGGCCCGTCGGCGAGCTGCGCGAGCGCTATCTGCCGGAGCTGGAGCGGCTGCTGCCGGCCGCCCGCGGCGCCGAGGTGCGGGACTTCTTCGTCACTCGCGAGCGCACCGCGACTTTCGCGCCCACGCCCGGCGTCCGCGCGCTGCGCCCTCAGGCCCGTACCAACGCGGCGGGTCTCGCGCTGGCGGGCGCGTGGACCGCCACCGGGTGGCCCGCGACCATGGAAAGTGCCGTGCTCAGCGGCATCAAAGCCGCCCACGCCACCCTTACCGGGCTCGGCCGTACATACAGCACCGCAGGACTGCCCGCCACGCTCGAGGCGGCATGAGCAGCACCGGATATCAAGGAGAGAGCGTGACCAGTCTGGAGTCGAACTCAGCGAGCAAGGTGGATGTACTCGCCCTGCTGGAGCGCGGCCGGGAGCTCTCCACCCCGCTGCTGCGCGAGGTCGTGGACCGCCTCGCGCCGCCCATGGACACCGTCGCCGCCTACCACTTCGGCTGGATCGACGCGGCCGGCAACCCGGCGGCCGGCGACGGAGGCAAGGCTGTCCGGCCCGCCCTCGCGCTGATCTCCGCCGAGGCCGCGGGGGCGCCGCCGGAGAAGGGCGTGCCGGGCGCGGTCGCGGTCGAGCTGGTGCACAACTTCTCGCTGCTGCACGACGACCTGATGGACGGCGACGAGCAGCGCCGGCACCGCGACACGGTCTGGAAGGTGCACGGCCCGGCCCAGGCCATCCTCGTCGGCGACGCGCTCTTCGCCCTCGCCAATGAAGTCCTGCTGGAGCTCGGCACCGTCGAGGCCGGGCGGGCCACCCGGCGGCTCGCCGTCGCCACCCGCAAGCTCATCGACGGGCAGGCGCAGGACATGTCCTTCGAGGACCGCGAGCGGGTCTCGGTCGACGAATGCCTGGAGATGGAGGGCAACAAGACCGGCGCGCTGCTCGCCTGCGCCGTCTCCATCGGCGCCGTCCTCGGCGGCGCCGACGACAAGACCGCCGACGCCCTGGAGCGTTACGGCCACCACCTCGGCCTCGCCTTCCAGGCCGTGGACGACCTCCTCGGCATCTGGGGCGAGCCGGCCGAGACCGGCAAGCAGGCCTGGAGCGACCTCAGGCAGCGCAAGAAGTCGCTGCCGGTGTGCGCGGCGCTGCAGGCCGGCGGGCCCGCTTCGGAGAAGCTTGCGGAGCTGCTCGCCGCCGATGCCAAGAGCGTAGGAAAAGAAGAGGAAGGCTTGACCTTCGACGAGGAAGAATTCGCGACCAGGGCCGCGTTGATCGAACAGGCCGGAGGCCGCGAATGGACCTCCGAGGAGGCGAAGCGGCAGCACGCCACCGCGCTCGCCGCCCTCGAGGGAGTGGACATGCCCGACAGCATCCGCGAACAGCTCACCGCCCTCGCCGACTTCGTCGTCGTACGCCGGCGCTGACGGACCACCTTGTCAAGCGTAGGGAGTGAAATTGACCGCCACGACACAGGGAAGCAACGGACCAGCCCGCGCCGAGGCCCTCAAGGCCACCGCCGCCGCCAAGGACGCCCCGGCTGTCTTAACGGCCGCCGATGCGGCCAGAGAGCGCGCCGTCGGCCACCTCCTCTCCCGCCAGGACGCGGCGGGCTGGTGGAAGGGCGACCTGGAGACCAACGTCACCATGGACGCCGAGGACCTGCTGCTCCGCCAGTTCCTGGGCATCGGCGACGACCGCACGCTGGCCGCGGCCGCCCGCTGGATCCGCTCCCAGCAGCTCGAGGACGGCACCTGGAACACCTTCCACGGCGGCCCGGGTGACCTGTCCACCACCATCGAGGCCTACGTCGCGCTGAAGCTGGCCGGCGACGACCCGGACGCGCCGCACATGGCCTCCGCCGCCCAGTGGGTACGGGAGCAGGGCGGCATCGCGAAGAGCCGGGTCTTCACCCGCATCTGGCTGGCGCTCTTCGGCTGGTGGAAGTGGGACGACCTGCCCGAGCTGCCGCCGGAGGTCATGTATCTGCCGCCGTGGTTCCCGCTGAACATCTACCAGTTCGGCAGCTGGGCCCGGCAGACCATCGTGCCGCTCACCGTCGTCTCGGCGAAGCGCCCGGTGCGGCAGGGCCCCTTCCCCATCGACGAGCTGCACACCGACGCCGCGCACCCCAACCCGCCGCAGGAGCCGGCCCCGGTCAACACGTGGGACGGCTTCTTCCAGCGCCTCGACAAGGCGCTGCACAAGTACCACAAGGTGGCCTTCCGCCCGCTCCGTAAATCCGCGCTGAAGAAGGCCGCGGCCTGGATCGTCGAACGGCAGGAGAACGACGGCTGCTTCGGTGGCATCCAGCCCCCGGCCGTCTATTCGATCATCGCGCTGCACCTCCTCGGCTACGACCTCAACCACCCCGTGATCAAGGCGGGGCTGCAGGCGCTGGACGACTTCGCGATCTGGCCCGACGAGGACACCCGCATGATCGAGGCGTGTCAGTCCCCGGTCTGGGACACCTGCCTCGCCACCATCGCGCTCGCCGACGCCGGCCTGCCCGCCGACCACGAGGCGCTCCTCAGGGCCGCCGACTGGATGCTCGACGAGCAGGTCACCAAGCCCGGCGGCGACTGGGCGGTGCGGCGGCCGCAGCTCGCCTCCGGCGGCTGGGCGTTCGAGTTCGAGAACGACACGTATCCGGATACGGACGACACCGCCGAAGTGATCCTGGCGCTGCGCCGGGTCGAGCACCCGGACCCGGCGCGGGTCGACGCCGCCGTGGAGAAGGCGGTCCGCTGGACCGCCGGGATGCAGTCCAAGAACGGGGCGTGGGGCGCCTTCGACGCCGACAACACCTCGGTGCTGCCGACCAAGCTGCCGTTCTGCGACTTCGGCGAGGTCATCGACCCGCCGTCCGCGGACGTCACCGCCCACGTCGTGGAGATGCTGGCGCGCGAGGGGCTGGCCAACGACCCGCACGCCCGCCGCGGCATCGCCTGGCTGCTCGCCGAACAGGAGCCGTCCGGCGCCTGGTTCGGCCGCTGGGGCGTCAACTACGTCTACGGCACCGGGTCCGTCGTCCCCGCCCTCGTCGAGGCCGGGCTGCCCACCTCGCACCCGGCGATCCGCCGGGCGGTGAGCTGGCTGGAGTCGGTCCAGAACGACGACGGCGGCTGGGGCGAGGACCTGCGCTCCTACAAGTACGTCAAGGAGTGGAGCGGCCGCGGCGAGTCCACCGCCTCGCAGACCGCGTGGGCGCTGCTGGCGCTGCTCGCGGCGGGGGAGCGGGAGTCGAAGGCCACCGAGCGCGGCATCGAGTTCCTCGCCCGTACCCAGAACGAGGACGGGTCCTGGGACGAGCCGTACTTCACGGGTACCGGCTTCCCCTGGGACTTCTCCATCAACTACCACCTGTATCGCCAGGTGTTCCCGCTCACCGCCCTCGGACGGTATGTGGGGAGCGCCGGGGAGGCCGGCGAGGAGGCAGGCGCTTAATGCCGAACGGCCCTGTGCCCCTGCTGATCGCCTGCGCGCTGGGCATCGAGCGCCGCGCGCTCCGCGCCGGCCTGCGCGAAGGCGCGGCCGGGCCGGTCGCGCTGGTGCGTACGGGCATGGGGCCGAAGGCGGCCGAGAAGGCGGTCGCCGAGCAGCTCGCCCAGGACACCTTCACCGATTCGCCGGTGATCGCCACCGGCTTCTGCGCCGGGCTCGTACCCGGCATGCGGCCAGGGGACGTCTTCGTCGCCGAGGCCACCGAGGACGCGCATGGCCGCGTCGAAGCCACCGGGAACCAACCGCTCGCCGAGGCGCTCGAACTCCTCGGCGCAACCGTCCATACGGGGCTGCTCACCGGCTCCGACCATGTCGTACGCGGCGCCGAGCGGGCCCGGCTGCGGGCCGCCGGCGCCGCCGCGACCGACATGGAGTCCGCTGCCACGCTGCGCACCGCCCGCAAAGCGGGCCCGCGCCCCGTGGCCGCCGTCCGGGTGATCGTCGACGCGCCCGAGCATGAACTCATCCGAATCGGGACGGTCCGGGGCGGCATAACGGCTTGCCGCGTGCTCAGCTCTGTCCTTCCCGCCTTTTACGAATGGCACCGTACGTTGCCGCCGCTCCCCAGGAGGTGAGCCCAGATGGCCATGCCGCTGCGCCAGTCCATCAAGGTCGCGAGCTATCTCTTCGAGCAGAAGGTCATCCGCAGGAACGAGAAGTTCCCGCTGATCGTTGAGCTGGAGCCGCTCTACGCCTGCAACCTCGCGTGTGAGGGCTGCGGCAAGATCCAGCACCCGGCGGGGGTGCTCAAGCAGCGCATGCCGGTGCAGCAAGCCGTCGGCGCGGTGCTGGAGTCGGGGGCGCCGATGGTGTCCATCGCCGGCGGCGAGCCGCTGATGCACCCGAAGATCGACGAGATCGTGCGCCAGCTGGTGGCGAGGAAGAAGTACGTCTTCCTCTGCACCAACGCCATGCTGCTGCGCAAGAAGATGGACAAGTTCACCCCGTCCCCGTACTTCGCCTTCGCCGTGCACATCGACGGCATGCGCGAGCGCCATGACGAGTCGGTGGCCAAGGAAGGCGTCTTCGACGAGGCGGTCGAGGCCATCAAGGAGGCCAAGAAGCGCGGCTTCCGGGTGACGACCAACTCCACCTTCTTCAACACCGACACCCCGCAGACCATCATCGAGGTGCTCAACTACCTCAACGACGACCTGAAGGTCGACGAGATGATGCTCTCGCCCGCCTACGCCTACGAAAAGGCGCCCGACCAGGAGCACTTCCTGGGCGTCGAGCAGACCCGCGAGCTGTTCAAGAAGGCCTTCGCGGGCGGCAACCGGCGCCGCTGGCGGCTGAACCACTCGCCCCTCTTCCTCGACTTCCTCGAGGGCAAGGTGGACTTCCCGTGCACCGCCTGGGCGATCCCGAACTACTCGCTCTTCGGCTGGCAGCGGCCCTGCTATCTGATGAGCGACGGTTACGTCACCACGTACAAGGAACTCATCGAGGACACCGACTGGGACAAGTACGGCCGCGGCAAGGACCCGCGCTGCGCCAACTGCATGGCGCACTGCGGCTACGAGCCGACGGCAGTGCTGGCCACCATGGGTTCGCTCAAGGAGTCCCTGCGGGCGGCGAAGGAGAGTGTCGCCGGGAACCGGAACTGACGGCGTGAGAAAAGGGGGCGGGACATGACCTTGCTCGAGAACCTCCGCGGACCGCAGGATCTGAAGGCGCTGCCGGAGGAGCACCTGGACGAACTGGCGGAGGAGATCCGCCAGTTCCTGATTCACGCGGTGGCCCGCACCGGCGGCCATCTGGGCCCGAACCTGGGCGTGGTGGAGCTGACCATCGCCCTGCACCGGGTCTTCGACTCGCCGGCCGACCGCATTCTGTGGGACACCGGCCATCAGTCGTACGTGCACAAGCTGCTGACCGGCCGGCAGGACTTCTCCAAGCTGCGCGGCAAGGGCGGCCTGTCCGGCTACCCGTCGCGGGAGGAGTCCGTCCACGACGTCATCGAGAACAGCCACGCGTCGACCGTGCTGGGCTGGGCGGACGGGCTGGCGAAGGCGAATGAGGTACGGGGGAGCGGCGACCACGTCGTCGCGGTGATCGGCGACGGGGCGCTGACCGGCGGCATGGCGTGGGAGGCGCTGAACAACATCGCGGCGGCCAAGGACCGTCCGCTCATCATCGTCGTCAACGACAACGAGCGGTCCTACGCGCCGACGATAGGCGGCCTTGCCAACCACCTGGCGACGCTGCGGACCACGGACGGATACGAGCGCTTCCTCGCCTGGGGGAAGCGCGTTCTGCAGGACACCCCGGTGATCGGGCAGCCGCTCTACGAGTCGCTGCACGGCGCGAAGAAGGGCTTCAAGGACGCCTTCGCGCCGCAGGGGATGTTCGAGGACCTGGGCCTGAAGTACGTAGGCCCGATCGACGGGCACGACACGGCGGCGGTCGAGTCGGCGCTGAGCCGGGCGAAGCGCTTCCACGGGCCGGTCCTGGTGCACTGCCTGACCGAGAAGGGGCGCGGCTATCAGCCGGCGCTGGAGGACGAGGCCGACCGCTTCCACACGGTCGGCCAGATGGACCCGCTCACCTGCGAGCCGGTGGCCAAGCCCGGGCCGCCGTCGTGGACCTCCGTCTTCAGCGAGGAGATGGTGCGGCTGGGGGCCGAGCGCGACGACATCGTGGCCATCACGGCGGCGATGCTGCAGCCGGTCGGCCTCGCCCCGTTCGCGAAGGCCTACCCGGGCCGGGTCTGGGACGTCGGCATCGCGGAGCAGCATGCGGCGGTGTCGGCGGCGGGACTTGCCACGGGCGGGCTGCATCCGGTGGTGGCGATCTACGCGACGTTCCTGAACCGCGCCTTCGATCAGGTGCTGATGGATGTGGCGCTGCACAAGTGCGGGGTGACGTTCGTCCTGGACCGGGCCGGGATCACCGGTCCCGACGGGGCCTCGCACCACGGCATGTGGGACATGTCGATCCTGCAGGTGGTGCCGGGGCTGCGGATCGCCGCGCCGCGCGACGCCGAGCAGCTGCGGCTGCAGCTGCGGGAGGCCGTCGAGGTCGATGACGCGCCGACGGTGGTGCGCTTTGCCCGCGGTTCGGTCGGCGATCCGGTGCCGGCCGTGGACCGGATCGGCGGCATGGATGTCCTCGCCCGCGGCGATACGGAGGACGTGCTGCTGGTCGCCGTAGGAACGATGGGGGAGACCTGCGTGCAGGTGGCCGAGCTGCTGGCCGGGCGCGGGATCGGCTGTACGGTGGTCGACCCGCGCTGGGTGAAGCCGGTCGACGAGCAGCTGGCGCCGCTGGCGGACCGGCACCTGATGGTCGCGGTGGTGGAGGACAACTCCCGCACCAGCGGCGTCGGTTCGGCCGTCGAGCGGGCGCTGCGGGACGCGGAGGTGGATCTGCCGGTGCGCTGCTACGGCCTGCCGCAGCAATTCATCCCGCACGGCAAGCGCGGCGAGGTGCTGGCCGAGCTCGGGCTGACCCCGGCGGAGATCGCGGGCTCGATCGGGGGCGCGCTGGCCGCTGCCGAGGCCCGTAAGGAGAAGGACGGCAGATGAGCTTCGACCTCGGCGAGCTGCTCGCCGCCCGCGGCAAGGAGCGGTACGAGCTGCATGCGCGGCATCTGAACCACCAGCTGCCGCGCATGCTGCACACCATCGGCTTCGACAAGGTCTACGAGCGGGCCGAGGGGGCGTACTTCTTCGACGAAGAAGGCAACGACTACCTCGACATGCTCGCCGGCTTCGGGGTGATGGGCATCGGCCGCCACCACCCGGTGGTGCGCAAGGCGCTGCACGACGTGCTGGACGCGGGCCTGGCGGATCTGACCCGCTTCGACTGCCAGCCGCTGCCGGGCCTGCTCGCCGAGAAGCTGCTGTCGTACACGCCGCATCTGGACCGGGTGTTCTTCGGGAACAGCGGGACGGAGGCGGTGGAGACGGCGCTGAAGTTCGCGCGGTACGCCACCGGCAAGCCGCGCGTCCTTTATTGCGACCATGCCTTCCACGGCCTGACCACGGGCTCGCTGTCGGTCAACGGCGAGTCCGGCTTCCGCGACGGCTTCGCGCCGCTGCTTCCCGATACGGCGATCGAGCTGGGGGATCTGGCGGCGCTGGAGCGGGAGTTGCGGAAGGGGGATGTGGCGGGCTTCATCGTGGAGCCGATCCAGGGCAAGGGGGTGCTCGAGCCGCCGCCGGGGTTCCTGCGGGCCGCGCAGGAGCTGCTGCACCGCTATAAGGCGCTGCTCATCGCCGACGAGGTGCAGACCGGGATGGGGCGGACCGGCGACTTCTTCGCGTACCAGCACGAGGACGGCGTGGAGCCGGATCTGGTGTGCGTGGCGAAGGCGCTGTCGGGCGGTTATGTGCCGGTCGGTGCCACGCTCGGCAAGGACTGGATCTTCAAGAAGGTCTACTCGTCGATGGACCGCGTCCTGGTCCATTCGGCGAGCTTCGCCACCAACGCGCAGGCGATGGCTGCGGGGTTGGCGACCCTCTCCGTCATGGAGGACGAGGAACTGGTCGCGAACGCCCGCGCCACCGGCGATCTGCTGCGCGGCCGGCTGGAGGCGCTGGTCCCGAAGTACGAGCTGCTGAAGGAGGTCAGGGGCCGCGGCCTGATGATCGGCATCGAGTTCGGCAGGCCGAAGTCCCTGAAGCTGCGCAGCAGATGGACCATGCTGCAGGCGGCGCGGAAGGGGCTCTTCGCCCAGATGGTCGTCGTCCCGCTGCTGCAGCGCCACCGCATCCTCACCCAGGTCTCCGGCGACCATCTCGAGGTCATCAAGCTCATCCCGCCACTCGTGGTGGGGGAGAAGGATGTGGACCGCTTCGTAGATGCCTTCACGCAGGTGATGGACGACGCGCACGCCGGCGGGGCGCTGATGTGGGACTTCGGCAAGACCCTCGTCAAGCAGGCGGTGGCGAACCGCTAGAGGCGTACTGTGGGTAGTGAATCCGTGACTGCCCCTCCGGTGCGAGCACAGGCTCGAGGTGGGCATTCGGCGGCCTCCGGGGAAGGAGGCGCCATGCCGCGAGCGGAAAATTTCCCGGTCCCGTGGGGCCGGGCCACCGCCGCCTCGCGCGCCGGAACCCTGCACGCGAGGCGCAGGGAAGAGGCTCCTCGTGCCCGCTGCATACGCCGATGCGCTGCTGCGGATCTGGCGTACCGAGGAACCGCCGGGCCTCCGCCTGGTCGGTCAGGTGGACATCACCAACCAAGTGGCGTTCATGGGGCAGTTGCTGGCGCTGGACGGCGCGCCGACGCATCTGACCGTGGACCTCCGTGAGGTGTCGTTCGTCAGCTTCGCCGCGCTGCACGTACTCGTGACCTTCGCCGTGCTCCTGGACCCCGACCGGCGCCTGGTTGTTCACACAAAGAGTCCCGCACCGGCCCAGATGCTCCGCGTATGCGGCTGGGACCGGCCGGCGGTGCCGATCACGCTCCTGGAGGAGATCGACGATGACTGACCCCCGCGCGCCTGCCCGGCCCGGGTTCCACCGCCCCGCGCACCACCTGCTGCTCTACGGCGGCGATCCGCAGTTCCTGGCCGCCGCGCTGCCGTTCGCCCGCGAGGGCCTGGCCGCCGGCGAGCCGGTGTTCATCGCCACCACGGCGCGCAACGCCCGGCTGCTCCAGCGGCACTTGGGCCGCCAGGCGCGTCAAGTCGACTTCGCCCCGCCCGACTGGCATCGCACCCCGCCGCAGTCGCTGCTGGCGTACCACGACCGGGCGCACACCGCTGTCGGCCCGTCCCGGGTGCTGGGCGAGACTCCGTGGCTGGGACTCACCAGCGCCGAGGCCCGCGAGTGGAGCCGCTTCGAAGCCCTGCTCACCCTCGCCCTGGCGGCCACCGGCGCCTGGCACCTGTGCCCGTACGACACCCGGACGCTGCCGGCGTCCATCCTGAAGACCGCCCACCTCACCCACCCCGGATTGACCAGCGGCGTCACCCACCGGCCCAACCCGGCGCACCTCGACCCCGAGGATTTCAGCGCCGCCTGCGACTCGGTCCCGCTTCCCGAACCCTCGGCCGGGGCCGCGGAGTTCCGCTTCGACGGGCTCGATCAGCTCGCGGCGATGCGCGCCTTCACCCGACGTGAGGCGCGGGCCGCGGGACTGCCGCGGTCGGCCGTCGAGAACCTGCTGATCTGCGTGGACGAGGCGGCCGCCAACGCCCTGCGGCACGGCGGCGGCACCGGCCGCTGCCGGATCTGGACCACACCGACCGACCTGCTCTGCGAGGTCACCGACACCCACGGCACCCTCAACAGCGCCCTCGCGGGCTACCTCCCGCCCGCCACCGCGCCGCTCGACGGCCGCGGACTGTGGATCATCCGGCAGCTCAGCGACGCGGCTGACATGCGCAGCAGCGACGACGGGACCATCATCCGTATCCGCATGCGCCGGATGCCCCCCCCGGAGGGCCCCCGCCTAGGCGAGCAGCCGCTCCCTGAGGAGGTCGCGGGTCTCGGCGGAGAGGCCGAGACCCTCGGTGAGATAGGCCTCGACGGTGCCCCACCGCGAGGTCATGGTGGCGAAGGCCGCTGAAAGATAGGAGGCGCGCGCGTCGAAGAGGGGGCTGAGGAGCTCCATGACCTCCGCCGACATGCCGCCACCGGCGTTCTCGTCGCGCTTGACCTTGTAGCGGCGGTGCTTGGCGTTCGACTCGAGGTAGTCGGCCTTGATGGCGTCCTGCTCGACGCCCACGGCCAGGAGCGTGATCGCGATCGTCAGACCCGCGCGGTCCTTGCCGGCCGCGCAGTGCATCAGAGCCGGGACGCTCTCCTCCGCGAGGGAGTGCAGGACGCGGGAGTGCTCGGCGGTGCGGTCGAGGATCATCGCGCGGTACGAATCCTCCATGCGGCCCGCGGCCTGGCCGTCGCCGAGGATGGCGCGGAGCTGGCCGAGGTCGCCGTTGCGGACCATCGTCCAGAATTCCTTGCCCTCGGCCGGGTCGTTGAGCGGCAGGTTGAGGTTGCGTACGCCGGGGAGCTCGACGTCCGGGCCCTCCAGGCGGATGTCCGCCGCGTTGCGGAAGTCGAAGACCGTGTGCAGCCCGAGCGTGGTGAGGAAGGCGGCGTCCTCGGGGGTGGCGTGGGCGAGGTGGCCGCTGCGGTACAGCCGGCCCGGGGCGACGTTACGGCCGTCCACCGTGGGCAGGCCGCCGACATCACGGAAGTTGCGTATGCCGGTGAGCTCGGGCTCGGTCGTCTGCGTCATCTGCACTCCTCAGCGTCGGGGCCTTTCGACCATACGTCACCGGCCTCTGGCCAGGGCGATCAGCCTCGGGTGATGATGTGCGGACGTGTGTGGGAGTGGGGTTTTCTGCATGATCGAGAGTGGTGGAGACGGGCAGCTCTGGCTGCTCTCCGGGCCGGACAGCAGCTACGCGCTCCGGCTGACCGACGCCGGTGACCTGCTGCATCTGCACTGGGGGCCGCGGATCGGGCTCGCCGACGCCGAGGCGCTCGCCGCCGAGCCGGTCCGGCAGCCGCGCGGCTTCGAGTCGGCGCTCGACGGGCGCGAGGAGTACCCCGTCGAGGGCGGCCCGCGCTTCGCCAGGCCCGCGCTGATCGTCCGGTCCGCCGACGACCCGGCGGTCCGGGGGACCGAGTGGTCCCGCCAGGGCGCCGTCGCCGTCAACGGCGAGCTGCGGATCCTCTTCCACGACGCCGTCCATCACCTCGACATCCACCTCCACTACCGGATCTCCGACGACGCGGACGTCCTGGAGCGCTGGGTCACGCTGTCGCACATGGGCGTGCCCGGCACCTCCGCGGTGGACGTGCTGCGCGCCGACGCCGCGGCCTGGACGCTGCCCGTACGCGACCGGTGGCGGCTGTCGCACCTGCACGGGCGGTGGGGCGCGGAGAGCCGGCTGATACGGACCGACGTCACCCCGGGCGAGAAGCTGCTCGGCAGCCGCCGCGGGCACACCTCGCACACCGCACTGCCGTGGATCGCCCTCGACGACGGCGACGCGGGGGAGGAGCACGGCGAGGTCTACGGGGCCGCGCTGGCCTGGTCCGGGTCCTGGCGGATCGCCGTCGAGCGGCAGCCGGCCGGGGTCGTGCAGGCCTCCGGCGGGGCCGGGCACGACGACTCCGGGCTGGTGCGGCTCGGACCCGGGGACACGTACACCACGCCGGTCTTCGCCGGGCTGTACTGCGCCGCCGGCTTCGGCGCCGCCTCCCGAGCCTGGCACGCCTGGCAGCTGGCGCACGTCATCCCGGACGCCGGCACCCCCCGGCCGGTGCTCTACAACTCGTGGGAGGCCACCACCTTCGACGTCGACATCGACCACCAGCGGGAACTCGCCCGCCGGGCCGCGGAGATGGGCGTCGAGCTGTTCGTGGTCGACGACGGCTGGTTCGGGCGGCGGACCGATGACAGGACCGGGCTCGGCGACTGGACGCCGAATCCCGACCGCTTCCCGGACGGGCTGAAGCCGCTCGCCGACGATGTGCACGCGCTCGGCATGCAGTTCGGGATCTGGGTCGAGCCGGAGATGGTGAATCCGGACAGCGATCTCTATCGCGCCCACCCGGACTGGGTGCAGCAGCGCGACGGGCGGCACCGCACCGAGTTCCGCAACCAACTCGTCCTGGACCTCGGCCGCGAAGACGTACGCGAGCACCTCTGGGAGCGGCTGGACGCGCTGCTGCGCTCGGCGGCCGTCGACTACGTGAAGTGGGACTTCAACCGCTCCTTCAGCGAGGCGCATTACACCGGCCCCGAGCATGTCCACGGGCTCTACGCCCTGCTGGACCGGCTGCGCGCCGCCCACCCGCAGGTCGCCTTCGAGTCCTGCTCGGGCGGCGGCGGCCGGGTCGACCTTGGCATCCTCGCCCGTACGGACCAGGTGTGGACGTCCGACAACACCGACCCGCTCGACCGGCTGCCGATCCAGCACGGCTTCAGCCAGCTGCACCCGGCCCGGGTGATGGCCGCCTGGGTCACCGACAGCCCCAACCACCAGATGCAGAGCCGGGCCGCCTCGCTGCGCTTCCGCTTCGTCAGCGCCATGGCCGGCGTGCTCGGCATCGGCGGCGACCTGGCGCGGTGGAGCGAGGCGGAGCTGGCGGAGGCGGCCGGGTGGGTGGCGGCGTACAAGCGGATCAGGCCGCTGGTGCAAGGCGGTGAGCTGCACCGGCTGCGGCCGCCGCAGGAGGGGCTGAGCGCCGTGCAGTACGTGCGCGGCGACGGCGCCGAGACGGCGGTGCTCGGCTGGCTGCAGGCGCAGCGCTACGCCGAGCCGGTGCCGCCGCTGCGGCTGCGGGGGATCGACCCGGAGGCGGAGTACGAGGACGTCGAGAGCGGGGTCGTGCACCGCGGTGCCGTGCTCGCGCACCGCGGGCTGGTGCTGCCGCTGCGCGGCGATCTGGACGCGGCGGTGGTGCACCTGCGCCGTCGGTGACCGCTGTGGCTGATCTCACCCCCGGATGGGCTTGCCTACGATGGCGTAGGTCGACTCGCGGGGTGAAACATGGACCGACGTGGCAGATGCAGCGATACCCCCGGCGTCCTACCCGAAGTCCTACGTAGCCATCGGCGACAGCTTCACCGAAGGGGTCGGGGATCCGGGTCCGCACGGGCAATTCATCGGCTGGGCCGACCGGTTCGCGGCGCTGCTGGCGCGCGGCTCCGACGGCGCGGGCCTCGCGTACGCCAACCTCGCCATTCGCGGGCGCGTCCTGGACCAGATCGTGGCCGAGCAGGTGCCGCGGGCGATCGAGTTCCGGCCCGATCTGGTGAGCTTCTGCGCCGGCGGCAATGACGTGATCCGGCCCGGCACCGACCCGGACGACATCGCCGAGCGCTTCGAGGCCGCCGTCGCCCGGCTCACCGCCGTCGTGCCGACCGTCATGATCACCACCGGCTTCGACACCCGCGGCGTGCCGGTGCTGCGGCATCTGCGCGGCAAGGTCGCCACGTACACGGCGCACATCCGGGCCATCGCCGACCGCTACGACTGCCCGGTGCTCGACCTGTGGTCGCTCCGATCCGTACAGGACCGGCGGGCCTGGGACGCCGACCGGCTGCACCTGTCGCCGGACGGGCACACCCGGGTCGCGCTGCGGGCGGCGCAGGCGATCGGTCTCGAGGTGCCCTGCGACCCGGACCAGGCGTGGCCGCCGCTGCCGCCGCGCGGCACGTACGAGACGCGCCGCGACGACATCCACTGGGCCCGCGAGCACCTGGTGCCGTGGGTCGGGCGGCGGCTGCGCGGCGAGTCGTCCGGCGACGGGGTCCGGCCGAAGCGGCCGGACCTGACGCCGCTGGAGCAGTCGGATCACTCGCTGGCGGGCCCCGAGGACTGAGTCGTGGCAGCGGCCGCGTTCGGCACCTCGCAGAACTCCTTGAAGCCCTGGCTGGTCAGCCCCAGCGCGGAGTTGATGCGGGAGCGCAGGTTCTCCAGCGCCACCATGGCGGTGAGCTCCACGAACGCGGCCTCGCCGAGCTCGTCGAGCAGCGTCTGCGCTAGCGTGTCGTCGACCTCGGGCGGGGTGGCGGTCATGGCCTCCGCGTACTCCATGACATCGCGCTCCAGCGGGGAGTAGACAGCGCTCTCCCGCCACGTCGGCACGTCGCGGAGCTTCTTCGGGTCCATGCCCTGCTCGTGCGACTCCCAGTAGCCGAAGTCCATGCACCAGCTGCAGCCGATGGCGGCGGACGAGGCCATGACGGCGAGCGCCTTCAGCTCCGGGTCGAGGGCGTCCCATTTGGCGGCGGAGCGCTCCAGCTTTACGTCGGTCATGAGCACCTTGCGGTTGTGGGCCAGGGCCTTGCCCGGGTCCAGCACCTTGCCGTAGGTCCGCTTGGAGTACCACTCCATGGCGCGGAAGAAGAGGGTGCGCGGAGGGGAGAGCGAGATGCGGGCCATGTCGGGCGCCTCCATCCAGGGGGTTCTTTCGTTCTGACACCCCTGCGACGTATGCCGGACGGTGGAATGTGACATGAGCTCATGTGAAGCGGGTCACAACCAGGGCACTCGGAGGGCATGACCATGCGTTTTCACGACCGAAGGGAGGCGGGCCGGGCGCTCGCGGAGCGGCTGCGCGGGCGCTGGGACCGCGAGGACCTGCCGGAGCCCCTGGTGCTGGCGCTGCCGCGCGGCGGCGTGCCGGTGGCGGACGAGATCGCCCGGGCGTTCGGGGCGCCGCTGGACATGCTGGTGGCCCGCAAGATCGGCATGCCGGGGCGCGAGGAATACGCCCTCGGCGCCGTCGCGGGCGGTGGCCCGCCCGTATACGACGCGCGGGCGCTGGCCGCCGCCGGCTACACCGAGGAGGAGCTCGCGCCCGCGGCCGAGCGGGAGGAGCGCGAGGTGCGCCGCCGCGAGGACGCCTACCGCCAGGGCCGCCCGGCCCCCGAGGTGACCGGCCGCTGGGTGCTGCTCGTGGACGACGGGCTGGCCACCGGCTCCACCGCGCGGGCAGCCGTGCGCGCGCTGCGCGCCGAGGCCGACGACGTCGAATGCCTGCACCAGCCGCCCGGCTTCGGCGCCGTCGGCTTCTACTACGACGACTTCGCCCAGCTGACCGACGCGGACGTGATCGCCGTACTGAACGCGGCGGCTACGGGGCCGGGGCCGACGTGATGATCGCGAGCATGGCGCCCGCCGGGTCCGTGAACATCGCGAACCGACCGACGCCCTCGGCGTCCATCGGCGCCATGATCTCGCTCGCCCCCTTTTCGACGGCCTTCGCGAAGGCCGCGTCGCAGTCGCTCACCTCGAAGTACGGATGCCACTCCGAGGCCGAGCCGCGCTGCCGGCTCTCCTCCGGCAGCTCCATGATCCCGGCGTGCCCCGTCTCGTCGGTGGCACCGGCCGCCGAAGCGACCGTGTAGATGCCCATGCCGGGCATCTCCATGTCATTGGTGCGCCAGTCGAGCACCGTGCGGTAGAAGTTCACCGCCGCGGCCCGGTCCGTTGTGTACAGCTCCGCCCACGCGAAGGTGCCCGGCTCGGTGACCGCGTCGAGCCCCCGGATGTCCCGCGGCTGCCACACCGCGAAGTCCGCGCCCGTCGCGTCGGTGAGGTCCGCCTGCCGGCCCGCGGTGAAGACGTCCATCGGCCCGTTGCGTATTCGGCCGCCGGCCTGCTCGACCGCCTTGACGGTGGCGTCCGCGTCGGTGGTGGTGAAATAGACCGTCCAGTACGGCTGGTCGCCCTCCCTCATGCCGGGCATGAACGGGCCCACCGCCGCGACGGTCCTGCCGCCGAGCTGGAAGTACCCGTATCCACCCGCGTCCGGTCCGGCGGAGGCGAACTCCCAGCCGAACACGGCGCGATAGAAGTCTGTGGCGCCGTCGACGTCGGTGGTGGTCAGATCCACCCAGTTCGGCGCGCCCGGCACATAGTCCGTGGTGATCATGTGGGACCCCCTTCGGGATAGCCCTCCCTGACCCTGAACAGCATGGCACCGCCCACTGACAGCGGGCCTCGGACGATCGGCGTGTTGTACGGCGCGGGCGCGGGCCGCGCGATCATGCTGAGAGGATGCTCCGCCGAGCCTTACGCCGCCGCACCGTCGTCCACGCCGGCGTGCTGGCGCTGATCGCGGTGCTGTGCACCGCCGGGATCCTGCTGTATTTCAACGAACGGGACACCCGCCAGGTGGAGCGGGTGCTCGGGGAGCGGGAGTCGGCCGTCCCGATCTGGTTCGACGTGTCCGGGCAGCGGGTGGACCCCACCGCGCGTGAGCTGACGGTGGCCATCGTCCCGGAGCTCACCGACCGCATGAGGTCCGAGGAGAACGACCTCGGCCCCAAGCGGCGGCTGGTGATCACGACATCGGCGGCCGAGCGTCCTGAATTCGTTCTCCCGGCGCACAAGCCCATCGGGACGCAGTGGATGGTCTTCCCCGTGCGTCGCGGCACGGTGACCGACTACCCCTTCGACCGCTACCAGCTCAGGTTCGGCATCATGGCGGAGGACGGGGACCGGCGACTGCCGGTGCGGGTCAAGTTCCGGGAGACCGACCCGTTCTTCCAGGTGCACGTGAAGAACGTCCGGATCGACAACAAGATCCTGATCATGCAAGCCGAGGTCAGCCGCAGCCGCAGCACCCTGATCCTGGCCTGGTTCATGATGATCGCCATGTGGGCGATCGCCCTCGCCGTGCTCGGCGGCGCCTGGGTCGTCGTCGGCAAGAGCGACGGCGTGAACTGGTCGGCCCTGAGCTGGATGGCCACCAGCCTCTTCGCCCTGGTCGCCTTCCGCAACGCCGCCCCCGGCACGCCCCCGATCGGCTCCGTGATCGATTACGCGGCGTTCTTCTGGGCCGAGGGCATCATCGCGGCCTGTGTGGTCTACGTCGTGCTCAGCGGGATCTGGCAGGAGCACGGGCAGCTCGAGCAGGAAGCAGAGACCACCGAGCCGGTCACCGCTTCCGGGCCACCCCCGCCGCCAT
Source organism: Streptomyces coryli (assembly GCF_011044975.1). Lineage (GTDB taxonomy): Bacteria > Actinomycetota > Actinomycetes > Streptomycetales > Streptomycetaceae > Streptomyces > Streptomyces coryli. Next base: position 101,608 of record NZ_JAAKZV010000001.1, on the reverse strand, counting down.
CAGACGGTCCCACAGCGTGAGCTCACCCGGCGGCAGGCCGTCGGGACGCCACACCGGCAGCGGCACCACCCCGGGCTCGATCAGCTCCAGGCCGCGGAAGTACCCGGTGATCTCCTCGATCGTGCGGAAGCGGCCCGTACCGAGGAAGGTCAGGAACGTCTCCTGCAGCTCCCGCGCCTCGGGACCCACGTCGCAGAAGTGCGAGATCGCCAGGTGGCTGCCGGCCGGCACCGCGTCCATGTAGGCGTCGACGATGCCCTGCGGGTTCTCGTCGTCGTGCAGGTGGTGCAGCAGGCCGATCAGCAGTACCGCGACCGGACGGCCGCGGTCGATGAGCTCGCGCGTCGTCGGGTGCTCCAGCACCGCCGTCGGGTCGCGCAGGTCCGCGGTGATCACGCCGGTACGGCCGTTCTCGGCCAGCAGCGCCTGGCCGTGGGCGAGCACGATCGGGTCGATGTCGACGTATACGACGCGGGTGTCCGGGTTCTGCGCCTGGGCCACCTGGTGGGTGTTCTCCATGGTCGGCAGCCCGGCGCCCAGGTCGAGGAACTGGTCCAGGCCTGCCTCGCCCGCGAGATAGCGCACCGCCCGCCCCAGCAGCCGCCGGTTGAGCCACGCCAGGTCGTCGATCTGCGGCACCGTGGCCCGTAGCTGGTCGGCGAAGGCGCGGTCCGCCGCATAGTTGTCCTTGCCGCCGAGGACGACGTCGTAGGCGCGGGCGATGCTCGGGCGGCTCGGGTCGATCTCCTGGGACACGGCGGGCTCCTCTGCCTCAAGGCCGGCGGCGTGATCGGGTCGCAGCGTATCGAATGCGACTGCAACGCACCTTGCCCAAAGTGCAGTTGGGACGGATAACGTGAACACGCGGTGAGGGGGGTGAGCGAAGTGGAGGGCGGCGGCAGCAGGCTGCCTCGGCTGCAGTTGGATCAGTTGCTGGAGGAACTCCAGGCGCGCATCGACGACATGCGCGGAGCGCGGGACCGTGTGCACACGCTCCTGGAAGCCGTGATGTCGGTCGGCCGCGGCCTGGAGCTGCCGCAGGTGCTGCACCGCATCGTGGAGGCCGCGGTGGTGCTGGTCGACGCCGAGTACGGCGCGCTCGGCGTGGTCGGCGGGCACGAGCGGCTGGCCCAGTTCCTGCCCGTAGGCATGGATCAGGCGCAGATCGAGGCGATCGGCCGGCTGCCGGAGGGGCACGGCATCCTCGGCGAGCTGATCCGGCACCCGGAGCCGCTGCGGCTGGAGGAGATCTCCGAGCATCCGTCCTCGTACGGCTTTCCGGCCAACCACCCGCCGATGCACTCCTTCCTGGGCGTGCCCATCAGGGTGCGCGAGGTGGTGTTCGGCAATCTCTATCTGACCCAGAAGCGCGGCGCCAAGGAGTTCGACGCCGAGGACGAGGCGGTGCTGTCCACCCTCGCCGTGGCGGCGGGCGTGGCCATCGAGAACGCCCGCATGTACGAGCAGTCGCGCTATCGCCAGCAGTGGCTGGAGGCGAACGCGGAGATCGTCTCCGCGCTGCTGTCCGGCGCCGCCGAGCGCAGCGTCCTGGAGCAGATCGTCGACCACGCCAGCCGCATCCTGCACGCCGACCATGCCGTCCTGGCCGTCCCCGACGAGGACAGCGGCGAGCTCGCGGTGGCGATCGTCAAGGACACCCGGGGGGCGGAGCACGAGGCCTTCCCGGTCGCCGAAGTCGTGCGCAGGGAGGGCACGTTCCTCGGCGCGGCCGCCTCCGCCGGCGTCCCGGTCAGCACCCCGGACCTCGCCTCCGACCCGCGCAGCGCGCACGGCCCGCTGGCCAGTACGGGCATGGGCCCGGCCGTCGCCGTGCCGCTGAACTCCTCCGCAGGCGTGCGCGGCGTGCTGGCGCTGGCCCGGCTCGACCGGGTCGCCGTCTTTGCCGAGGACGAGATCGAGCCGCTGCTCACCTTCGCCGGGCAGGCCGCCATCGCCATGGAGCTCGCCGACCGGCGGGGCGACGCCGAGCAGCTCGCCGTGCTCGCCGACCGCGACCGGATCGCCCGGGACCTGCACGACCTGGCGATCCAGCGGCTGTTCGCGACCGGGATGACGCTGCAGAGCCTGGTGCGCTTCGTGGAGCGGCCCGAGGCGAACGAGCGGCTGCTGCGGGCGGCCGAGGACCTGGACGAGACGATCAAGATCATCCGGTCGACGATCTTCGGGCTGCGGGTGCACGAGGCCGGGCCCGGGCTGCAGGGGCTGCGGGTGCGCACCGCGCGGGTGATCGAGGAGGCCGTGACCGCCCTGGGCTTCACCCCCGCGCTGCGCACCGAGGGCCTGGTGGACACCGACGTGCCGCCTGTGGTCGCCGACCACGCGATCGCCGTGCTGCGGGAGGCGCTCACCAACGTGGCCCGGCACAGCCGGGCTTCGGCCGCGGACGTGTCGCTGGTGTCCGACGGCGGCTCGCTGACCGTCACGGTGATCGACGACGGCATCGGCATCGCGGCCGAGGGCGGCCGCCGCAGCGGCCTGCGTAATCTCGCCGAGCGGGCGCGGCAGTTGAGCGGCGACATGGCCATCGGCAAGCCGCCGGGCGGCGGGACCCGGCTGATGTGGTGGGTGCCGCTGCGGGTGACCGACGAGAACTGAGCCGGGCTACGGCCCGTATCCGAGCCGCAGCGCCACCAGCGGGTGCCGGGCCGCCGCCTCCGCGCCCAGCCGCCAGGGGTCGGGGGTCTCCAGTGGGGCCACCCGGAGCGCGTGGGCGGTCGCGGTGAGCAGCACGTGCTGCAGCGCCTGCCCGGCCCGCAGCCAGCCGGCGGGGTCGTCGTGGTCGGTGGCGAGCACGGCGATCAGCGGGGCTCCGGTCGCCGCGAAGGACAGCGCCGCGCCCTCCGCCTGTGCGGCCTCGCGCAGCGCGGTCGTGACCGCCGCGGGCGGGCGGCGGTCGCGGGAGAGCGGGATGACGCTGGAGTGGCGGCGCCAGACGGAGGCGTAGAGGTCGGGGCGGTTGCGGGTGCCGGGCAGCACCGGTCCCGCGAGCCGGACGGTGGCGAGCAGGTCGGGGGACGCCGGCGCGGGCAGCAGCCGCACCACCGGTTCCCAGCCGAGGTGGGCCATGGCCACGCGGAGGTTGAACAGGGCGGCGCCGACGCACAGATGCAGCGACCGGTCGCCGGGCAGCGGCGCCTGCACGGCGCGTACCTGCACCGTGGCGTGCTCCGGGTCGAGCCGGAAGCGCCACGGCTGCCGCGTCGGCCGGACCAGCGGGCCCAGCGTCGCGGGAATGCCGGGCACCCCCGCCGCCCGTGGTGCGCCGGGCGGCGGGGGCGCGGCCATGGCGGCGGAGACGAGCTTCTCCAGAGCGGCCGCGTCGAGTGTGGCTAGCATGGCCGGTCCTCACGGGGGCTGGGGCGCATACGTCGGCTGGGTCCAGGCTGGCCGTCCCCGGCACCCCCGGCGAGGGCCGGATGGTCCCCACCCCGGGCCACCCGGCCCCCGGGCCACAGCCGCCTGCTTATGCTGCGCGAACAACCTTTTGTCCGCTTCTTGAAGGGGCGTTCACGCAACCTTCACGATCACGGTCGAGGCTGCCTGCATGACCACCTTCCGCGTCACCGTGAACCGCCTCCGCGCGACCCTCCACTCCGCGGTCACAGCCCCGCCAGCTGCCCGCCGTCGACCAGCACCGTCGCGCCGGTCTGGAAGCCCAGGTCCGGGGAGGCGAGGGCAAGCGCGGCGGTAGCCATCTCCTCCGGCTTCGCCATCCGCTTGAGGGCGTCTACGCCCTGGGCGGCCATCTGCGCCTTCGCCTTGGCCCAGTCCGCGTCGGACAGCCCGTCGGGCCGGTGCACCTCCAGCATGGGCGTGTCCGTGGTGCCGGGCGCGAGCGAGACCACCCGGATGTTGTGCTTGCCGTTCTCGATCGCGGCCGCCTGCACCAGGCCCGTGACGCTGTTCTTGCTCGCCGTGTACGAGCCGAGCCCGGCCCGGGTCTGGAACTGGTTCGACGACCCGGTCACCAGGATCACGCCGCCACCGCGCCGCCGCAGATGCGGGATCTCGTACTTCATGGCGAGGAAGACGCCGCGGGTGTTGGTGAGCGTGACGTCGTCCCAGTCCTCGACCGGGACCTCGTGCAGATCGGTGAACGGCCGCTGGATACCCGCGTTGTTCAGCGCGATGTCCAGCCCGTCGTAGCGGCGCACCACTCCGTCGACGAAGGCCTCCACCTCCTCGGGGCGGCGCACGTCCGCCTTGAGGTACGTGGCCTCCCCGCCGGCCGCGCGGATCTCCCGCTCCACCTCCCGGCCCAGCCGCTCCCGGCGGCCGCAGAACCCGACCTTCGCCCCCTCGCGGGCGAACGCGAGGGCCGCCGCCCGGCCGATGCCCGAGGTCGCGCCGGTGATCAGGACGGTCTTGCCGGCGTAACGGCCCTTGGCGGCGGGTGCCTTGTCGGCGGCCGCCGCCGTGCCCCCGAAAGCCTGCCCGGCCGCCGCGCCGACCGCCGCCGCGGCCGTACCGCCGAGCATGCTGCGCCGGGACATCCGCCGGGCCTGCCCGCTGGATCCGTTGCTCGCCATTGCTGTGCCTCTCTCGCGGAGTTCGCTTGACAGGGCCCCAGCCTGCGGCGCGGGGCCTCCGCCCGGATCCGCCGAAGGGCGGTCCGCGAGCACCGACGAAGGTCGGGGACGGCGCCCCCGCACCCCGACTTTCGTCGAATGTGTGCCGTACCAAGGCCGCTTACGATGCGGGCATGACTGTGACGCCACGCCAACGCCGGCTGCTCGAGGCCGCCGGGCTCCTCTTCGTGACGTACAAGTCGGTGCGCGAGGCGCTCACCGAGGACGCCGGGCTCATCTCCGGTCCTGCGGGCAGCACCGCCGTGGCGGTGGCGCTGTGTGCCGCGCTGCTGCTCGCCCGGCGGCTGCCGCTGACCGTCGCGGCGGTCGCGCTCGCCGGCTTCCTGCTGGAGAGCCAGGTGTGGCCGGTGCTGGTGGCGCTGTACGCGGTCACCGTGCGGGAGCGGCCCCGGTACGCGATCGGGCTGACCGCGGCCGCGTTCCTGCCCGCCTGGTACGGGCCGTTCCGCGAGCTGGTGAACATGCCGCTGGTCACCTATCTGCCGTGCGCGGTGCTGATCGTGCCGGTGGCGTTCGGCCTCGCCGCCCGCAGCCACCGCGACCTCGCGCAGTCGCTCGCCGTCCAGCTCGACCACGTCGAGGCCGCGAACCGGCTGCGCGACGACCGCGTCCGACTGGCCGAACGGGCCCGTATCGCACGGGAGATGCACGACGTCCTGGCCCACCGCCTCAGCCTGCTGGTCCTGCACACCGGCGTCCTCCAGCGCCGCGCCACGGAGGTGCCCGAGCCGGTACGCGAACGGCTCGGCCAGCTCCGCGACACCAGCGCGCACGCCCTCGACGATCTGCGCGACCTGCTCGGCGCGCTGCGCGACGAGGACGGTCCTGCACCGCTCACCCCGACCGCCGACGACCTGCCCGCGCTGGTCGCCGCCGCGCGCGCCGCGGGCACCCCGGTCGACGCGGAACTCGCCGAACTGGCCCCGCTCCCGGCCGCGGTGCGGCTCGCGGCGCACCGCATCGTGCAGGAGGCGCTCACCAACGCCCGCAAGCACGCGCCGGGCCGGCCGGTCACGCTGGCGGTGGCGGCGGACCGCGCCCGGGTATCGATCCGGGTCGCCAACCCCGCGCCCGCCAAGAGTCCCGACTCTTCGCACCGCGGCTACGGACTCATCGGCATCGCCGAGCGGGTGGCCGCGCTGCACGGCGAACTCAGCCACCGGCGCGCGGACGGCCGCTTCGAGCTGCGCGCCGAACTGCCCGTACCGGCGCATCCGCAGGACGCCGATACGGGCCTGGTGCCGGCCGCGGCGGTGGCCCGTTGATCAAGGTGATGATCGTCGACGACGACGCCTTCGTCCGCGCCGGGCTCACCGATCTGGTGGCCACCGACGACGGCCTGGAGCTGGTCGGCGAGGCGGCCGACGGCCGGGAGGCGGTGGAGCTGGCCCGCCGGCACCGTACGGACGTGGCGCTGGTCGACATCCGGATGCCGGTGATGGACGGGATCGCGGCCACCGGCGCGCTGCGGGCGCTGCCCTCGCCGCCTGCCGTGACGGTGCTGACGACCTTCGACCTCGACGAGTACGTATACGGTGCGCTGGCCGCCGGCGCGGCCGGCTTCCTGCTCAAGTCCACGCCGCCGGACGAGATTCTGCATGCGGTACGGGTGGTCGCCGGCGGCGCGGCGATGCTGTCGCCCGCGGTCACGCGCACGGTGATCAGCCGCTTCCACCGCCCGGACTCGGCCCGTACCCGCGCCGCCAGGGAAGCCGCCGGGCGGCTCACCGCGCGCGAGCGGCAGGTGCTGGAGAGCGTGGCGGACGGGCTGACCAACGCCGAGATCGGGGAGCTGCTGCGGCTGCGCGAGTCGACCGTGAAGGCGCATGTGAGCCGGATCCTCACCGAGCTCGGGGTGTCGAACCGGGTGCAGGCCGCCATCGTCGCGCGGGACTTGCGCACCGGCGGGACGGGGTAGGGCGGGTCACCGCAGGGTTGCCGCGAGGTTACCGCCGCGTACGACACCGGTGATTTCGCCGATGTGCCGGGCGCAGGGGCGCCGCGATAGTTGCCGCTGTCAGCGACCGAGGCGGAGTTCCGCGGCCCCCCTGCGCGGCTCCGCTCCCAGTGAGAGGAACCCTCGTCGTGCAGCAGACATCCCCCACCCGGCGGGCGCGCCGGCGCCCGAAGCGACTGATCCGCACCGGTATCGCGGTGCTCCTGGCCACCGGCGCCCTGGTGACGAGCCAGGCGATCGGCGCCGAGTCCGCGGAGAATCCGTACGAACGCGGCCCCGATCCGACCACCTCCAGCATCGAGGCGTCGCGCGGCCACTACGCCGTCTCCCAGTCGTCCGTGTCGCGGATCAGCGTGAGCGGCTTCGGCGGCGGCACCATCTACTACCCGACCTCCACGGCCGACGGCACCTTCGGCGCGATAGCCATCTCGCCCGGCTTCACCGCCACCCAGTCCACCATCGCCTGGCTCGGCCCGCGGCTGGCCTCGCAGGGCTTCGTGGTCTTCACGATCGACACCAACACCACCTCCGACCAGCCCGCCAGCCGCGGCCGGCAGCTGCTGTCCGCGCTGGACTACCTGACCCAGCGCAGCACCGTGCGCAGCCGCATCGACAGCTCGCGGCTCGGCGTGATGGGCCACTCGATGGGCGGCGGCGGCTCGCTGGAGGCCGCCAAGTCCCGTACGAACCTGCAGGCGGCGATCCCGCTCACCGGGTGGAACACCGACAAGAGCTGGCCGGAGATCAAGACCCCGACGCTGATCGTGGGCGCGGACGGCGACTCGATCGCCCCGGTGTCGTCACACTCGGAGCCGTTCTACACCAGCCTGTCGAGCAGCCTCGACCGGGCGTATCTGGAGCTGAACAACGCGTCGCACTTCACGCCGAACAGCTCCAACACCACGATCGCGAAGTACTCCATCTCGTGGCTGAAGCGCTTCATCGACAACGACACCCGCTACGAGCAGTTCCTGTGCCCGCTGCCGCAGCGGAGCACGACCATCGAGGAGTACCGGGGCAACTGCCCGCATGAGGGCTGAGTTCCGCTTCCCCATGGGGCCAGGCCCGCGCACCGGTGCGCGGGCCTGGCGCGGCGTGGGCCGCGGTCGTAGCGTGACGGGCGTGACCCGAGCGAACGGCGCGTCCTCGCCCCTGCCGGCGGACCGGGCCCTGCTCCTGACCCGCGCCGCGGAACACGCCCTGCGCGCCGGACTGCCCGACCACGCGGCGCACTTACTGCAGCCGCTGCGCGCGGCCACGGCCCCGTCACCGGCCCGCGGCCGCGCCGCCCTCGTCCACGGAATGCTCGCCCTGCGCACCGGCCCGGTCGCCGACGCCCGGGCCTCGCTGCTGCTGGCGGCGCGGCTCCTCGACGACGACGGCGATCACGAGCGGGCGATACGGGCCCGGCTGGGCGCCGCCGAGGCGTGCTGGGCGATGGGCGACGCCGCCGCGTATCGCGAGGTGCTCGGGCCAGGCCCGTCGGGCGGCGGCCTGCTGGAGCGCTTCCTGCGCGCCATGACCGCCGTGGTCGGCGGGCCAGGACCGGACTTCGGCGGCGGGCTGCGGGAGCTGCGCCGCGTCGTCGAGCTGGCGGCGGACGAGGACGACCCGGAGCTGCTGGTGCCGGCGGGCTCGGCCTCGCTGGTCCTCGGCGACCTGACCGCGGCGGGCGAGCTCGGCGGCCGCGCGCTCGCCGTCGCCCGTGCGCACGGCCTCACCACCGTCGTCCCGCGCGCCCTGGAGGTGCTCGCCTACGCGGAGCTGCGGCTCGGCCGGCACGTCAGCGCGCGGGCGCATGCCGAGGAGGGCGTGCGCGCGGCCCGGCAGGCCGGCGAGAGCAATGTGCTCGCCCACCACCACGCCGTCCTCGCCCTCGTCGCCTCCCTCGACGACGACGCCGAGGCGGTCGCCGCCCTCGCGGCGGCGGCGGACGCCACGGCCGTACGGCACGGGCTGGCGCAGGCCAGGACGCTGACGCAGTGGGCGCTGGCGCGCGCCGACCTGGCCCGCGGCCGGGCGCCGGACGCGGCGGCGCGGCTGCGGCCGCTGGTGCGTACCGGGCCGCGGGGCGGGCACTTCGCGCTGCGGATGATGGCGGTGCCGTGCTTCGTCGAGGCCGCGCTGAGCTCGGATACGGACCGGGAGGAGGCGGCCGCGGAGGCCGTGGAAGCGCTGGCCGGCTACGCGGTCTGGGCCGGGCTCGGGCCCGATCCGCAGGCCGCGGCGCAATTGCTGCGCTGCCGCGCCCTGGTCGCGGCGGCCGGCGGCGACGACGATGCGGCCGAGGCGCACTTCGGGCAGGCGCTGGACCGGCATGAGGACCTGGACGGGGAGTTCGAGCGCGCCCGTACCGCGCTGCAGTACGGGCAGTGGCTGCGACGGCAGCGGCGTCCGGGGCCTGCGCGGGAGGCGCTGCGGGACGCGCGGGTGGCGTTCGAGCGGTGCGGGGCCGGGGTGTGGGCGGGGCAGGCGGAGGCGGCGCTGCGGGCCACGGGCGCGGTGTCGGCGGCTGCCGGGGCGGCGGCTTCGGCTGCGGGGGCTGCCGGGGGCTCCGGCGCTGCCGGGCCCGAGCCGCCCTCCGTACTGGAGCGGCTGACGCCGCAGCAGCTGCGGATCGCCCGGCAGGTGGCGGAGGGGGCCACCAACCGCGAGGTCGCCCGGCTGCTGTCGGTGAGCCCGCGCACGGTGGACCACCACCTGCGGAATGTGTTCGTCGCGCTCGGGGTGCGCTCGCGGGTGGAGCTGTCGCGGCTGGTGGCGCGCGCGGACGAGGGTGAGAGGTGACTGTCGGTGGCCGGGTGCACGATGGGGGAGTACCGGACATCTCGCGCAAGGAGTCGCCACCATGGCCACCAACGCAGACATGCTCGTCGACCACTTCGGCCGGATCCTGGAGGAGGTCGACGCCGCGGTCGCCGGGCTCGGGCCCGCGGAGCTCGAGGCCAGGCTCGACGACGAGGCCAACTCCATCGCGTGGCTCGTCTGGCATCTGACCCGGGTGCAGGACGACCACATCGCGGAGGTCGCAGGGCTGGAGCAGGTGTGGACGGCGAAGGGGTGGCACGAGAAGTTCGGCCTGCCCTTCGAGCCGGCGGAGACGGGCTACGGGCACAGCGCCGAGGAGGTCGCGGCGGTGCGGGGGGTGACGGCCAAGCAGCTGGCGGGCTATCACCGCGCCGTGCATGACCAGACGGTGGCGTATGTCCGTGGCCTGAGCGACGAGGACCTCGACCGCGTCATCGACAAGAACTGGACGCCGCCGGTCACGCTGGGGGTGCGCCTGGTGAGCGTGATCGGGGATGACCTGGAGCACGTGGGGCAGGCGGCCTTTGTGCGGGGGGTGGTGGAGCGGCGTAAGGGGTGAGTGGCTGGCCGCGCCGCGCCGGGCCGCGCTGCGCCGCGCTGCGGCTCAGCGGCGGGTGCAGACGCCGCCGCCCTCCGGGGGGCAGTAGAGGGTGTTGTCGTCGGGGAGGTCGCTGAGGTAGCGGCCGTAGCAGAGGCTGGTGGTGGCGCGGCCGATCTTCTTGCAGTACGCCACGGCGGCGTGGCCGTCGGCGAAGTCGCCTGCGGCGTAGACCACCCAGTGCCCGGGGTTCAGGGAGGCGTAGTCGTCGCTGTGCAGCAGCCGGGCCTCGGGGACCGAGGAGCGGATCTTCGCCAGCTGGCTCTCGGCGACCGACTTGCTCTTCTCGCTGTCGAGGACGGCGATCCAGCGGCCGTCGCTCGCGTCGGGGGGCTTGGTCTCGGGTGGGGACTCCTTGTCGGGGCCGGAGTCGCTCGGCTCGGCGGGCGTGGTGGACCCGCCGGGCTGTTCGCCCGCCGGGGTGGTCTGCCGCTGTGAGTTCTGCGGCTGCTTGCCCGGTGGCTGCTGTGCGGTGCTGCCCTTGGCGTCGTTGCCCCCGCCGTCCCGGCCGCCGTTCCCGTTGTCGCCGCCGGCCCACAGCACGAAGCCGGCCGCCATGGCGCCGAGCAGCACCATCGCCAGCGCGATGGCCGCGACCAGGAGCGTGGTGCGCTGCCGGGAATCGCCGGGCGGGTGCTGCGGTCGCGGGCTGTCGAGCGCGGTCGGGGTGTACGCGCGGGGGCCGGCGCCGCGGCCGCCCGGCGCGGCTGTGCGGGTGACGGCGAAGGCTCCGCCGGCCGCCGCGCCGGCGCGCGCTCCGCCGTCCCCGGCCGTGACGGCCTCGCGCAGCATGCCCTCCAACCGCTGCGCGTCCGGCCGCAGTTGTGGGTCCCGTACGAGCAGCGCCTGCAGCACCGGGGCGAGCGTGCCGGCCCGTTGCGGCGTGGGCAGCTCGGCGTCGAGGACCGCGGCCAGCGTGGCGAGGGTGTTCTCGCGGCGGAGCGGGCTGACGCCCTCCACCAGCACGTACAGCAGCATGCCGAGCGACCACAGGTCGGCGGCCGGATGATCGGGTGCGCCGCGGATCCGCTCCGGCGCGATGTATTCGGGCGAGCCGATCACATCGCCCGGCCGGGTCAGCGCGTCCGAGCCCTGCAGCGCGGCGATGCCGAAGTCGGTGAGCACGGCGCTGCCGTCGGCACGCAGCAGCACATTGGCCGGCTTGACGTCGCGGTGGTGGATTCCGGCGGCGTGCGCGGCCCGTAACCCGGCCAGCACATCGAGGCCGAGCCGCGCCGCCGTGACCGGGTCCAGCGGGCCGTGCGCGGCCAGCAGGTCCTGCAGGCTGCCGCCCGGCACCAGCTCCATCACCAGCCACGGATGCGGCTCGGCATCGACGATGTGATGGATGGTGACGACATTCGGATGACTCAGCCGCGCGAGCGCCTGCGCCTCCCGTAACACCCGTTCCCTGAGCATCCGTTCGGCCTCGGGATGGTCGGCGAGCAGCGCTGGGTCGGCGGTGCGCACCTCCTTCAGCGCGACCTCGCGCCGCAGCGCGGTGTCGCGGGCCCGCCACACCGTGCCCATGCCGCCGCTGCCCAGCCGCTCGAGCAGCTCGAACCGCCCGTCGATCAACCGCCCCCGGTCCCCGTGCATGCCAAGAAGAGTAGCGGCGGCAGCCGACAAGGCACCCCAAATCGCGCACCCTGCCTAGGGCTTGCGCCCCACCGCCCCGTATGCGTCGATCGACTCCGGCGCCCCCGTGCCCCCGTCCTCGGGCCGCCAGAGCGTGATCGGCGTCAGCCCGGGCTCGACCAGCTCGAGCCCCGCGAAGCACTCACCCAGCTGCGCCGGACTCCGCAGGACATACGGCACCCCGCCCGACTCCACCAGCTTCTCGCCGCCCTCGACGACGGCGTCCCCGGTGTCGGTGCCGTCCCAGAGCACCAGATGGCTGCCGGACGGCACCGCCGCCATCACCGTGCCGACGATGGAGCGCAGCACCGCGAGGTCCTGCTCGTACCCGAGCACGCCCATGAACATCACGGCCACCGGCCGCTCGAAGTCCAGCGTCTTCGCCGCCTCGCGGACGATGAGCTCCGGGTCGTGGTAGTCGGCGTGGACGTAGGTGGCGGTGCCCTCGGCCGTGGTGTTGGTGAGCAGCGCGCGGGCATGGGCCAGCACCATGGGGTCGTGGTCGACGTACACGACCTTGGTCTCGGGAGCGATCTGCTGCGCCACCTCGTGGGTGTTCTGCATCGTCGGCAGCCCGGTGCCGATGTCCAGGAACTGCCGGATGCCCGCGGCACCGGCGAGATGCCGCACGACCCGGATCAGGAACTGCCGCGACTGCATCGCCATCGTGACGATGTCCGGATACACCTCGGCGACCGCGTCACCGGCCGCCCGGTCCGCTTCATAGTTGTCCTTACCGCCCATCCAGTAATTCCAGATCCGCGCGGCATGCGGCGTCGACTCATCTATCCCGGGAACCTCGGCACTGCCCACAACAACCCCTCCCGTCAGCTGCACTGCCAGGTGAACATGGCCCGCTCGAAGCGCCCCGCCGCCAGATCCTCCGGCCGTATCAGCCAGTACAGCGAGCCGCAGTCACCCCACATCATCCCCGCGGCATCCTCGCTGTCGAACTGCGCCAGCAGCACCCACCGCCCGGCCTCCTCGTCGATCCGCGGGTCCTGCCAGTCATCGCAGCCGAGGAAGCCGTGCGCCACCTCGTACTCCACCGGGTTCTGCACGGGGGCGGCATGGCCACCTATGCGATGCCCGCCGGCGCGAACGCCGCATGCGCGGCGGGCGCCCACGGCTCGGCGGCGGTCGCGGCGACGCTCGCCGCCAGCGGCACCTCGGGATACGACTTCAGCTCCGCCGGCGCCGCCCGCTCCACGGCGTCCGCCTCCGCGGGCACGTACAGCACCCGCGCCCCCGCCCACGACTCCCGATCGTCGGGCATCACCAGCGCGTCACCGTCATCCACGCTGCCGTCGAAACAGAAGAACGCCAACGTGCCCCCCTCCGGCAGCACCACATCCAGCTCACCACGCGGCAACGCCGCACACTCCACGGCCGCAACGAACGACAACGGCCCATGCCCCTCCCATGCAGGCCACACCACCCCCTCCGGCAACCGAGGCAACCCCCCGAGCCGCCCGACGACCGCCTCACCCACCTCAGCAACCCGAAGCATGGCAGCCGGCCGCAACAGCCCAGCGTCCATACCGGCCATCCTGCCGCCCGGCACTGACAATTCCACGCCGAGAAAGGTCAGGACTTCTTCTGCTGGGGCGGAGCCGGGGAGGACCTGGTCGGATACGAGTAAGGGCTGGCCGCCGGCTGCAGGGGCACCGGGAACGTGCCCGTCGAGTCGGGATCCTGGGTGTCGGGCTCGGGGTCGAATGCGGGCGTCGGCGGGGCACCGCCACCGGCGGCGGCCGGGCGCGGTTCCAGCCTGAACCCGCAGGTCCTGCACCACTCGTCATCGGGCTCGTTGCCGGTGTGTCCGTTCGGGCACCTCCGCACCGCGTACGGCGAGGCAGTGCCGCGGGGAAACACCGGCCCCGGCTCCGGTGCGTTGGCCGTCGGCGAGACGCCGGTGCGCCGGACGTGCTGCCACAGCTGCTTCGCCTCCGGCATGGCCTGTACATCAGAGAGCAGGGTGACGAAGTCATCGTCCGCGGCCAGTCCGGTGAAGACGGGCGGGAGCGCCGCTTCGAGATCGCTCAAGCGCTCCGGCCACACCTCGGGATGCACATCCGATGGCGTGACGAGGTCCAGCTCCGTGAAGAGCGCATCGACGTTGTCCGGCTGCTCACCCACCTCCTCCGGCTCGCTGCCCGCGCGGCCGAGCCGCAGCATGCTCCGGGCCTGCCGATAACCGAGAAAGTCCGCCACCATATCCCGCCCCCCGGGCCGCGCCGCCGCCCGGTAGAAGTCCGGATACAGATGCTGCAGCAGCACGATATGGATCAGCGCCTCCGGGCCGAACTCCCACCACTGCGGCGCCAGGTGATACTCCAGCACAAAGCTGTTGATCAGCCGCTTGATCCGCCGCGGATTGCGCCCCGTGCGCTCCGCGAGTACCTCGGGCAGCCGGCCGCTGATCACGGTCTGGGTGCGGGAGTCCTCGGTATACGCCAGCACCAGGTTGCGAGCTTCCTCCGCCGTCGGCGCCGGGATCCGGTAGCTGCTCTGGATGATCTTCTCGAGGTAGTCGACCGCCCCGTAGCCACCACCCTCCGCCCGGCCCGCCGACGCCAGCCGCGCCTGGTCGCAGCCGAGCACGAACACCAGGCCCGGCACGTCCAGATACACCTTCACCGCCTCGCACACCGCCTGCACGGTCTCGTCCGCGCAGCGGTCCAGGTCGTCCACGAAGACGACCAGCATGCGCCGGCCCCCGGTCTCCGGCACCGGCCGCGCGGCCCAGTCCGCGGCCAGGTCCTTGATGACCTGCCGCAGGTCATTGCGCGACTTGGCGTCGCCGGCGAAGGCCGCCCACACATCGTCGACCGCGGACCCGAGGCGTACGAGATCGAGCAGGGCGCGCGCCACACCCCGTAAGGCCAGCAGCGGCCGCTGGTGCCGGCCGACCCGGCGGGCGGTGCGGCGCAGCGCGCTGCGGTCGAAGCGCTCGAGGACCGACTTGATGAGGGCTTCCAGAGCGTCGTCGCCGTGCGAGGTCCACGCGTTGAACCAGACGCACTCCACACCCGGTTGCGCCTCGAGGTCGCTCCGGACCCGGTGCATGAGGCTGGACTTTCCCATGCCCCAGTCGGCGTCGACGGCGATCGTGAACGGCGTCACGCCCGAGGAGCGCAGGATCAGCGCGCTGAGCTGCGCGGCGCGCTGTCCGGTGCCGAGCAGGTCCACCGCCGGCGCCCGCACCGGCTCGTCGTTGAGCAACCGGCACTGCAGGAGCGCGGGGTGCGCCGCGTTCCAGCCGGGCGCTTGAACCGGCGCAGGTTCCCGGAGGTCCACGAGGAATCAGTCTAGATCCGCACCGCCACCGCCGTATACGGCGTCTGCGGCGTCGGCTCTGTCGAGAAGCGGGCGTTGGGGAGGTAGAGGCGGTCGCGGAAGCGGGCCACTGTGGTCGGGATGTCGAAGCGGGGGTCGGTGATGCACTTGACCAGTGAGCCCTTGCGGGCGGACGGGTCGAGGCGGAATACGTCGATGGCGTTCTGGCGGTTCTGCACGACGTACAGCGTGCGGCCGAGCAGCAGCATCCCGTCGCCGTTCGGCAGCCTCGCCGGCCCCAGGTCGACCCGCCGCGCGACGCCCGTAGCCGGGTCGACGCGCACCAGGCCGCCGCCGTCCAGGGTCTGGTCGATCATCAGCAGGCCGCTGCCGTCGGGGGTGCGGGTGATGCCGTTGGCGGAGAAGCCGCCGGGCGGGGCCTGTACCCAGTCGCCGGAGAGGGGGACGGTGTCGAAGCCGGTCGGCAGGCCGCCGCGGTGGCCGAGCCGGAGGGCGTAGAGGCGCGGCTGGAACGAGTCGGTGAAGTAGGCGGCGTCGGGCGTGAGCACCACGTCGTTCACGAAGCTCTGGTCGGGCGTCCCCGCCTGATAGGTCTTCAGGATGGTGCCGTCGGCCGCCGATACGACCCGCAGCTGACCACTCGGGCCGCCGGACGCGAAGATCCGCCCGTGCCGGTCGGTCGTCAGCCCTACGGTCGGCGCTCCTGGCGCCGGGCCGAGCACGGCGCCGCGCCCCGTGGCCAGCTCGACCCGGTACACCGCGCCGTCCGCGAGCGAGCCGAAATAGGCGTACGGGCCGGGGCCGATGGCGATGCCCTCCGGACGGAAGCCGTCAGGTAAGCGGATGGTGGTGGGTGCGGCGCCGGCGCGGGCGGCGGGCGCCGAGACGGCGACGCCCGCCGCGGCGGCGGCGCTCGCGGCGAGCAGTCTTCGGCGGGTGATGGTCGGGCGCGCAAGGGAAGGTCTCATGGGCGTCTCCCTACAGGCGGGTGCCGGACGTGAGTTCCCCCTTACCTCAACATACGTTTGCCCCCGCGCGCACCATGCGTGCGCATTCCGCCCGCATTGCGGGCACCCGTAGAGACGTTATCGTCGCGCCCAGGCTCCGCCCCCGTCCCAGGAGGATCCCCATGGCCGACCGGCTCGCCCGCTCGCTGCGCCCTGCCCGCCGCCTCGCCCGGATCCAGCACGACGAGGACCGGGAGGCGGCGCCCGAGACGACCATGGAGACACGGCTGCCCGTGCAGCCGCCGCCGGCGGTGGAGAAGTCCGTGGTGGACGCCGCCGTGTACCGCGACGGCCGCCGCACCCGCACCCCGGCCACCCTCACCGAGGCGTACGAGCAGCTGCCGCACGGCGACGGCACGCTGGCCTGGATCGGCCTCTACCGCCCCTCCGAGGCGCAGCTGCACTCCGCGGCGGAGGCGTTCGGGCTGCACGAGCTGGCCGTGGAGGACGCGGTGGTCGCGCATCAGCGGCCGAAGCTGGAGCGGTACGGCGACACGCTCTTCGTGGTGCTGCGGGCGGCCCGCTATCTCGACGACGTCGAGGAGGTGAACTTCGGCGAGCTGCACCTCTTCGTCGGACCCGGCTTCGTACTGACGGTGCGGCACGGCCAGTCGCCGGACATCGGGCGGGTGCGCCGGCGCCTGGAGGACGACCCTGACCTGCTGCGGCTGGGGCCCGAGGCGGTGCTGTACGCGATCCTCGACGCCGTCGTCGACGGGTACGCGCCGGTGGTGGCCGGGCTGCAGAACGACATCGACGAGATCGAGACCCAGGTCTTCGGCGGCGACCCGAACGCCTCCCGCCGCACCTATGAACTCTCCCGCGAGGTGGTCGAGTTCCAGCGCGCCACCCGCCCGCTGCTGGGCATGCTGCGCGGCCTGCAGGCCGGCTTCGAGAAGTACGACACGAACGAGGAGCTGCAGCGCTACCTCCGCGACGTCGCCGACCACGCCACCACGGTCGCCGAGCGGGTGGACGGCTTCCGCCAGGCGCTCACCGACATCCTGACGGTGAACGCCACCCTGGTCAGCCAGGCGCAGAACGAGGAGATGAAGGCCCTCGCGCAGGCGAGCAACGCCCAGAACGACGAACTCAAGAAGGCCTCCAGCTGGGCGGCCATCCTCTTCGCCCCGACCGTCATCGGCGGCATCTACGGCATGAACTTCGACACCATGCCGGAACTCCACTGGGCGTTCGGCTATCCCTTCGCCATCTTCCTGATGGGCGTGGTGTGCGTCGTGCTGTATCTCATCTTCAAGCGCCGCGACTGGCTCTGAGCCCGCACCGCCCGGCCCCGCTCACGTCAGCGGTGGCACCCGCTCGCCCTCCGGCGGCGGTCCCGGCGGGGTGCCGTCGCCGAAGGGGCGGCCGCCGAGGTCCTCGCGGCCGTGCGGGCTGAGCCAGTCGCCGGGGTACGGGCCCTTGGGGACGATCCCGGACGGGTTGATGTTGCGGTGGACGCCGTAGTAGTGCGTCTTGATCTGGTCGAAGTCGATCGTGTCGCCGAAGCCGGGGGTCTGGAAGAGGTCCCGGGCGTACGCCCACAGCGCCGGCATCTCGCTGAGCTTCTGCCGGTTGCACTTGAAGTGGCCGTGGTAGACCGCGTCGAACCTGACCAGCGTCGGCCACAGCCGGACGTCGGCCTCGGTGAGGGAGTCCCCGACCAGGTAGCGGCGGCCTTGCAGCCGCTCCTCCAGCCAGTCCAGGCGCTCCCACAGCCGGTCGTACGCCGTGTCGTACGCCTCCTGCGAGGTCGCGAAGCCGCACTTGTAGACGCCGTTGTTGATGTCCCGGAAGACCAGCTCCGCGACCTCGTCGATCTCGTCGCGCAGCTTCTCCGGGTACAGGTCGGGCGCGCCGTCGCGGTGCAGGGCCTGCCACTCCTGCTCCAGATCGAGGGTGATCTGCCGGAAGTCGTTGGTCACCACCGCGCCGGAGGGGATGTCGACGAGCGCCGGGACCGTGATGCCCCGCGGGTAGTCGGGCCGGCGCTTGAAGAACGCCTCCTGCAGCCGCTCGATGCCCAGCACCGGGTCCTTGCCGTCCGGGTCCAGATGGAAGGACCAGCTGCGCTCGTCGTGCAGCGGTCCCGCGATGCCCATCGACAGCGCGTCCTCCAGGCCCATCAGCCGCCGGACGATCGCCGCCCGGTTCGCCCAGGGACAGGCGCGGGCGATCACCAGGCGATAGCGGCCCGGCTCCACCGGATAGCCGTCCCGGCCGTCGGCGGTGATACGTGTCGTGAGGTAGTTCTGATCCCGCTTGTACTCTCCGCGATCAGCCATGGGCCGAGCCTAGTGGTCAGTGCACGCGACGGCGACGTTTTCGGCCGGAATGAGTGGTTTTCCGCCAGCCGAAAGGCCCGGGCAGGTCCATCGACGTGGTGCGCCGGCCCGTACTGCTGTGGGTGCGGCGCGGGCCGTGGCGGCCGCCGGTGGTGATCGACCAGGAGTGGCGGCTGATGTTGAGGCGTACGCCCGGAAGTATCCGGAAGCTCTTGCGGAATGTGAGGGGCATGGCCTGACTCCTTCCGTCGGGTGTCGGCTACCCATTCGCCGCGAGGTCAGGCATGCACGGCATGGCGACGCGCGGCATGGACGGCTAGTGCCCACCCCCCTAAGCTGACGCGACGTCAGATCCGTGGAGGGGGCAGCCGGTGATCGACACGATCCGCACCGACATCGACGAGGGCGAGGAGCGGCTGCGCCTGGACGTCGAGGACGGAGGGCTCGGCGTCCTCACCCTCTGCCGCCCGCAGAAGCTCAACGCCTGGAGCTGGGAGTCCACCCGCCAGCTCGGCCTCTTCGCCGACCGGATCCGCTTCGACGACCGCATCCGCGCGGTGCTGCTGCGCGCCGAGGGCCGGGCGTTCTGCGCGGGCATCGACATCGGGGCGCCCGGCGGCGGTATTACGGGCCGGTCGGGCTCGGAGCGTACCCGCAACTACCACGAGGGCATCCGCTGGGTGCACGAGCGGATGCGGGTCTTCGCGGGCCTGCCGCAACCGGTCGTCGCCGCGGTGCAGGGCTACTGCCTGGGCTTCGGCTTCGAGCTCGCGCTGATGGCCGACATCCGCGTCGCCGCCGACGACGCGGTCTTCGCGCTCCCGGAGGCGCAGCTCGGCGCCGCGGTCGACGCCGGCGGCGACCTGCGGATCGCGCGGGACGCGGGCGCGGGCTGGGCGAAGTACCTGGCGCTGACCGGACGCCGCATCGACGCGGCGACGGCCGAACGGCTGCACCTCGTACAGCAGGTGACGCCGGCCGACGAGCTGGAGAAGACCGCCCGCGGCCTCGCCGCCGACATCGCCGCCAACGCCCCGCTCGCCGTCCAGGGCATCAAGCGCGACATCGACGCCTTCGCCGACGCGGGCCTCACCACCGCCCTGGAGAGCTCCGCCTTCGCCGCCGCCGTCACCCTCACCTCGGACGACGCCCGCGAGGGCTTTACGGCCAAGGCGGCGCGGCGGCCGCCGGACTTCGAGGGGCGGTAGGCGGCGCTCAGGACCCGTCGGCCAGGGCGTCGACCACGGCGCGCTTCAGGACGGCGGTGCCGCTGACCACGTCGCCGATGTGGAGCACATCGCACTTGTCCTTGGGGCCGGAGACGTCGACCGTGTTCGTGCCCATGTAGGTGAGGTCCTGGCGGTCGAAGACCAGGTCGAGCCGTACGCCGCCCAACTGCTGGAACCGGACGCCGATCCCGTTGCGCCCGGCCACGTCCTTCGTGCTCAGCAGCTCGGTCTTCTGGTGCCCGCCCTTCGTCATACGGGCCAGTGCCCGGTACACCGCGGCCTCCGTCTTCGGCGGCAGCAGGTGGTCGTTGAGCAGCCGCGCGGCGGTCCGGGAGCCGGTCATCTCGTTCGGCAACCCGGCCCGCATCTGCGGCGGGGGCAGCTTCCCGCTCCCCGACAGCCACCAGGACATGGTGCGGGCGTCCGTCGGCACATCACGCTGCACCTGCCGATACGACGTGGGCATCCCCTTGCCGGGCAGCTGCTTGGCGATCTGCCGCTCGACGGTGCGCCCGTCGCGGTGCTCGCGGGAGCTGCCGACGTGCTTGCCGTCGACCGAGGCCGCGATCTCCCGCAGCCCGTACGGATGGCCCTCATCCGTGGTCGCGCATCCGGCCGGCAGCTTGATGCCGGGGTCCAGTTTCCAGTGATAGTCCTGCCGCTTCGTATAGATGAACTGCTGGTCCGCGACCTTCGGCGGCGCCTTCGCCTCGGCGCGCCGCGCGGCCTGCTCGAACAGTGCGGAAGCGCTGGTGAAGCTCAGGTCGCTCGAAGGCCCCGGCGGCGCCTCGTCGTTCCCGTCCCGCGTCACAGCCACCCCCGCCGCGACGGCGACGGACAGGGCGACGACCGCGGCCGGCGCCAGAAGCACCGAGCGGCGCCACACGGGCCGGGCCGCCGCGGCCGGCTTCTCCGGGTCGAACTCGCGGGCCAGCTGCTCCCGCAGATAGCGGTGTCGCTCGGCCGGGAGCCGGCGGTCGCGGGCGGGCGGAATCCGGGTCACGTTCGCTCCTCCTTCATGCGCCCGTCCGGAGACGGTCGGTCACCCTGTATCTGTCCGGATCCGGCGCCGAGTTCGGCGGAGAGCCGGGACCGTGCCCGCGACAGCCGCGAGCGCACCGTGCCGACCGGGATATCCAGGGCCTCGGCGGCCGCCGCGTAGTCGAGACCGCCCCACACGCACAGCGCGAGCACCTCCCGCTCGGGGCGGCGCAACTTCCGTACCGCCACCCGCACGGCGTCGAGATAGGCGGCGTCGTCCAGCCGGCCTGCGACGTCGTCGGCGATGTCGCGTACCGGCTCCGGTGGCGTCAGGCGGGCCAGCACCGCCGTGTGGCGGCGGGCCGCGCGGCGCATGTTGCGGGTGACGTTGGTCGCGATGCCCAGCAGCCACGGCCGCAGCGAGCCGCCGTCCGCGGCCGCCTTCTCGCGCAGCCGCCAGGCCTCGAGGAAGGTCAGCGACACGACGTCCTCGGCGGCCGACCAGTCACCGGTCAGCCGGAAGCCATGGTTGTAGACGGCGCCGGCGTACGTGTCGAACAACTCGGTGAACGCGGCCGCGTCACCGCCCCTGACCCGGCTTCGCAGCACGCGCAGGGCCCCCTGATTGGTGTCCACACCCTCTTACTGTCCGCTCGGCCCCATCGGGTTCCCGCGACCGGCTCATCCGTCGTACGGACCGCGCCCCAACTGCTCCCGGATCGGCGTCACTTCGGGTGTCACGAGATCTCGCCGCTGCCAGTTCGCGCCGTCCACGACCAGTGTGTGGCCGCTGATGAAGCGCGCGTACGGCGAGGCCAGAAAGGTCGCCGCCCAGCCCAGCTCGCGCGGCGCGCCGACCCGTAGCGCGGGCTGGCGGGCATTGGCGGAGCGGACCCGGTCGAGGTTCGCGCGGATGTCGGCGGTCATGTCCTCGTGCGGCATCAGGCCCGGGACCAGACCGTTGACCTGGATGCCGTACGGGCCCCACTCCACGGCAAGGGTCTCGACCAGATTCTTCACGCCGGCCTTCGCGGCGGCGCTGTGCGCGTAGCCGGGGCCGCCGGTCCAGGCGTACGAGGCACCGACGTTGATGATGGAGCCGGTCGTACGGGCCGCCAGATGCCGCCTGGCGAACTCCCGCGCCGTGAAGTACGTCCCGTTCAGCGTGATGTCGACGACCGACCGCCACGCATTGGGCGACATGTCCTCCGCGGGCACGGGGAAGTTCGCCGCCGCGTTGTTGACCAGCACGTCCGGCAGCCCGAAGGCCTCCTCCGCGGCATCGAAGACCTCCGCGATCCGCTCCGGCTCGCGGATGTCGCACGGCACGGCGAGCACCCGCGCCCCGGCGGCGGCCAGCCCCTCCTCGGCGCTCTTGAGATGCTCGGCCTTACGGCTCGCCACCACCAGATCCGCGCCCAGCCGCCCGAACTCGGCCGCGATCGCCTTGCCGAGCCCGGTCCCGCCGCCGGTGACGAGGACGACACTGCCGTCGTACGTCCCCGGCGGCAGTGCGCCGGTGCCTTCAGGGGGAGGTGCGGGCAGGCCGGAGTTCATGGCCGTATGGATACCCGACCGGTCCGGAAACCTCCATAGCGTCGGCGGCGGCCGCGTTGTGCCGCTCCACGCAGGCGGCCATGGCGACGCCGGAGGCGTGGTCGACGTGCTGCAGCCCGGACAGGTCCAGCACGATCGGCCGCTCCGCGGGCAGCGACTCCAGGGTGTCGAGCAGCTTCGGCAGCCGCAGGAAGGTGGCGTTGCCCGTGGGGCGCACGGTGATCGGTCCGCTGCCGGAGCGGTCGACGGTGGTGTGGACGTGCGAGATGTCCCACGCGGTCTTCACCACCGCCATCGCGAGGCCGATCAGCACCCCTTCGAACATGTTGACCAGGACGATCGCGCCCGCGGTGGTCACGAGCACGACCACCTCCCCGCGGTGCTCGCGCCACAGCTCACGGACGTGCCCGAGCGGCAGCAGCTTGAAGCCGGAGTAGACCAGCACACCCGCGAGCGCGGCGACCGGGATGAGCGCGAGCACGGCGGGCAGCAGGGCGGCGAACAGCAGCAGCCATACGCCGTGCAGCACGCGGGAGACCTTGGTCTTCGCCCCGGCCTGGACATTGGCCGCGCTGCGCACGATGACCGCGGTCATCGGCAGCGCCCCCAGCAGCCCGCAGACGGTGTTGCCCGCGCCCTGCGCCATCAGCTCCTTGTCGTACGAGGTCCGCGGCCCGTCGTGCATACGGTCCACGGCCGCCGCGCTGAACAGGCTCTCGGCGGAGGCGATGAGGGTGAAGGCGAGCACGGTCCCGGCCGCCCCGGCGAGGGCCCCGAAGGCCTCCGCACCCGGCGGCTGCATGACCTCGAGGAGGCCGTTGACCTCGACCGTACGCGCCGGCAGGTCGAGGACGAAGGCCGCGGCCGAGGTGAGCACGACGGCGGCCAGGGCGCCGGGCAGCACCCGCACCTTGGCGGGCAGCCGCGGCCAGAGGGCCATCACCGCGATGGCGGCGGCGCCGAGCGCGAAGGTGGTCAGGGCCCGGGCCGAGCCGGCCAGGTCGGCGACGAGGCCGGGAAGGGCGGTGAACTTCTCGATGCCCGTGGCGGGCGCCTCGGCGTCCGCCATCGCATAGAGCTGCCCGGCTATGAGGATGAGGCCGATGCCGGCCAGCATGCCCTCGACGACGGCGACGGAGATGGCCCGGAAGAGGCGGCCGAGCCGCAGCGCCCCGAGCAGCAGTTGCAGCGCTCCGGAGGCGAGGACGATGGCGCCGAGGGCGGCGAGCCCGTACTCCTGGACGGCCTCGAAGACGAGCACGGTCAGGCCCGCGGCCGGGCCGCTGACCTGCAGGCTGCTGCCCGGCAGCAGCCCGGTGACGAGGCCGCCGACGATGCCGGTGACCAGGCCGAGTTCGGCGGGCACGCCGGAGGCGACGGCGACGCCGACGCAGAGCGGGACGGCGACGAGGAAGACGGCGAGGGAGGGCAGGAAATCGGTGCGGAGGGCATGACGGAATGACAATGAGGGTGTGGGGGCAGACATGGTGCTCTTTCGCTCGCGGTGGTTCTTCGGTGGGCGGCGAAAGGCCCGGTCAGCAGCGGAAGATCTGAAGGGCGGCCGATGTGGGGGCGGCGCCCGCGGTGGGGCTGCAGGACTGTCTGGCCGTACGGGAGAGATCGGGCAGCGGCTCCGGCGCCCGCGGCCCGACGGCGGCGGGCGCGGCGGCCGGCGGATTCTCGGCGTCCGGGCCCGGGCAGGCGGCCGCACACCGGCTGCGGGAGCCGGCCATCGCGGCGTCGGCGGGAACCGGCTCGTGCGCGGGCACGCCCTCGGCGCTCGGCGCGGCCGCGGCGGCGACGGCCGGGAGGTCCCCGTGGTGCCCCAGCGTCGCAGGTGCGAACAGGCAAGCGAACAGCAGAGCGAGGAGCGCTGCTGCACGACGAGCCATCATCACTCCAGGTGGCGCGGGGCGGGCGATTCACGCTAACTGCCTGTAGTGAAGCCTGTGTTACCCATGAGTGAATATCAATAGGGGTCCGGAGGCGAAGCCGGGGCTTCCGGCGCACCGCCGGGGCGTGAAAAGGTGGCGCACATGGCGGAGGTGGTGCCGGCGCCCCGCGGGGCCAGTGCGAAGAAGCGCCCGACGATCTGGGAAGTCGCCCGGCTGGCCGGCGTGTCGCACCAGACCGTCTCCCGCTTCCTGCGCGAGGACCCGACCGTACGCCCGGAGACCGCCCGCAAGGTCGCCGCCGCGGTGAAGGAGCTCGGCTACCGGCCGAACCAGGCCGCCCGCACGATGCGCACCCGCCGCTCGAACCGGCTCACGCTGATCCTGCCGGGCAATACCGAGCGCATCTCGCCGGAGCTGCTGCGCGGCGCGGCGGCGGAGGCGCACGAGGCGGGCTACCTGCTGGACGTCGTCAGCCTCGAGGGCGACGCCGAGGCGCGGGCCGCCCGGCTGGAGGCGTTGCTGGAGCCCGAGGGGACGGACGGGGTGCTGTCCTTCACCTCGCTGGGCGAGGGCGCGGCCGCGCAGCGGAGCGTGCCCATCGTGATCGACGGCGTGTACGACGACGAGATGCGCTCACGTGGGGCCTTCGCGGACGCGTCGCGTACGGCCGATCTGATTCGGCACCTCGCGGACCTGGGCCACCGCCGGTTCGCGCATGTGGCCGGGCCCGACGAATGGCCGTCGGCGCAGGGGCGGCGGGCGGTGTACGAGGAGACGGTGGCCGAGCTGGGGCTGGAGTCGTGCGCCATCGCGGCGGGGGACTGGAGCATGCGGTCGGGGTGGGAGGCGGCCAAGGGGGTCATCGCGGAATGCGGCGCTACGGCGGTGTTCGCCGCCTCTGACCAGGTGGCGTTCGGCGTCATCGCGGGGCTGCAGAGCATGGGCATCGAGGTGCCGCGGGACATCAGCGTCTGCGGCTGGGACGACTGGGAGATCGGGCGCTACTACCGGCCCACGCTGACCACCGTCAGCGTGAACCGGGAGCGGCAGGGGCGGCAGGCCGTGCGGCGACTGCTGGCCCAGCTGCGCGGCGAGCCGCCGGTGGGGCCGATGGGGGCGGCGGAGTTGAGCCGGATCATCCTGCGGGAGTCGACGGGGCCGGTACGTACCGACTGACGACGAGCGTTGACGACAAGCGCTTACTTCCAACGTTGGAAATTCGCGCACAACCCTTGTGTGAACGTTCACTTGAATCCTAGGGTCGCGCACAACCGGCCCCACGCAGCTCTGTTGACGGGCCGAGCCCTCAAGCCCCTTGGTTCACCAGGGAGGAGCAGAGCCGCATGTTCCCTGACACCCCCCGCCCGACTGCCTTGGCAGGTGCCGGATGAGCGCCCTGGGCGAGTTCCGTACGCTGCGCCGCTCGCGCGTCCGCGAGGAGGCGCCGGACAACAAGGCCGCCGCGATATTCCTCGCGCCGTGGATACTCGGCCTGCTGGGCATCACCCTCGGGCCGATGATCGCCTCGCTGTATCTGGCGTTCACCGATTACAACCTGCTCCAGGACCCCAAGTGGACCGGCCTGGACAACATCCAGCGGATGCTCCACGACGACCGCCTGGGCCACGCCCTCCAGGTCACCTTCACCTACGTGATCGTCTCCGTGCCGCTGCAACTGGCCTTCGCGCTCGCGATCGCGCTGCTGCTGGACCGGGGCATTCGCGGACTGTCCCTGTACCGGTCGATCCTCTATCTGCCGTCGCTGCTCGGCGCCAGCGTCGCCATCGCCATCCTCTGGCGGCTGATCTTCGGCAATGAAGGCCTGGCGACCAAGTTCATGGGCCTGTTCGGCTACGACGGACCCGGCTGGATAGCCGATCCGGACACCTCCATCTACACGCTGATCATCCTGCACGTGTGGACGTTCGGCGCCCCGATGGTGATCTTCCTGGCCGGCCTGCGCCAGCTGCCGCGCGAGCTCTACGAGGCCGCCGCGACCGACGGCGCATCCAGATTCCGGCAGCTGCGCTCCATCACCCTGCCACTGCTCAGCCCGATCATCTTCTTCAATCTGGTCCTCGGGATCATCGGCAGCTTCCAGTCCTTCACGCAAGCGTTCGTGGTCTCCAACGGCACCGGCGGGCCCAGCGATTCGACGCTGTTCTTCTCGCTCTACCTCTACCAGGAAGGCTTCACCAGCTTCCGGATGGGATACGCCTCCGCCCTCGCCTGGGTGCTGCTCCTCATCATCGGCGCCTTCACCGCCCTGAACTTCTGGGCCTCGAAGTATTGGGTTTTCTACAATGACTGACGCGCTGCAGATCAAAAGCAGGCCCGGCACGGACGCGCAGCCCGAGCCCGCCTCACCCGTACGCCCCAAAGAGTCCGCCGCCCGCCGGCGCACCCGCAGCGTGCTCAAGCACACCGGACTGATAGCCGTCTGCCTCCTGATGCTCTATCCGGTGCTGTGGATGGCCGCCAGCTCGCTGCGCCCGAAGGACGGGATCTTCAGCAACTTCGGGCTGTTCGTCGACACCTTCAACCTGGACAACTACCCGAACGGCTGGGACGCCCTCGGCACCCCCTTCGGCACGTATCTGCTGAATTCCTTCCTGGTCGTGCTCGGTTCGGTGATCGGCAATCTGATCTCCTGCTCCATGGCCGCCTACGCCTTCGCGCGGCTGCGCTTCCGCAGCCGGAAGGTGGCCTTCATGATCATGCTGCTCACGATCATGCTGCCGATCCACGTGCTGATCATTCCGCAGTACGTGATGTTCGCGCAGATCGGCTGGATCAACACCTATCTGCCGCTGATCGTGCCGAAGTTCCTGGCCACGGACGCCTTCTTCATCTTCCTGATGGTCCAGTTCATCCGCGGGATTCCGAAGGAGCTCGACGAGGCGGCCCGGATCGACGGCGCCGGGCACGGCCGGATCTTCACGCAGATCATGCTGCCGCTGATGATCCCGGCGCTGGCCACCACCGCCATCTTCACCTTCCTGTGGACCTGGAACGACTTCTTCTCGCAACTGGTCTTCGTCACCGAGCCGGACAAATACACCGTGCCCGTGGCGCTGCGGTCGTTCCTCGACGCGACGACGACCTCGGACTACGGCGCCATGTTCGCGATGAGCATCGTCTCGCTGGTGCCGGTGTTCCTGGTCTTCCTGTTCGGGCAGCGGTTCCTGCTCCGCGGCATCGCCACCACGGGAGGCAAGTGATGAGGGACAAGACCATGAACCTCCGTGCGCGCAGGGGTGTCCGCACTGCCATCGCCGCGGCGCTCGCCGGCCTCGTCCTCGCCTCCTGCGGCGTCGGCGGCGAGCCGGTGGAGAACCCCAAGCTGTCCAAGGGCAAGGTGACCATCACCTTCAACTGGTGGGGCGCCGACCCCCGGCACCAGGCGTCGTTCAAGGCCATCAAGCTGTTCGAGAAGGAACACCCGAACATCAACGTCAAGCCGGTGTACGCGGACTGGGTCGGCTACTGGGACCGGCTGGCGACCAGCACCGCCAGCGGCGAGATGCCCGACGTCAACCAGTTCGACCAGCTCTACCTCTCCTCGTACGCCGAGCGTGGCGCGCTGCTCGACCTGTCCACGGTGCAGAAGTACCTGGACACCTCGGAGCTGGACCCCAAGGCGCTGGAGGCGGGGCGGGTCGGCAAGACCCCGTACGCGGTGCCGGTCGGCAACACGACCAACAGCATCCTGATCAACAGGTCGCTGTTCAAGAAGTACGGCGTCCAGCTGCCGGACACCGCGCGCTGGACCTGGGCCGAGTTCAAGAAGGCGGCCGCGGAGCTGAACAAGGCGTCGAAGGGCAAGGTGTACGGCGTCGGCCCCACGGGCTCGGACTCCTTCAGCCTCAACGTCTGGGCCCGGCAGCACGGAAACCAGCTGTTCAACAGCAAGGGCGAGGTGTCCCTCAAGCCCAGTGTCCTGGCGTCGTACTGGAAGGCCATCCTCGGCTGGATCAAGAGCGGGGCCGCGCCGTCGGGGAGCCACATCATCGAGATGGACGGGGTGGCGCTGGATCAGGGCGACATGATCAACAACAGGACGGGCATGGGGTTCATACCCTCCGGTCAGTTCACCTCGTTCAAGGAAGGCGCACCGAAGATCGACTTCGACATGGCCGACTGGCCTTCCGACCCGGACACTCCCAAGGGGTCCCAGTACCTCAAGCCCACCATGTACTGGGCGGCGTCGTCCTCGACGCAGCACCCCGCCGAGGCCGCGCTCTTCATCGACTTCCTGACCAACGACCAGCGCGTCGCCAAGATCTTCGGTCTGGAGCGGGGCATCCCGGGCAACCCGGCCGCGGCGAAGGCGCTCAGGGCCACCCTGGACAAGCCGGGCAAGGACCTCATGGCCTTCTCGGACGAGATGTCGCACAAGGTCGGTGACACCCCGCCGATCACCCCGAAGGGCGCCAGCGACATCGATGCCGTGCTGAAGCGGCAGTACCAGCGGGTGCTGACCGGGGAGGCCGACCCCGATGAGGCGGCGAAGACGTTCGTGGGAGAGCTCAAGGACTCGGTGGATGCCGCCAGCTGAGGCTGCCGGATGCCGATAGCGGATCGTCCAGGAGTCCCCGATATCCCTTGAGTGAACGATCACTTGACCGTAGGGTTGAGCGAAGGAAAGCGCTTTCTGCGCGAGGAGACATCACATGCCAGCATCCCCGTCCCGCCTCCGCGTAGCCGTCGTCGGCACCGGCGGCATCGTCACCGGCGCTCATCTCGCCGCCCTGCGTGCCCAGTCCGACCGCGCCGAGCTCATCGCGGCGGTGGACATCGATGCCGGCCGGCTCGCCGCCTTCCAGGAGGCGGCAGGCCCCGGCGTCCAGGGCTTCTCCGACCTGAGCGCGATGCTCGACACCGCCCGCCCCGACCTGGTCCTCATAGGCACCCCGCCCTCCCTCCACCGCGAGCAGACCATCGCCGCACTCAAGTCCGGCGCCTGGGTGCTGTGTGAGAAGCCGCTGTGTCTGTCGCTCGCCGAGTACGACGAGATCGCCGCCGCCGAGGATGCCGCGCCGGGGTTCGCGTCCGTGCTCTTCCAGCACCGGTACGGCTCCGGGGCCGTGCACGCCCGTCGGTTGATCAGCGGCGGCGAGCTCGGTGATCCGCTGGTCGCGCACTGCCAGACCACCTGGTATCGCGACCGGGCCTACTACGCCGTCCCGTGGCGCGGCCGCTGGGCGACCGAGGGCGGCGGGCCGACCATGGGGCACGGGATCCACCAGTTCGACCTGCTGCTGCACCTGCTCGGTGACTGGAGCGAGGTCCGCGCCATGGCGGGGCGGCTGGTGCACGATGTGGAGAGCGAGGACGTCTCCAGCGCGCTGATCCGCTTCGAGCACGGCGCCATGGCGACCGTCGTCAACAGCGTTCTCTCGCCCGACGAGGTCAGCCGCATCCGTATCGACTGCGCCGACGCCACCGTCGAACTCACCCACCTGTACGGCCACCAGAACGACAGCTGGACCTACACCCCCCGCCCCGGCCTCGCGGACGACGACCCCCGCGTCACCCAGTGGCGCACCCCGGCCGCCGACGTCCCCAGCTCGCACGCCGCGCAGCTCGGCGCCCTCCTCGATGCGTACGAGCGCGGGGTACGGCCGCCCGGCAGCGGGCCCGACGCCCGCCGCACGCTCGAATTCGCCGCCGCCCTCTACAAGTCGGCCTTCTCCGGCCGCCCGGTGCACGCCGGCGAGATCACCCCCGGCGACCCGTACTACACCTCCATGCACGGCGACCACCCCGACTGGGCCCCCAAGGAGCAACAGTGACCGCGCGCCTCACCACCGTCCACACGCTCGGCGACCGCGTCACCGTCGCGGCCGGCGAGACCGAGATCCTCTCCTACGTCTACCGGCCCGACCCCGACCCGTACGAGGCCCGCAAGCCCTACATCCACCCGCTGCGCACCCTGGCCGGCAACCTGGTCTCCGGCTACCGGCCCAACGACCACCGCTGGCACAAGGGCCTGCAGATGACCGCCAGTCACCTGTCCGGGCAGAACTTCTGGGGCGGTGTCTGCTACCTCGGGCCCGAGCAGGGCTACCAGCGCGTACCGGAGCGGGTCGGTTCCATGCGGCACGACGACTTCACCGCCGTCGAGGCGAGCGATGAGCGGGTCACGCTCGACTCCGACCTCACCTGGGTGGCGAACGGCGGCGCCGAGTGGGCCCGTGAGCGGCGCGGCGTCACCGTGCACTCCGCGGACGCCGACTCCGGTTCGTACGCCATCGACTGGTCCATCCACCTCACCAACATCCGCGCCGACGGCGAGCCGCTGCGCTTCGGCTCCCCGACCACCGCGGGCCGCGAGATGGCGGGCTATACCGGACTGCAGTGGCGCGGTGCCCGCGACTTCACCGGCGGGCAGGTGCTCACGCCTGCCGGGCCCGCGACCGACCAGGAGACGATGGGCACGGCGGCTGCCGATGCCAACTGGGTCGGCTTCACCGCCGAGCACGACGACGTGGACGCGCACTCCACGCTGCTCTTCGAGCACGCGCCGGAGAACGCGGAGGCGATCCACGCCTCGCACTGGTTCGTACGGTCGCAGCCCATCCCGTCGGTCGCCTTCTCCTGGGCCTTCTTCGAGGAGTTCGAGCTGCCGCCGGGGGAGTCCTTCGCGTACCGCTACCGCGTCGTCGTCGCCGACGGCGCCTGGGATCACGAGCGGGCCGCCGCGCACCTCAAGGGCCTGCCGTGGTGAGCCCCAGCCTTCCGCACCCGCTGCCCGGCGCGGTCGGGCTCTCCCACCTCTCCGCATACGAGTGGGAGGCCGCCGACGGCGTGTGCGGCGGCAGCCCGCATCTGCACCTCGTGTGCACCGAGGCGTACGTCGTCACCGGCGGCCGCGGCGCCGTGCAGACGCTGTCGCCCGACGGCTACCGGGACATCCCGCTGGAGGCCGGCTCGGTCGCCTGGTTCACCCCGGGCACCGTGCACCGCATGGTGCAGGGCGGCGATCTGCGGATCACCGTCCTGATGCAGAACAGCGGTCTGCCGGAGGCGGGCGACGCCGTCTTCACCTTCCCGCCCGACGTGCTCGCCGACCCCGAGCGATACGCTGCCGCCGCCCGGCTCCCGGCCCCCACCGGTCCCGATGCTGAGGCCGCGGCCCGCAAGCGCCGTGACCTGGCCGTCGAGGGCTATCTGCCGCTGCGCGAGGCGCTGCAGGCGGGCGACGTCGGCCCGTACCGCGAATTCCAGCGGGCGGCGGCCCGGCTCGTACGCGCCAAAGTGCCGCGCTTCCGCGAGCTGTGGGAGGCCGGCGCGCTGGCCACCGCGCAGCGGACCGGAGCGCAGCTGGACGCCCTCGGGGCGGGCGGCGATGCCGCGTATCTGGCTGACGCGACGGCCTTGACGGCCGGGCCGTCCCGGAGCGGAGGCTATGGCATGTGCGGCCGCCGGGAGGAGTACGAACTGCCCGGGGCCACGCTCCCGTACGAGACCACCCGATAACGCACCCCGGAGGAAACCGTATGCCCGCACCGTCGCAGCCGCCCCGCCCGGAGTACCCGCGGCCGAGCTTCGTCCGCCAGGACTGGCTGAACCTCAACGGCACCTGGGAGTTCGCCCGCGATCCCGGCGACAGCGGCCTGGAGCGCGGGCTGGTGGGGGAGCCGCTGCCGGAGCGGATCACGGTGCCGTTCTGTCCGGAGTCGGAGCTGTCGGGCATCGGCGACACCGACTTCCAGCACGCGGTCTGGTACCGGCGCACGGTGCGGATCCCGGCGGAGTGGGCGGGCCGCCGGACGATCCTGCACTTCGGCGCCGTCGACCACGACGCGACGGTGTGGGTGAACGGCACCGAAGTCGCCCGCCACAGCGGCGGCTTCACCCCCTTCAGCGCCGACCTCGGCGAGGTGGCGCGGCCGGGGGAGGAGGCGGTGATCGTCGTACGGGCCCGGGACTCCGCCCGCGGCCCGCAGGCGCGGGGCAAGCAGTCCGACCGGTACGCCAACTACAGCTGCCTGTACACCCGCACCACCGGCATCTGGCAGACCGTCTGGCTGGAGCCGGTCGCCGCCACGCACCTGCGCCGCCCGCGCATCACCCCGGACCTCGCCGGCGGCTGCTTCCACCTCGAGCTCCCGCTGTCCGGCAACCGGGCAGGGCACCGCATCCGCGCCCGCCTCCTCGACACCCACGGCACGGTCGCCGAGGCGTCGGTGGAGGCCCATCTCGACCTGGCGCCGCGGCTGGTGCTGCCCGTACCGGAGGACCGGCGGCGGCCGTGGAGCCCGGAGGATCCGCATCTCTACGAGGTGGAGCTGGAGGTCCTCGACCGGTCCGGCACGGTGGTGGACCGGGCGGTATGCACGGCGGGGCTGCGGTCCGTGGCCATCGACGGGAAGCGCATCCTGATCAACGGGAAGCCGGTCTTCCAGCGGCTCGTCCTGGACCAGGGCTGGTATCCCGACGGGCTGATGACGGCGCCGGACGACGCCTCGCTCGTACGGGACATCGAGCTGTCGATCGCCGCCGGGTTCAACGGGGCGCGGCTGCACCAGAAGGTCTTCGAGGAGCGCTTCCTGCACCACGCGGACCGGCTCGGGTATCTGGTGTGGGGCGAGTTCGCCGACTGGGGCGCCTCGACGGGGCCGGTCGGCGAGGACAACCAGCAGCCGACGGCCGGCTATGTCGCCCAGTGGGCCGAGGCGCTGGAGCGCGACTACTCGCACCCGTCGATCATCGGCTGGTGCCCACTGAACGAGACCCGGCAGCTGCTCGGCGACCGGGCGACGGTGCTGGACGAGGTCACCCAGGCGCTCTTCCGCGCCACCAAGGCCGCCGACGCCACCCGCCCGGTCATCGACGCCTCCGGCTACGCCCACCGGGTGCGGGAGACCGATGTCTACGACTCGCACTGCTACGAGCAGGACCCGGAGGCGTTCCGCGAGCTGATGGCCGGGCTCGACAAGGACCAGCCGATGATCAATCCGCAGGACATGGAGGACTGGCCCGAGGACACCGTCTGGTCGCTGCCGTATGCAGGACAGCCCTACTTCTGCAGCGAGTTCGGCGGCATCTGGTGGAACCCGGAGGCGGCCGCCGAGGGGCGCGGCTACGACCGCAATGTCTCGTGGGGTTACGGGCAGCGGCCGCGCGACGAGGAGGAGTTCCACGAGCGGTTCGCGGGTCTGACGGGCGTCCTCCTCGACGACCCGAACATGTTCGGCTACTGCTACACCCAGCTCACGGACGTCTTCCAGGAGGAGAACGGCATCTACCGCTTCGACCGCTCGCTGAAGCTCGACGTGGCCCGGGTGCGGGCGGCGCAGCAGCGGACGGCGGCGTACGAGCGGGGGGCCGACTCCTAGCCGCACGAGGGTTATTGGCGGGGGGATGGCTTCCACAGCAGGGCGACTGCCAGCCCGCCCGCCAGACTCGGGGCCGTCCCGGCCCAGCCGAGGGCCATCGGCAGGCCGGTGTCGCCGGACGTGTCCTTGGTGAGGAGGGCGGTCAGCGCGACGGTCGCGCCGACCACGAACATCGCGGTCGCGGCCGGGCGCGCCCAGCGCCCGGCCGACTTGACGGCCCGGATGCTCCAGAGCCAGGCGAGGCTGCCGAGCCCGCCGATGGCGGACAGCAGCGCCAGGTAGGTGGTCACGGCCGAGTCGACACGGGAGTCGGAGTACGCGGGGTAGCCGGCCCGGATGTGGTCGGCGAGCAGGCCGGTGGTCGCGTACGGGATGAGCGCGGCGATGACGGTGAGGGCGAGGCCCGTGTACATCGCGGCGAGGGCGGGCTGTCTCTGGCGTGTCTTCATGGTCGGAGTCCTTTCCTGCTGCTCAGGAGGTGAGGGCGGCCCGGAGGTGCTCGGTGATCTCTGCCCGGGCGGGCTCGGCCTGCGCGGCCAGGCCCGGCACGCTGAGGAAGCCGTGCCCGGTGGCGGGGTATTCGGAGAGCCGCGCGGATGTGCCTGCCGCCTGGAGGCGTTCGGCGTAGCGGCGGCCGTGGTCGGCGATCGGGTCGTCGGTCGGCACCACCACCAGCGTCGGGGGCAGGCCGCCGAGGTTGTCCGCGTATACCGGCGAGACCGCGCGGGCATCGGCGCCAGAAGGCGCGGCAAGCCGCCGCACCAGCTGCAGCACCGGCAGTGAGAGGGTCGGGGTCTTCGCGTACTCGGTGGCCGAGTGGTAATCGAGCATCGTCTCGGTCACGTCGACGGCGGGATTGACCAGCACCTGCGCCCGCAGGCCCAGGCCGGCCTCCCGGGCCCGGATGGCGGCCATCGCGCAGATCAGCCCGCCGCCGCTCTCGCCGAAGACGGCGGTGCGTGCGGGGTCGATGCCCCACTCGGTGGCGTGCTCGACGATGTGCCGGAGCGTGTCCCAGCCGTCGTCGACGGCGGCGGACATCGGCGTATCGGGGGCGAGGAGGCGGTGTTCCACCGAGACGACGACCGCGGGCAGTTGGGCGGCGACGTGGCTGGTGACCCAGTCGCACTGCACCGCGGTGCCGACGAACCCGCCGCCGTGCACATGCAGCACGAGGGGGAGCGCGGTCCGGTCGGCCGCATTCCCGCTAGAGGCCGGCCGGTGGACGCGGACCGGGAGGTCCCGGCCCGGCAGGGCTATCTCCTGCCATGCGATCAGCGCGCCGGGGTCCGGCTCACCGAGGAGCGCCCGCGCCTCGACGGACGCCCGGGCGCGGTTCTCCGCCTCGCGATAGGCGAACAGCTCCTCGTCCGTCACCGACAGCCAGTCCGGCTCCGGCGGCCGGTTCACGGCGATGGCTTCGTTCATGATCTCTTCTCCTCCGGTCGATGTCCTCATTATGCACGCAGTGCGTGCAACAGCAAGTGCATAAGCTATGCTGAAGCCCGACGAGAGGGGCGAAATGGCAGGCCGACGGCGCTGGTCGACCGAGGAGATCCTGGATACGGCGGCGGAGTTGCTGCGGACGAGCGACGCCGACACGTTCAGCGTGCGCAAGCTCGCCGCGGCGCTGGGGACCGACTCCTCCAGCCTCTACCGGCACTTCCGCAACAAGACGGAGCTGATGCGCGCGGTCGCCGACCGGATCCTGCTCGGCGCCATGGACGGCTACCGCCCCGAGGGCGACTGGAAGGAGCGCATCACCGACCTGGCGCTGCGCCTGCGCGCGGCGTTCGGGCAGCAGCCCCAGGTCGCCGCGGTCTGGGGACGCTATGTGTCCGGCGGACCCGGCTCCCGGCTGGTCATGGAGGAGGTGCTGCAGGCGCTGCGCACCTCTGGGCTGCCCGATGAGGAGATCCCGGCGCGCTACCACCGGCTCGCGATCCTCCTGGCCGCGCTGATCGCCGCCGAATCCGGCCTCAGCACCCTTACCCCCACGGAGTACGAGCAGGGCATGGAGCACTTCCGCGTCGGTGTGCTGGGCGCCGACCCCGAACGCTTCCCCGCCCTGGCCCACTTCGCCCGCGACCTGCGCCCGCTCGGCGCCGACCGCCAGGCCGCGTTCGAGGAGATCCTCGCCGCCCAGCTCGACAGCATCGAGGCCGGGATCGCCTGACGCGACCGGCTCGCGGAGAGCGCCCCGTTCGTACGCGCCGACGAAACCCACCACCCCGGCTTGGCGCCCGCGACGAAGCCCGGCCCGGGCGCGCTGATCTACCGTCCCGGAAGCACCGGCTCGATGCTTCGGAGGTGGCGTTTCGCATGTGGACCGACGACCCGCGAGGAGACACCGCGCCGTGACCCGACGCCTGGACATCGACGACCTCTATGACATAGCGCTGCCGGAACAGCCGGCCCTCTCACCGGACGGCACCCGGGTCGTGTACGTGCTGCGTACCGCGGACCGCGAACACGACCGGACCGAGCGCGCGTTGTGGACGGTGCCCACCGGCGGGGGAGCGGCGCGGCGGCTCACCCGCGGGCCCGCGGACACGGCGCCCGCCTGGTCGCCGGACGGGCGGTGGCTGGCCTTTCTGCGCGGCGGCGACGGTGCCGCGCAGGTGTGGCTGCTGCCCGCCGAGGGCGGTGAGGCGGAGCAGATAACCACGCTGCCGGGGGGAGCGGGGGAGCCGGTGTGGAGTCCGGACGGAACGGCGATCGCGTTCAGCGCCCCGGTCGGTGGCGGTGGCGGTGGCGAGGCGGGGCGCACCCCGGCTCCGGTGGAGACCGAGCGGCTGAGCTACAAGGCCGACGGCAAGGGACTGCTGGGTGCGGCCCGCAGCCACCTGCATGTGCTGGTCTTGGAGAGCCGGGAGGCGCGGCAGCTCACCCGCGGCGACTGGCATGCGGGAGCACCGAGTTGGTCGCCTGACGGGAGCCGGCTGGCCTTCGCGGCGGCGCGGGACGCCGATGCCGATCTGACGCTGCGCTCCGGCGCGTACGTCCTCGACCTGGCGGCGGGCGACGAGCCGCGGCCGGTGGGCGGCGGCGAGGGCGTGGCGTACACCGCCGGCTGGACCGCCGACGGCGACGCGCTGCTGGTCGTGGGCCGTACGGACACCGAGCTCGGACACGCGCGCCTGCTGCGGGTGCCGCTCGACGGCGGCGCGACGGCCGACCTCACGGCCGGGCTCGACCGCAACGTCATGCCCGGCGGCCCGGGTTACCCCGGCGCGCTGCCGACGACCGCGGCCGGCACGCTCCTCTTCTGCATACGCGACCGGGGCTGCACCCACCTGTACGCGGCCGACGGCGGCGAGCCCCGCGTCCTGATCGGCGGCCCGGGCCGCGTCGTCTCCGGCCTGTCCGCCGCCGGCGACACCGCCGCCATCGTGCTGGCGACCCCCACCTCGTACGGCGAGATCGCCACCGTCGACCTGGCCACGGGACGCGATCAGGTCCACACCGCGCACGGCCTCGACGTCGAGCTGATCACCCCGCAGGAGCGGGAGTTCACCATCGCCGACGGCACCACCGTGCACGGCTGGCTGCTCCGCGACCCGGCCGCCGCCACCGCCCCCGGGCCGCTGCTGCTCGACATCCACGGCGGCCCGCACAACGCCTGGCACGGCGCTGCCGACCCCGTCCACCTCTACCACCAGGCGCTCGTCGCCCGCGGCTGGTCGGTGCTGACGCTCAACCCGCGCGGCAGCGACGGCTACGGCGAGGAGTTCTTCACCGCCGCCCGCGGCGGCTGGGGCAAAGCCGACGCGCCGGACTTCCTCGAGCCGCTCGACGCCCTGGTCGCCGAGGGCATCGCCGACCCGGCGCGGCTCGCCGTCGCGGGCTACAGCTACGGCGGCTTCATGACCTGCTATCTCACCAGCCGCGACGACCGGTTCGCCGCCGCCGTCGCCGGCGGCGCGGTCGCCGATCTGACGAGCATGAACGGCACCAGCGACGAGTCCCGCGCGCTGGCCGTCACCGAGCTCGGCGGCCATCCGTGGCAGGACCGCGAGCTGCACGCCGAACTCTCCCCGTACTCCCGGGTGCAGGACGTCCGCACCCCGACGCTCGTCCTGCACGGCGCCGCCGACGAGCGCTGCCCCGTCGGCCAGGCCGAGC
This sequence comes from Streptomyces coryli, assembly GCF_011044975.1. Lineage (GTDB taxonomy): Bacteria > Actinomycetota > Actinomycetes > Streptomycetales > Streptomycetaceae > Streptomyces > Streptomyces coryli. The sequence goes on along the minus strand of NZ_JAAKZV010000001.1, from coordinate 64,274 downwards.
AGTGGTTCAGCGCGCTGCGCGAGCGCGGCGTGCCGGCCAAGCTGGTGCTCTACCCGGGCGCCTCGCACCTGTTCCTGCTCGATGGCGCCCCCTCGCACCGCGCCGACCTGAACCGCCGCATCGTCGACTGGGTGGAGCGGCACGCCGGCGGCCGCCCGCCGCTCGACGCCGCGCACTGGCAGGCCCGGCTCGCGGCACTCGCCGAGCGCTATCGGGTGCCGGGCGCGGTCCTCGGCATCCAGCGGGGCGGCGAGACGGTCGAGGCCGCGTACGGCGTGCTCAACAAGGACACCGGCGTCGCGACCACCACCGACTCCCTCTTCCAGATCGGCTCGATCACCAAGGTCTGGACCGCGACCCTCGCCCTGCAACTGGCCGACGAGGGACGGCTCGACCTCGACGCGCCGATCGCCGACGTGCTGCCCGAGCTGCGGCTCTCGGACCCGGGAGTCGCGGCGAAGGTCACCATGCGGCACCTCCTCACCCACACCAGCGGCATCGACGGCGACATCTTCACCGACACCGGGCGCGGCGACGACTGCCTGGAGCGCTACGCGGCCGAGCTGGAGCAGGCCGCGCAGAGCCACCCGCTGGGCGCGACCTTCTCGTACTGCAACTCCGGCTACGTCCTCGCGGGCCGCGTCATCGAGAAGCTCACCGGCACCACCTGGGACGGTGCGCTGCAGGAGCGGCTGTGCACACCCCTCGGCCTGGCGCACACCGTGACGCTGCCGGAGGAGGCGCTGCGCTTCCGCGCCGCGCTGGGCCACGACGCCGCGGGCGGCGGGGAACCCCGCCCCGTCCCCGCCTGGGGCCTGCCGCGCTCGGCCGGGCCCGCCGGGCTGATCAGCGCGTCCGCCGCCGACGTGCTGGCCTTCGCCCGTATGCACCTCGCGGGCGGCATCGCCCCGGACGGCACCCGGGTGCTGTCGGAGGCCTCCGCCCGCGCGATGACCGTTTCGCAGGTCGAGCTGCCCGACCGGCACACCCTCGGCGACTCCTGGGGCCTCGGCTGGATCCGCTTCGACTGGGACGGCCACCGGCTGCTGGGCCACGACGGGAACACCATCGGCCAGTCGGCGTTCCTGCGCGTCCTGCCCAAGGCGGACCTCGCGGTCACCCTCCTGACCAACGGGGGCGCCACCCGCGACCTGTACCTGGAGCTGTTCCGGGAGATCTTCGCCGACCTCGCCGGGGTCACGATGCCGGCACCTCTGGAGCCGCCGACCGTACGGCCCGAGGTCGACATCACGCCGCACCTGGGCCGGTACGAGCGGGCCAGCGCGGACGTCGAGGTCCTGGACGGCGCCGAAGGGCCGCGGCTGCGGCAGACCACGACCGGACCGCTGGCCGCGATGGTGCCGGAACCGGTGCAGGAGTTCGCCCTGGAGCCCGTAACGGACGACCTCTATCTCGTCCGGCCACCCGGCAGCGAGGCCTGGATGCCCATCACCTTCTACGCCCTGCCCACCGGCGAGCGCTATGTGCACTACGGCGTCCGCGCGACCCCGCAGGTGTCCTGACGTGGCGGGAATCGACGTCGACCGCTTTCGCGCCGCGTTCCCCGCCCTGACCGCCGATATCGAACGGCTGGTGACCTGCGAGTCCCCGTCCGCCGACCGCGCGGCGGTGGCGCGCAGCGCCGAGGTGGTCGCCGCCATGGGCACGGCGCACCTCGGCGCGGCCCCCGAGGAGATCGTGCTCGACGGCCGTACGCATCTGCGCTGGCGGCTGGGTGACGGGCCACGGCGGGTGCTGCTGCTCGCCCATCACGACACGGTGTGGCCGCTCGGCTCTCTCGACACGCACCCGTTCGCGGTGCGGGACGGGGTGCTGCGGGGGCCCGGCTGCTTCGACATGAAGTCGGGGCTGGCGATGGCGTTCCACGCGCTGGCGGCTCTCTCCTACGTCGACGGGGTGACGCTCCTCGTCACCGGCGACGAGGAGTTGGGCGCACCGTCCTCGCGCGAGCTGATCGAATCCGAGGCGGCGGGCTGCGCCGCCGCGCTGGTGCTGGAGGCCTCCGCCGACGGCGGTGCGCTGAAGACGGAGCGCAAGGGCATCTCCCGCTACGACGTGCTGCTGCACGGCCGGGCGGCACACGCGGGGCTCGAGCCGGAGCGCGGCGTGAACGCGAGCATGGAGGCCGCCCACCAGATCCACGCGGTCGCCGCCCTAGCCGACCCGGCGGCGGGCACCACGGTCACGCCGACGCTGCTGAGCGCCGGGACCACGACGAACACGGTGCCGGCGGCGGGCCGGTTCGCCGTGGACGTGCGGGTACGGGACGTGGCCGAGCAGGCGCGGGTGGACGCGGCGATACGCGAGCTGCGGCCCGTACTGGAAGGTGCGGGCGTCGAGGTGGAGGGCGGGCCGAACCGGCCGCCGATGCCCGCCGCGAGCTCCGCGGCACTGTTCCGCCGGGCCGGGCAGCTGGCCGACCGGCTCGGCATCGGGCCGCTCACGTCGGCCGCCGTCGGCGGGGCCTCGGACGGCAACTTCGCGGCGGGCGTGGGGACTCCGACGCTCGACGGGCTCGGCGCGGTGGGCGGCGGCGCGCACGCGGACGACGAGCATGTGCTGGTCGATGAACTCCCCGGGCGGACGGCGCTGGTGGCGGCGCTGATCGAGGACTTTCTCCCCGTACGAAAGGACGCGCAATGAAGCTCACCGGAGTCGAAGTCCGCGAGATCCGGCTGCCGTTGGTGGCGCCGTTCCGTACGTCGTTCGGTACGCAGCACGAGCGCACCGCGCTGCTGCTGCGCGCGGTGGGGGCGGAGAGCGAGGGCTGGGGCGAGTGCGTGGCGATGGCGGATCCGCGGTACTCCTCGGAGTACGCCGCGGGCTGCGCCGATGTGCTGCGCCGCTTCCTGATCCCGGCTCTGGCCGGGCGCTCGCATCTCGACGCCGCCGCCGTCGCCCCGGCGCTTGCCCCCTTCCGCGGCCACCGGATGGCGAAGGCCGCGCTCGAAATGGCCGTCCTCGACGCGGAGCTGCGGGCCCGCGGCGTGCCGCTCGCCCGCGAGCTCGGCGCCGTCCACGACCGGGTGCCCTGCGGGGTGTCGGTAGGCATCATGGACTCCCTCCCCGAGCTGCTGGAGGCGGTGGCCGGCTATCTCGACGCCGGCTATGTCCGTATCAAGCTGAAGATCGAGCCCGGCTGGGACATCGAGCCGGTACGGGCCGTGCGCGAGCACTTCGGCGACGCGCTGCTGCTCCAGGTCGACGCCAACGCCGCCTACACCCGCGCGGACGCGCGGCATCTGGCGCGGCTCGACCCGTACGGGCTGCTGCTGATCGAGCAGCCGCTGGACGAGGAGGACGTCCTCGGGCACGCGGCGCTCGTGAAATCCCTGGCCACGCCGGTGTGCCTGGACGAGTCGATCACCTCCGCGCGCGCCGCCGCGGACGCGATCGCGCTGGGCGCGTGTGACGTGGTGAACGTCAAGCCCGGCCGGGTCGGCGGCTATCTGGAGGCCCGCCGCATCCACGACGTGTGCGCGGCGCACGGGGTGCCGGTGTGGTGCGGCGGCATGCTGGAGACCGGCCTCGGCCGGGCCGCAAATGTCGCGCTGGCCGCGCTGCCGGGCTTCACGCTGCCCGGCGACACCTCCGCGTCCGATCGCTACTACCGCACGGATGTGACCGACCCGTTCGTCCTCGACGACGGGCACCTGGCGGTGCCGACCGGGCCCGGGCTCGGCGTCGTACCGAAGCCGGACGTGCTCGAGGAGGTCACCGCCGCCACCGAGTGGATCCCGCTGTTGGCCGGGTGAAGGCATCGCCCGCACCGGCTACGCTCCATCGCACGACGTCCACGAAGGAGCGCCGCATGGCCCTGTCGAGCAGCACCGATCTTTCCCGGCTTCCGGTCCGGCGGCTGGCGACCAGTGAGCTGGCCGCGATTCAGGATCTGGCGTATGGGCGGGACTGGTATTACCCGGATCGGACTTGGCAGTTGCTGTTCGACGTCGGCGAGCTGCACGGCATTGCCGGGCCGCGCGGGGAGTTGCTGGCCGTCGGGGCGGTTACGCGCTTCGGGGCCGAGCTGGCGGCGATCGGGATGGTCATGACCGACCCGGGGTTCGAGGGACGCGGGCTCTCACGGCGGGTCATGGAGCGGCTGGTGGAGCGTGCCGGGGCGGCGGCGCAGGTGACGCTGTATGCCACGACTGCGGGGCGGCCGCTGTACGAGAAGCTCGGCTTTGCCGCGACGGCGTCGAGCGTGATGTACGTGGGCCGCCCCGCCGGCGTGACCCCGGCCGGACGCTCCCGGCCCGCCGAGCCCGCCGACCTCCCCGCCATCCTCGAACTGGACGCCCGCGCCATGGGAGTCGACCGCTCCCAGCTGCTGATCCGGCTCTTCGACTACGCCGACCAGCTCCGCGTCATCGAGAGCGACGGCCGGCTCCTCGCGTACGGCGGTGCCTGGCGCGGCGCCGACAAGCTCGTGATCGGCCCCGTCATCGCCGAGGACGACGCCGGCGCCCTCGCCCTCCTCGACGACATCGCCTCCTCCGCCCGCGGCACCCTCCGCCTGGAGGCCCACAGCGACCGCCCCCACCTGACCAAGTGGGCCACCGACCACGGCCTGCGCGAACAGGCCACGATCACACCGATGGCGCTCCTGGACCGGCCCCTGCCCGGGGAACGGGCGCTGTGGCACATCCCGCTGTCGGTCGCGATCAACTGACGCGGGGCGCGGGCGTCATCCGTGGTACTTGACGTTGTCCCAGAAGTCGGTCCGCGGGTCGACGGCGCGCGGGTCGTCGGTGCGGCGCATCCAGTCGTGCAACTGCTCCCGGAGCCGGGTCTGTACCGCGGCAGATGCGGGACGGTCCGCGAGGTTGTGCAGGCTGTGCGGATCGGATGCGAGGTCGTAGAGCTCCTCCGCCGGCCGCTTGGCGGTGGCCAGCTGGAATGCCTCGGCGAATTCCGGGCGGTCCCGGTTCTCGAGGAGCTGGGTCTTGGTGGGGCCCGCGTCGATGTCGGCGAAGGCTCCGCGGTCGGGCGCGGGGGGCTGCGGGTCGCCGGCGGGCCAGCGTTCCGGGAAGAAGTTGCGGATATACAGCCACCTGTCCGTCCGCAGGGCGCGGACGGGGTACGCGAGGTTCCCCGCCCGGGCGAAGGAGTGCCGCTCGCGCTCGAGGACGACGAACTTGCGCGCGGCGGGCGCGCCCGAGAGGGCCGGCACCAGCGATTGCCCGGTCATCGCCGGCGGCGTCGGCAGCCCGGCGGCCTCCAGGAAGGTGGGGGCGAGATCGCTCAGCACGGTCAGACGGTCGATCACTGTTCCCGGGGCGGCCCGGCCCGGCCAGCGGATCGCGAGCGGCACGCGGGTGCCGGAGTCGTAGAGGTTGGTCTTGGCCCGCGGCCAGGGCCAGCCGTGGTCTCCGGTCATCACCACGATCGTGTTCTCGGCGAGGCCACGCTCGTCCAGGAGCTGCAGGGCATCCCCGACCTCGCGGTCGAAGCGTTCCACCTCGGCCAGGTAGTTGACGGCATCGGCGCGGATCTCCGGCGTGTCCGGGAGATACGGCGGGATGTCCACGTCGGCCGGGTCGATGCCGGACTGCTCGCCCAGCTCGGGGTCGTACGGCCGGTGCGGATCGGAGGAGCCGAGCCAGAAGCAGAACGGCGCCCGTTCCGGCTGCTGTTGGAGGAACTCGCCGAACGACGGGAAGTCCGGGCCCGACGGGTCGTGCGGCCACTGCGGGAACACGCCGGGGCCGTAGCCCTTGCGCATGCGCCCGATGCGGTATCCCGCCTGCTCGAGGAGATCCGGGTATACGTCGAACGTGGCCGGGAGCTCGGACCACAGGTTCGCTCCCGCTCCGAGGCGGTGCGGCGCCTGGCCGGTGAGGATCGCGTTCCGCGACGGCGTGCACGAGGGGGCCGCGCAGAAGGCGCGGGTGAACAGTGCGCCTTCCGCGGCGAGCCGGTCGAACGTCGGCGTCCGCGCGGCCCGGGAACCGTTGGCGCCGGCGTCCGGGTAGCCCCAGTCGTCCGCGATCGCGAACAGGATGTTGACCGGTCGCTCCGGCTCGCCCCTCGCCGCCCGGGCCGGCGTGCTCAGCGACAGCGCACCGGTGATTCCGGTGATCCCGGCTATCCCGGAGATCAGCATCGTGCGCCTGCGCACGTCATTGCCGGTCGGGTTCCCTGAACTCATCGAAGCCCTCCGCTCGGGTCGTCAGCCATCATGTACAACGTTGCATAACACCAGGCTCAGCGTGCCCTCAACTGCTCTGAGGAAACGTCCGGCCCAGGCGGGGCAGCGGGGACAGGGCGATCAGCACCGGTGACGCCAGCATCGCCGCGGCCGTTGCCAAGAGGCTGGTGCGGAGGCCCCATTGCTGGGCGAGCAAGCCGCCGAGCAGGGAGCCGAGCGGGGTCATCCCCATGCCGATGAGGTTGATGGTCGCGGCCGCGCGGGCCTGCATGTCGTGCGGGGTGGCGGCCTGGCGGACGGCCATGAGCGTGACATTGACCAGCTGGCCGCCGAGGCCGAAGACGAAGTTGATCGCCAGCAGCGCGGGCACCGTCACCGCGGAGGAGGCGTGCAGCGCGGGTACGCACAGGAACACCCCGTCGCCGAGCACCGCCGCGGAGATGAGCGCCGGGCCGTAACCGATCCGCTGCGGCAGGCGGGCGGCCAGCATCGCGCCCAGGAGCGCACCCGGGCCGGTCGCCGCGAGCGCCAGTCCGATGACGGTGCCCGACAGGTGCAATTCCCGCGGCAGGAAGAGCAGATAGCCGGTCATCGTCGCCGAGAAGGAGAGCTGGAAGGCGGCCGAGGCCAGGCACACGGTGCGTAGCGAGGGCTCCTTGACGACGAAGCGGAGGCCGTCGCGGATCCGCCGCCAAAGGCGCGGGGGAGTGCCCGAGCGCTCCGGAAGCGATTCGCTGCGCCGGATCCGCCGCGCCGAGACGAACGACAGCGCGAAGAACAGCGCGCTCGACGCGACGGCGACCGGCGCCGACAGCCAGGACACGAGAGCACCGCCCAGGGCCGGGCCGCCGATCTGCGCCGCCGAACGGCTGCCTTCGAGCGCGCTGTTGCCCCGCACCAGCTGATCGCGCCGCACCAGCCGTACGAGCGACGTCTGGTACGCCACGTCGAAGAACACCGACAGCGCCCCGACGGCGAAGGCCACCGGAAACAGCGCCGGCAGCACGAGCCAGCCGCACAGCCCGGCCGCCGCGGCCCCGCCCAGGATCAACGCCCGGCCGGCATCCGTGAGCACCAGCACCGTACGGGTCCGCCATCGGTCCACCCACGCGCCGACGAAGAGCGAGAGCAGCAGGATCGGCGCCTGCCCCACCGCGCGCAGGACGCCGAGCTGTCCGGCATCGGCATGGAGGGTCAGGACGGCGAACAGCGGCAGGACCACCAGGCTTGCGTGTTCGCCCAGTTGGGACGCCGTCTGACTGGCCCAGAGCCGGCGGAAGTCGGCGTCCCGCCACAAGGAAGCGGACGGCACAGAAATCCCCTGAAGTACCGAAGGGTTCAAGCGGAAGAAGGCTCGCTGTGCCGCGACAACATCAAGGGCAGCACGCGATGACGGGCCGGATAGGGCCTACGACGTCAACGCGCGCTCGGAAGACCGGGCATGTTTCGTCAGCTCCTCGTGGATCACTGGCTGCACCCGCATGCTAGTGCGCCGCATGGCTGGGCGCGCACCCCTTTATCAGGCCGCGAAGGCCATCCCCCAGGGCGATCCGCCGTGGCGGGTCAGGCGGGCGAGGGAGGGCAGCGGGAATGCCCCGCCTGCGACCGGGAGCTCGGCCGGCCCCGCTGATCCGAGGCCGAGCGTGATCGCGCCGGCGGTGAGCGCGGCGGCGGCCGCGGCCGGGTCGGTGGTCAGGACGGCGCAGGCGCCGACCGGGGCGCCGAACTGGTCGGCGGCTGCCGCGTACGTGTCCGGCGTGGCGGTGCCGCTCGCCAGCAGGGCGGGGGCGGGCAGGCCGGCCGCCGCGCACCGGCCGGCCGCGTCGGCGAAGCCCTGCTCGGTGAGGGCGCCCCAGGTGTGGCCGGCGAGAAAGGCGGCGAGCGCGGTGCGCTCGTCAGGGGAGAGGTCGGCGAGGTGGTCGACGTCGACGAGGACGGCGTCGGAGTGGACCGTTATGTGCGAGGTCATGGGGGAGCCTTCCGGGTGAGCCCATCGCGCCCTGGGCGATGTCGAGACGTCCCGTGCGTGCGGTGAGGCGGTGGAGCACGTACTTTGTTCTCGTAAGTACAAAGTAACCCAAGCAGGAGTCCGGCACAAAGTGACAAAGGCCCCGTCCTCCGCATCCCGCCTGCTCAAAGCCGTGCACCGGCACGGCCCGCTCACCCGTGCCGTCGCCACCGAGCGGGCCGGACTGGCCCGTAGCGCCGCCGGGCGGGCCGCGGAGCAACTGCAGGCGGCCGGGCTGATCCGCAGCGGCGAGCAGCACACGGCCGGCATGGGGCGGCCTTCCGTCGTATTGGCCCCTGACCCGGGCGGCCCGCTCGCCCTCGCGGTCAAGGTCGAGCCCACCGGGGTGCAGGTCGCGGCATACGCGCTCGGCCTGCACCGGCAGGGTCGGGTGGCCACGCGCGCCATGGAGGTGCGTGGCGCGTCTCCGCGGCGGCTGTGCGCGGCCATCCGCGAGTTGGCGGAGCAGGTGCTCGGCGGCGCCTGGGAGCGCTGTGCGGGGATCGGGGTCGCTTTCCCCGGCATGGTCGATCCGGACGCCGGGGTGGTGCAGTTCTCGCTGGTCGTCGACTGGTCGGAGTCCGTCGAATTGGTCGCTATGTTGAGGGCCGTACTGCCCGAAGCCGCCGTCGGGAGCAGGCGGTTGCCCATCGCGCTGGTCCGGGACTCGACCGCCACCGCCCTCGGCGAATACCGGGCGGGCAGCGGCACGGTGCTCGCCGTCACCGGGGAGCGGCACGGCATGGGCGCCGCCCTGGTCGGCGGAGCGGACCGGGCCCAGACCCTGGAGATCGGCCACCTGAGCGTCGACCCGTCCGGACCCGCCTGCGCCTGCGGCTCCCGCGGCTGCCTGGAGTTGTACGTCGGCGGACCCGCGCTGCTGACCGCGCTCGGACTCGAGGGCCGGCCCGGCCGGAAGGACGCCGGCCTTGACGGGCGGGTCCGTACGGCGCTCGCCGATCCGGCCCGCGCGGCCACCGTGCGCGACCTGGCCGGCCACCTGGGCACGGCCCTGACCGGGGTGGTCAATACGGTCGGCCCCGACGAGGTGGTCTTCACCGGCATGCTCGCCCAGCTCGCCGAAGCCGCGCCGGACCAGATCGCCGATGCCCTGGCGGCCTCGGTCGTCGCCCGCGTCCGCGGCACCCGCCACCGCCTGGGCACCCGCCAGGACGCCCCCCTGGCCGGCGCCGCCGAACTCGCCTTCATCGACCTGCTCGACGATCCGCTCGGCGGCGAGGGGTAGCGGATAGCGCCCGCACGCCGTCGCGTCACTCGGCGATGATCTCCACCGGGATGTTCCCGCGGGTGGCGTTGGAGTAGGGGCACACCTGGTGGGTGGCCTCCAGGAGTTCGTGGCCCTTCTCCGGGCCGATGTCGTCCGGGAATTCCACGCGGAGGGTTACGGACAGCGAGAAGCCGCCGGCTCCGTTGGGGTGCAGGCCCACCTCGGCGGTGGTCGAGACGTCGGAGACGTCCAGGCCCATCTTCTTGGCGACCAGGCCCATCGCGCTGGTGAAACAGGCGGCGTAGCCGACGGCGAAGAGCTGCTCGGGGTTCGTGCCGGTGCTGCCGGTGCCGCCGAGCTCGCCGGGGGCTGCCAGCTGGATGTCCAGGCGGCCGTCGGAGGAGTAGCCCCGGCCGTCGCGGCCGGTGGCGGTGCCTACTGCGGTGTAGAGGGCGCTCATGGTGGGGTCCCTTCGAAGATGACGGACCAGACAGACCTGTCTGTCTGCCTGACGGGAGCGATACTAGACAGACCTGTCTGTTATAGTCAAGGCATGGCTGTGAAATCCCCCAAGGCACCGGCCCGCAGCCGGATCCTCGACACCGCCGGCCGGCTGTTCTACGCCGAGGGCGTGCACACCGTCGGCGTGGACCGGATCATCGCCGAGGCCGAGGTGGCGAAGGCGACCTTCTACCACCACTTCAAGTCCAAGGACGGCCTCGTCCTCGCGTACGTCGAGGAGCAGAGCCGCAAGCAGCGCGAGGTCGCCGACCCCGTGCTGCGGGGCGCCGCGCCGCCGCGCGAGCGGCTGCTCGCGGTGTACGACTTCATGGGCGAGTTCGGCACGGGCGCCGACTATCGCGGCTGCCCGTTCCTCAACACCGCCGCCGAATACCCCGACCCCGAGCACCCGGTACGCCGCGCCGTGGCCGCGCACCGGCTCTGGTTCCGCGACGAGATGCGCGACCTGCTGACGGCCGACGGCCACCCGGACCCGGAGCGCACGGCGGACATCCTGCTGGTGCTGCGCGACGGCCTGGCCACGGGATTCGACCTGGACGACAAGACCCGGCTGCGGGCCACGGTCCGGGAGGCGCTGGAGCGGGTGCTGCGGGCGGGGTGACGCCGTCCGGGCCGTGCCGGGGTGATGTCAACGACACCCCCAACATGCCTGCTACGCCCCGTGTTCGGCGCATTCCCCTGCGGAAGAGTCGGAGGCCACCGGATGGTGTCCAACGACTCGGGAGGCCCGACATGCTCGACCGCCGCCAACTCCTCGGAACAACAGCCGCCATCACCGGCGCCGCGCTTCTCGGCTCGACCGGCCCCGCCCGCGCCGCGGCATCACCACGGGCCGGCACCCGCCCGCTCCTGCTGACCCACGCCACCCTCATCGACGGCCACCGCACCCTGCCGGACCGCGCCATCCTCATCCGCGGCGACCGCGTCGTCGCCGTCGACCGGACGGCGCAGATCGCGATCCCGCCCCGAGCGACCGTGGTCGACCTGCGCGGCAAGTACGTCATCCCCGGCCTCGTCGAATCGCACGCCCACACCTCGGGCCCCAAGGAAGTCGCGGCGCCGGTCTTCCCGCTCGCCGGAGTCACCGCCGTACGCGAGATGTGGGGGCAGCCCGTCCACCACGACTGGCGCCGGGAAGTCGCCGCCGGGAAGCTCCTCGGACCCCGCTGGGTGATCGCCAGCCAGATCCTCGACGGGCCGCCGACCCTCTTCACCAACGACACCGGCAGCGAGGTCATCGAGGTGCGCGACGAGGCGCAGGCGCGCCGGGCCGTGCGGCGGGTGCGGCAGGAGGGGGCGGACTTCGTCAAGGTCTACTCGCGGCTGAGCCCGCCCGCCTACCGCGCCATCGTGCACGAGGCCCGCAGGCTCGGCATCCGCGTCGCCGGGCACTGCCCGGACGCCGTGACCATCGCCGAGTGCGCCGCCGCGGGGCAGCAGACCATCGAGCACCTGCACGCGCTGCTGCTCGCCACCGCGACCCCAGCAGCCGAGCGGGAGATCCGGCGCCGGCTGGCCGAGGTGCGCCTCGATCCGCGCGAGCCGTCCAGCCTCAAGCGCTACAACACCTGGTTCCGCCAGGTGCACGCGATCGAGCACGAGGCCGTCCGGCATTACGACCCGGAGCGGACCCGCGCCCTCTTCGACCGGCTCGCCGCGCACGGCACCCGCGTCGTGCCGACCCTCTCCGTCCACCACTCCCTGGAGTGCCCCGACGAACTCCCCACCCACCAGGAGGAGTCCAAGTACGTGCCGCCATGGATGGTCGCCGAGTGGCCGGCCACCTGGGAGACGCTGACCGGCAACCGCACGCCGCGGGAAGCGGCCATGATCCGCCGGATCTACGTCCACCGGCTGCGGCTCGTCGCCGAGTTGCACCGCAGCGGCGTCGAGCTGCTGGCGGGTACCGACACCGGCACCGGCTATCTGGTGCCCGGCTTCTCGCTCCACGGCGAGCTGGCCCTGCTGGCCGAGGCCGGGCTGCCCGCGCACCGGGTGCTCGCGTCCGCGACCACCGCCCCGGCCCGCATGCTGCGGCTGCCGGAGCAGCGCGCCGACTTCGTGGTGCTGGACGCCGACCCGCTCGCCGACATCCGGCACACCCGCCGTATCGCCGGGGTGGTGGCCGCGGGACGCTACCTCGACCGCGGCGAACGGGAGCGCGCCCTCGCAGAGCTCGCCCGGGCCGCGGCAGCGAGCGAGCCGCCCGCCCCCGCGGCGACGGCGGCGGCAGCGCGGCCGTCCCGTTGCTGCTGAGTCACCACCGGTCGTAGTGCAGCACGCTGCTCAGCGGCTCCCGCGGTGCCGGCTTGAAGCTGTCGCCGGTGTAGTAGGCGGTGGGGATCAGGGCCGCCTGGAAGACGTTCGCCGGCAGGCCGAGGATCTCCGCGACCTCGCTCTCGTACGTCAGGTGCAGCGTCGTCCAGGCGGTGCCCAGGCCGCGGGAGCGGGCCGCGAGCATGTAGCTCCAGGCGGCCGGCAGCAGCGAGCCCCACAGCCCGGCCTGATTTCCGTCGGAGAGCTTCCCCGACGTCACCTGCAGACACGGGATCAGCAGCGCCGGGACCTGCCCCATCCGGTCGCCCAGATAGGCCACGCTCCGGTGCACGCGCTGCTGCACGGCGCTGCGCTCCGGGTCCTCCGCGAACAGCTTCCCGGCCGCGCCCTCGGACTCCAGATAGGCGTCGCAGGCCCGCTTGTAGACGGCGCCCACGGCCGCGCGCTGCTCGGGGTCGGTGATCACCAGCCACTGCCAGGACTGCCGGTTCGAGCCGCTCGGCGCCTGCAGCGCGATCGTCAGGCACTCCTCGATCAGCTCCCGCGGCACGGGACGGTCCAGGTCGAGCCGGCGGCGTACGCTGCGGGTCGTCGTGAGCAGCTCGTCGGGGGTCATGAGGGCACCTCTGAGGGGGGACAGCGGCTGGCAGCAATATCTTCGGCCACCGTAACCGCGGGTCCCGGCACGCCACGCGGCGCCCGTCACCCGCGGCGCAGCGCGAGTGCGCGCCGCGGATTGCCCGTGAGGGCGGCGTCCGCCGTGCTGCCGAGGCCGGCGGCGCGCAGCCTGGGCACGAAGGTCCGCAGCAGGTACGGCAGGCCGGGGCCGCCGCCGAGCGTGGTCCAGTACGAGCGGCGGGCGAGGTCGCTGCCGAGGAGCAGGCGGTCGGCCAGGCCGCGGTCCGTCAGGTGGGCGATCAGGTCGACGATTTCCGAGTCCGGGCCGTACTTCGCCCGTCCCGGCATGTCGAAGGCCAGATACGCGCCGCGCTCGGCCAGCGCGGCCAGCTTGTCGGGGTCCGGGTCGTGGTCGATGTGCCCGAGGATCACCGCGTCCTCCGGGACGCCCTCGGCGGCGAGCGCGTCGAGCAGCTCGTACGCCATCGTGCCCTTGTCGCAGTGGGTGGCGACCGGCGCGCCGGTGCGGCGGTGAGCCTGGGCGATCGCGGGAACGAGGCGGCGGATGCCGGGGCCGAAGCGGTGGTACTCCGCGGCGATCTTGATGATGCCGGCGCGGGCGGGGGAGCGGTGGATCACCGGGCCCGCCAGGCCGTGCACGTCCATGCCCGCCTCGATCTCCGCGGTGAGCAGATCGGCGACGGTGTCCACCGGGTAGTGGTGCAGCCAGTGCAGGTCGTCGTAGTAGCCGGACTTGTGGAAGCCGGTGGTCGCCACGATGTGCACGCCGGTGCGCTCGGCGATCGCGCGCAGGCCGTCCGGGCTGCGGCCGAAGCCGAGTGGGGTCATCTCCACGACGGTGCCGAGGCCCAGTTCCCGCGCGGGTCCGACCTCCGCCACCGCCGAATCCACGCTGTCCAGCCGGAAGTCGGGCTCCTGCCGCACCGGCCAGCCGCCGGTCATCAGCAGGTGCTCGTGCGCGAACACGACGCCGAGGTCGGCCCCGTCGATGTCGCCGAGCACGGTCCGTACGGCCTGTACGGTCACAGGATCACTCCGTCCGCCAGCAACTGCCCGCGCAGCTCGGCCACATCCACCCCGCCCGGGTCCGCGCCGCGGCGTACGGACAGCGCGCAGGCCGCACCCGCCGCCTGGCCCGTGGCCATGCACTGCGCCATCGAGCGCACGGAGGCGTGCGCGTCGTGGGTGGCGGACAGACAGCGGCCCGCGACCAGCAGCCCGCGCAGCGTCCGCGGCACCAGGCAGCCGTACGGGACGCCGTAGGTCAGGCCGGTGCGCGCGCCGCCCACATACGCCCACACGGTGCCGGTGCCGCCGTCGTGGTCCTCCACCGGGGCGCCGCAGCGGGCGATGGCGTCGGGGAAGTCGCGGGCGGCGAGCACGTCTTCGCGGCGCAGCACCGTCCGGCCCGCCAGCCGCCGGGATTCGCGGACCCCGATGCGTACGGAGGTGCCGGTGAGGACGGCGTCCTCGTAACCCGGCACCCGCTCGCGCAGGAAGCGGAGGTACTCCGCCGCCTGCCGGCGGCCCTCGCTTTCGGCCCGGGAGAGGTCCCAGGGGTCGGTGGGGTCGAGCCCGGTGACCCGGGTGAGATTGGTGTGGCCGGTGCCGGGGTGGACGGTGCGGTGCACCGAGCCCTCGCGGCGCGGGAGGTCGTAGGCGCCCGAGGCCGCCGCCTCGGCCATCAGGGCGTGCAGCTTCCGCGACGGCGTGGCCGTCAGGTCCACGCCGGCGATGCGGAAGGTCGTGGTCATCGGCTGCAAAGGGCGCTCCCGGCGCGGCCGTTCCAGCGCGCAGCCCGCCCGCCAGGCCACCTCGGCGTCCCCGGTCGCGTCGATGACCGCGGCGGCGCGGACCAGCCGCGGCCCGCCGGCGCAGTCCACCGCGAGGCCGGTCACCCGGTCGCCGTCGAGGACGACGCCGGTGACCCTGGCGTGCAGCAGCACGTCCGCGCCCGCGGCCGAAGTCAGCTCGTCCCAGACCGCCTTGAGCGCTTCCGGCTCGTACGTGACGCCGGTCCCCGCGCCGTATGTGTTCGGCCGCTCGAAGGCCTCGCCGCGGGCGGTGAGCGCCTCGCACACCTCCCAGCCGATGCCGCCGACGACCCGTGGGGCGTCGGGCCCTGGCGCGTAGAAGCCGTAGAAGGTGTCGAGGACGGCGGTGCCGGTGCCGCCGAGGAAGCCGTAGCCCTCGATCAGCAGCGTACGGGCGCCGAGCCGCGCCGCGGCCACGGCCGCCGCACAGCCGGCGCTGCCGCCGCCCGCCACCGCGACGTCGCCCTCCCAGAGCAGCGGCAGCGCGGCCGCCTCGGCTTCGGTGAGTCTCGCCGCAGTCATCGCAGATGCCACCCGCCGTCCACCGGAAGCACGGCCCCGGTGGTGCGTCCCGAGGCGGGGGAGAGGAGCCAGCAGACCGCGTCGGCGATCTCCTCCGGCAGGCAGGCGCGGCCGCCCAGCGGCATCAACTCGCCCATCCGGGACCGGATCGCGGGGTCGCCGAGGGCCCGTACCGCCATGGGCGTGTCGACGAGCCCGGCCGCCACCAGGTTGATACGGGTGCCGCGCGGTGCCGCCTCCAGGGCGGCGGTGCGGACGAGCGGGACGAGGGCGGCCTTGGCGCTGATGTACGCGGCGGTGAGGAAGTCCCGGTCGAGGGTGGTGGCCAGCGCCGAGCCGATGACGACCACCGAACCGCCCTGCCCCATGGCCGGGATGGCGGCCCGCAGCAGCCGGAACACCGACTCGTGGTTGACCCGGTGCACCTCCGCCCACGCCTCGTCGGTGACCTCGGTGACCTTCCCGTCGCCGAGGCGGCGCCCGGACATCCCGACCGCGTGCACGACGCCGTCGAGGCCGCCGAGGGTCAGCTGGGCTTCGGTGACGGCCTGTTCGGCGCCGCCGGGGCGGGTGACGTCGGCGGTGTCCGTATCGATGTCGAAGACCGCGTCGCCGCGGTCGCGGAGCAGCTTCACGCAGGCCGACCCGATGCCGCCGCGGGCGCCTACGACCAGCACGTTCACTGGGCGCCCCGGAGCACCTGTGCCGCGCGGCGGGCGTGTTCGAGGTAGGCGGACTCGAAGAGCTCCTCGGATTGCCGCGACCCCACCAGGCGGGTGCTGGTGATGACCGGCGGCCGGTGGCCGGCCTCGGTGAGCAGGCGGGCGGTGCGCACCTTGATCTCGTTGACCACCGCGACCGCGGCGACCGTGGTCGAAGGACCCACCGGGCCGCCGAGCCCGTCGACTTCGCAGAGTGCGTCGCCGAGCGGCGTGCAGAGGTCGATGGTGAGGTCCGCCGCCTCGCACAGCCGGGTGCCGCCCGAGTGCCGCGGCTCGCCGGCGCTGGTCTCCGCCATGGACGTGACGGCGACGACGAAGACGCCCGCCTTGCGGAGTCCGGTCGCCAGCTCCACCGGTACGGCGTTGAGGCCGCCCGCGCTGAACACGATCGCCGCGTCGGTGGGGCGTGGCGCGTAATTGGCGAGGATCTTCTCCGCCAGGCCCTCGACGTTCTCGATGAACATCGCCTGCCGCATGCCGTTCGCCCCCGCCACCTGCGTGTAGAAGGTGGTGGACAGCTCGACCAGCGGCAGGAAGCCGGGGTAGGAGCCGTAGCGCGGGAACATCTCCTCCACCGGGATCCGCGAGTGCCCGGTCCCGAAGGTGAAGACCACCCCGCCCCCGCCGATCGCCGCGGCGGCGCGCCGGCTCGCCTCGTCGATGGCCTCCTGCTGCGTGTCCTCGATGGCGGCGAGGACGCCCATCGCCTGCCGTATCCAGCTGCTGCTCATCGGGCTCCCTCGTACGAGTCGGACGGGTCGGGGGTCGGTTGCCGGGGCGGTGTGGCGGGGGAGCGCGCGGGTGCGCGCGGGTCTGGTGCCCACGGCGCGGCCGCCCGCGATTCGGCCTCCCGTGCCCACAGGGCCGCGCCGACGGCCCCGGCGATCGGGCCGAGGGCCGCGGGTTCGACGGTGCACGGGCCCAGGAGCTCGTGCCGGCGCGCGAGTTCGCGCTCGACCCAGGGCCGCAGCAGCGGCAATGCGCCGGCCAGGCCGCCGCCCACCACGACGCGCTGCTGGCCGAAGACGGCGAGCCCGTCGCCGAGCCCGCGGCCGAGCGCCCGGCCCGCACTGCCGAACGCCGCGAGCGCGGCGGGATCGCCGGCCCGGGCCGCGGCGGCGACGTCACGGGCCGTGAGGTCGCGGGGGGCGGGGGTTTGAGGGCGATGGGCGTCGGCCCGAGATGGATCGCTGCGGGGCAGGCGCGCCCCGGGGCCATCAGGCGCGGCCCGCGAGGCGTCCGCAGCGGGAGCGGCCGGGCCGTCTGGGGTCTGCGCGACTTCGGCCGGGCCGTCCGCGGTCTGCGCGACTTCGGCTGCGCCGTCTGCGGTCTGCGTGGTTTCGGCTGCGCCGTCTGCGGTCCGCGCGGCTTCGTCCGCGCCGTCCTCCACCCGCGCGGGCGCGCTCGCCCTCCGGTACGCCGCCACCAACCCCCGCGCCCCCGCGTACGCCTCGACGCACCCGAGGTTCCCGCACACGCACCGCGGGCCCTCCGGATCCACCGTCAGATGCCCGATCTGGCCCAGGCTGTCGCGCCCGCCCACCAGCATCCGACCGCCGAGCGCCACCGCGCCGCCCACACCCGTGCCGAGCACCACGAACAGGCACTCCTGACGCCCCGCCGCCGCACCGAGCCGCAGCTCCGCCAGGCCGAAGGACAGTGCGTCGTTGACGACCGTGACCCGCGGCACCCCCGTGCGCGTCGCGAGTCGGTCGGCGAGGCCGTAGCCCGGCCACGCGGCGCCGTGCAGCGCGGGCACGTAAAGCACCGTCCCCCGCGCCCGGTCCACATGCCCGGGCAGCGCCACGCCGATCCGCTGCACCTCCGGGACGACCAGGCCGCCGATGGCGTCGACCACCGCCTCAGGACCGGTGCGCGGCGTCGGCAGCGAGCCCTCGGCGGCCCGCTCGCCGTTCTCCTCCAGCAGCGTCCACTTCACCGCGCTGCCGCCCACGTCGACGCCCAGGCTCAGCCCCACCGGACCTCCCCGGCGCCGCCGCCTTCGACCTCGACCCCGGGCGCGGTCAGCACTCGCACCGGGCCCGCGGCCCGCAGCTGCCCCGAGCCGTCCGCGCGTACGGTCAGCTGCCGGCTCGCGAAGTCGGCGCCGGCGCCCACCCGCAGCCGCCCGTCCGCGTCCGGCTCGACGCCCAGCAGCCGCAGATAGCCGAGCAGCGGCTGGGCGTGGCTGTGCTGGTTGGCGACCGGCCAGGCCTGCATGGCGATGCCGAGGTCGGGCAGCGTCCAGGTGTGCCCTGGCCGGGCGGACTCGGGCGCGAGATAGGAGTCCGGGCCGGACAGCGTGCCCTCCCAGACGTCCGGATACGCCTCGGTGTGCGCGTGCAGCGTCATCCGCCGCCACTCGTCCCAGGCGTAGTCCGGGTCGATACGGGCCGCCGCCCACACCAGCGTCATGTTGATCGCGTACCAGATCGCGCCCCGGTCGCCGCGCGGGTCCGGCCACAGCAGCCGGGCGCCGAGCGGGGACGCGGAGCGGCACAACTCATCGATCGTGCCCAGCAGTTCCTTCGCCCGCCGCTCATCCGCCGCGCCGCACAGGATCGCCCATGGCTGCACCTCAAGCCACAGCTTGTCGTCGCCGATCGGCCCGGTCGCGGGCCCGTACCCGCGCCGGAACCAGCGCCCGTTCCACTCGCCCGCGACCCGCTCGCGCAGCACCGCCCCGTACGCCGCCGCCTCCGCCGCGGTCGCGTCGTCGCCGATCCTGCGGGCCAGGCCCGCGTACACGGGCAGCACCCACGCCGCCATCGCGGAGTTGAGCACGGACTCGCCGTGCTCGATCATCGCCTCGCGGTCCTCCCCTGTCTCGTCCAGGACGAGGTCGTTCCAGTCGGCGTTGCGGATACGGACGTGGCCGTGGGCGCCGGTGCCGACGACATCCGTGAAGTACCGGAACTGCCGCCGCAGATGCTCGGCGAGCGGCACCGGCTCGGCCCCGTACTGCGGATGGAAGCCCACCGGCTCGGCGAAGGCGGCGATGTCCCCGGTGGCCGCCGCGTACTCCGCCGCCAGCCACAGCGCCCACAGGTTCTGGTCGCTGGGCCGGAAGAGATCGGTGCGCGCCGCCTTCGTGCCGTCGAGCATGTACGGCAGCTCGCCGTCCGGGCTTGCCCAGGCGCATGTGTTGCGGAGCACCGACAGGGCGAGGTCCGGCTCGGTGTAGATCAGCGGCAGTGCGTGCTGCAGCGGGTCGCGGGCGGCGCCGTTGAAGCCGTGCCGGTACGAGTACGCCGAGCCCTGGTCGAGGGTGTGTCCGCCGAGCACGCCGTCCGTGCAGGCGCCGCCGGTGAGCAGCGCGGTGTGCCAGGGGATCTCGCGGGCGGCCTGCGGCGCTCGGGGCGCGTGGGCGGTGGGCAGCCGGTTGGTGAGTGCGACGAGGCTGTCCTCGTACGCACGGGGCGGGTCGGGCTCGGAGCCGTCGTCGAGGCCGCAGCGGAACCAGAACGTCTCCGTGGTCCCGGGCGCCAGGTCCAGCTCCGCCCCGACGGTGAGCCGCCCCGTCGCCCCGGTCGCCCGCTCGCCGCCCAGCCGCTCCAGCAGCAGCTCCGGCGGGTCACCCACGGGGACGGGCTCCGGCCGTGGCCCGACGGTGATGTCCATCAGGTGCGGCCGCACCTCCCACTCCTCGGTGAGCCGCCCGCGCAGCGGCGCGGCGCCGCCGGAGTTGGTGACGTCGACCCGGATCAGCACCCACGGCGCCTCGCCCTCCGGGCACAGCACCGTCCGCTCCAGCGCCACCGGACCCTGCTGGGACCGCACCCGCGCGAACGTCGGCCCGAACAGCCGCTCCGCGCCCGGTGCGTCGCTCGCCACCACACCCTCGATCCGGCTGACGCCGGTGCCGTGCGGATACGGCTCGGTGAGCCAGCGCAGCTGCGTGTGCTCGTCCCACAGGCCGCTGCGCCCCTCGTTGTCGGCGACGAGGGTGATGCGCCGGTTGCCCAGGTGCACCCACCGACGGCCGGTCGGCGGGTCGAGGACCGGGTCCCAGTCGTCGACCGCCGGGCCGGCCGAGTACCGGAAGGCGGGGACGCCGTGCACCGTCGTCCAGGCACCGAATTCACTCATCCGCTGCGGCTCCTCGGCTCAGATTCTTCAGCGCCTGGTTTTGCCAGGCGGAGTTGGTGGTGATCTCCGGTGTCGTACCGGTGAAGGCCCCGGCGGCCGTCCCGTCGCCGGCCAGCCGGTACCGCAGCCACGCGGTCAGATAGCCGCGGAAGCCGCCGCCGTTGCCCTGGATGACGTTGTGGCCCGCCCCGGTGAGCACCGCCATCGCCGCCGCGCCCGGCACCCGGTCGTAGAAGCCGCGCAGCGTGGCGGGCGGCGCGATGATGACGTCCTGGCTGCCGCCGAGGAAGAACACGGGGTGGGTGAGCCGCTCTGGGTAGAACTCGTCGCCCGGGCTGACCCATCGCTCGTCGGGCAGAGCGACCGGCACGGTCGTGGTGATCAGCCCGCCGGACGCGGTGGTCGCGTTGACCGCCCCGCCCGCGCCCTGTGAGTGCCCGGCCGCGCCCACCCGTCCGGTATCGAGCCTGCCCTCGAAGACGCTGCCCGCCGCCCCGTTCTGCGCCACCAAGTAGCGCGCCCCGTCCAGCATCTCCGTCCCCTTCGCGGTCGCGGTGGACACCGACGCGACCACCGCGAACCCCCACGAGGCGAGGTGCCGCAGCAGCCCGTCGTACGCGGCCGGGGTGGACCCGGTGCCGTTGCCCCACGTGACGATGGGCGCGAGCACATCTCCCGCGCCCAGGTCCGCCGGGTACACCAGGCGGTAGCCGGTGACGTCCGCGGCGGTCACCGGCCGCGGCCCGGGGGCGGCGTACCGCTGCTCGACGGCGTCCGCGGCGCGGGCCGTTCCCGTGCTGCCGAGCGCGGTGAGCGCGCCCGCGGCGGCCGCGCCGAGGAACCCCCGGCGGCTGAGGCGGCTGCCTGAAGACATGATCGGCTCTCCTCTACTTCTTGACGCCGCCGAGCGTCAGCCCGGCCACGTAATAGCGCTGCAGCATCGCGAGGAGCAGCAGCGGTGGTACGGAGATGATCAGTGCTGCGGTCATCATCAGGTGGTAATTGGTGCCGTGTTCCGTCTGGAAGGTGGCCAGGCCGATCGGGAGGGTCCACAGGTCGCGGTCGTTGGCGACCAGCAGCGGCCAGAGCAGGTTGTCCCACTGGGCGAGGAACTGCAGCAGGAAGAGCGTCAGCAGCGCGGGCCGCAGCAGCGGGAACGCGACCGTGCGGAAGACGCGCAGCTCGCCGGCGCCGTCCACGCGGGCGGCGTCCAGCAGCTCGCCGGGGATGCCGAGGGCGAACTGCCGCACCAGGAAGACGCCCAGCGCGCTGACCGCCATCGGCGCGATCATGCCCTGGTACGTGTCGATCCAGCCGAGCGAGCGCACGATCACGTACATCGGGATCATGATCATGGGCGGGGCCAGGGCGAGGGTGCCGATCACCGTGCCGAAGAGCAGCCGGCGGCCCGGGAAGCGCAGCCGGGCCAGCGCGTAGCCGGCGGCCGCGGACAGCGCCACGTCGATGAAGGCCACCGAGAACGACAGGATCAGGCTGTTGGCGAGGAAGCGGCCGAAGCTGCCGCCGAAGACGTCGGCGACGTTCCCGGCGAGGTGGAAGCCGTTGAAGGTGATGCCCCGCAGATCGGTGTCGTCGCCCGCGGCGGCGATGGACACCATCACGTACACCGGGATGAGCATCACCAGCACCAGCAGGGTCAGCGCGGCGGTGGTGACGATGCGATACGTGCGGCTGGGGGTCACTCGTCCTCACCTCCGCGCAGCACCCGGAACTGGGCGGCGGACAGGATCAGCATCACCAGCAGCAGGACCACCGCCAGCGCCGAGGCGTAGCCCATCTTCTGGAAGCCGAAGGCGTTGTTGTACAGATACAGCGGCAGCACCTCGGTGGCGTTCGCCGGTCCGCCCTGGGTCAGCAGATACGCCGGGATGAACGACTGCATGGCCCCGGTGACGGCGATGACCAGCACGAACAGCAGGGTGCGGCGCAGCAGCGGCAGCGTGATGCTGAAGAACGTCCGGACGGCCTTGGCGCCGTCGAGCGCCGCCGCCTCGAAGACATCGCGGTCCAGGCCCTGGATCCCGGCGGTGAAGATCAGCACGAACAGCCCGAGGTGCTTCCACACCACCATCACGATCAGCGACCACATCGCGTAACGCTCGTCGCCCAGCCAGGAGATGTGGCCGCCGCCGAGCCCGTCGAGGGTGGTGTCGGCGAGGCCGCCGTCCGCGTAGATGATCACCCAGATGATGCTGGTGGCGACGAACGGCATCACCGCGGGCACCAGCAGTCCGGCCCGCAGCAGGCCGTTGACCTTGCCGGGGCGGGCCAGGGGGAGTGCGGCGAGCAGCGCGAGGGCGACGGTGGGCACGACCGAGCAGACGGTGTAGATCGCGGTGACCTTGATGGAGTTGTGCAGCTGCGGGTCGTCGAGCAGCCGCCGGTAGTTCTCCAGGCCGACCCAGTTGGCGTCGCCGGCGAGGGCGTAGTCGGTGAAGCTGAGATAGACGGTGTTGCAGAACGGCAGCACCCAGAAGACGACGAAGAACGCGGCGACGGGGAGGGAGAGGGTGATCCCGGCGCCCGCGGTGCGGCGGCGGCGAGCGGAACGGCGCTGCCCCTCGGGCCGCTTGGCCACCCGCGCGGCGGGGCCTGCCGGCGCCGCGCGGACCAGGCTCACAGGACGCTTCCCATCCGCTGGTCGAAGGCCTTCGCGGCCGCCTTGGGCGACTGGGAGCCCTGCGCCACCGCCGCCATCGTGTCGGTGAGCGCCTTGGCCATCTCCGTCCAGGGCTTGATCTGCGGGCCGAAGTCGGCGTGCGGCTGCTCCTTCGCCATCAGCTGCAGCGCCTTGTCGCCCTTGACCAGCTCCGGCCAGCCCTTGACCGGGCTGATGATGCCGGCGTCCTCGACCTGCGGGCGCTGCCGCTCCTTGTCCTGCAGCCAGTTGACGAAGTGCCAGGCCGTGGTCTGGTTCGACGAGCCGCTCGGTACCGACCAGCACCAGCTGTACGCGGGGGAGATCTGCTTGCCGCCGGACCACTTCGGGACCGGCGCCACGTCGAAGTCACGGCCGAACTTCAGCTTCTTGTTGTACGTGGTGAGCATGTCGATGGCGAAGTAGCCGGAGAAGGTCATCGCGGAGGTGCCCTTG
Source organism: Streptomyces coryli (assembly GCF_011044975.1). Lineage (GTDB taxonomy): Bacteria > Actinomycetota > Actinomycetes > Streptomycetales > Streptomycetaceae > Streptomyces > Streptomyces coryli. The sequence goes on along the minus strand of NZ_JAAKZV010000001.1, from coordinate 41,166 downwards.
CCGAACAGACCGGCGCCGAAGAGCGGGTCGCGCAGCTTGGCATTGCCCAGACCGGCGACGTACTCGAGGGCCTTCACCCCGGCCGGCCGCGACAGCACCGCCCGCTTGCCGTCGTCGCCGAGGATGCCGCCCGTGCCGCCGGCGAGCGCCGTCAGCTGCTGCACGCTCCACTGCGGTTCGCCGATCACCCACTGCATGCCGACCTTCGACTTGTCGGAGTTCGTCAGCCGCTTGCTGAACGCCTCGACCTCCTCCCACGTCCGCGGCGGCCGGTCCGGGTCGAGGCCGGCGTCCTCGAAGCGGTCGCGGCGGTAGAGGAGGAAGACGGTGTTGAAGTCGACCGGGAGTCCGTAGATCTTTCCGTTCACGGTCACCGGCTCCAGCCCGCCCGGCTCGAAGCGGGCGGCGAGCTCGTCGGTACTGGACGCCTTGAAGACCTCGGGCACCAGCGGCGCCATCCGCTGCTTGGCGACATGGTCGTGCAGATGCCACGCGCCGATCTTGCAGACATCGGGCGACGTGCCCCCGGTGAAGGCGGTCAGCAGCTTCGTGTCGTACTGCCCGACCGGAATGAACTGCGGCTCGACGGTGACCTCGGGGAACTCCCGCTCGTACTGCTCCCGCAGCTTCATGAAGACCTTGTGGTACGCCCCGGACTCATGCATCCACACGAACAGCGTCCCCTTGGGCTTCGCGGCCGCGGCCGCCTTGCCCTTGGGCTGTTCGGCGCCGCTGCCGGAGCCGTCGTCGGACGAGCCAGGGGTGCAGGCGCCCAGCAGCCCCGAGCCCGCCAGCAGGCCCGCGGCGGAGGCGCGCAGCAGGTGCCGCCTGGTCGGATCGGTCATGGCTTCGCATCCCTTCGGAAAGGGCCCGGGGATGGTGCTTTTCGGGCTCAGACGAGTGGCCGGGCCTCCCCGGCCGCGGCCGAGGCGAGCAGCGGATCGGTGCCGGACCTGTCGGTGAGGGTGGAACCGGCGCCGCCGGTGAGCGGGACGGTGAAGGAGCACATGTCGCCGCGGGCGTGCCGGATCGTGTACTCCAGCCCGGTGCCCTCGGCCGTGCGCGTCGTGCGCGCGGTGGCGATGAGGGCGGCGGCGACCGGCACGTTGAGGGCGCGGGCCAGCCGGTGGTCGGCATTGACCGCGACGATCGACTCGCTGCCCTCGGCCGGCGCGAGCCCGTAGTCGCCGCCGAGCAGGTCGTAGAGCGAGCCGGTGAGGTCCTGGTCCAGCAGGCCCGGCACCAGGCGCGCGGGAATGTGGGCGCGCTCGAGCATGCACGGCTCGTCCTCCAGCAGCCGCACCCGCTCGATCTCCACGACCGGCTCGCCCGCCGGGATGCCGAGCCGCGCGGCGATGTCCGGCGCGGCCGGCACCGTCTGCCCGCTGAGCAGCCGGGTGGAGGGCCGCCGCCCCCGCTCCCGCATGGTCTCGGTGAACCCCGCGGGCCGGCGCCCGAGTTCGGTGGGGATGCGGCGCGGCGCGGTATACGTGCCCGAGCCCTGCCGCGTGGCCAGCAGCCCCTCCTGCACCAGGTCGGCGATCGCCTTGCGGACGGTGGCCCGGCTGACGCCGGCGTAGTCCATGAGCGCCTTCTCGGAGGGCAGCAGGGTGTCCGGATCGCACTCGGCGATGACGGCCCGCAGCCGCTCGCGGAGCTGGTAGTAGAGCGGCACCGCCGCCCCGGGGGAGACGGCGAGCCGGTGCGCCCAGTCGTCCTCGGTCACGTTCCCTGCCTTCATTCGTACGGGGTGGTTGTACGGATGAGTGGGATGGTTGACCTGTGGAGGGGCGGGCGTCAAGAGAGTTATCCGTATCAATTTCTGGTCGACGTCGAGGTATTGACGTCCGGCCCTGCCCCGTAGATACGGTTGTCCGTACCAATTTCCCTAGAGGTCGAGCACCAGGCGCTCCCCGCGGCACCGGGACACGCAGATCATCATCGTCTCCCCGGCCCGGCGCTCCTCCTCGCTGAGCAGCGAGTCGCGGTGGTCCGGCGTGCCCTCGACGACCTCCGTCTCGCAGGTCCCGCAGGTGCCCTCGGTGCAGGAGTAGAGCACCTCGACGCCCGCCGCCCGCACCGTGTCGAGCACGGACGCGTCGGCCGGCACGGTGAGGGTCCTGCCGGAGCGCGCCAGCTCCACCTCGAAGGCGTGCGCTGCGCCGTTACGGGCCGTGGCGCGCGGCTCGAAGCGCTCCACGTGCAGCGCCCCCGGTGGCCGGCTCCCGCACAGCTCCGCCACGGCGTCCAGCAGCGGGCCCGGCCCGCAGCAGTAGACGAGGGTGTCCTGGCGCGGCTCGGCCAGCAGCGGCGCGAGGTCGAGGAGACCCGACTCGTCCTGCGGGGCGAGGGTGACCCGCGCGCCGTAGTGGGTCAGTTCACCGGTGAAGGCCATGGAAGCGCGGGTACGGCCGCCGTACAGCAGCGACCACTCGGCGCCCGCCGCCTCCGCCGCGGCGGCCATCGGCAGGATCGGGGTGATCCCGATGCCACCGGCGATGAAGACATAGCGTGCGGCGGGGTGGAGCGCGAAGTTGTTGCGCGGACCGCGGGCCCGGACCTTCGCGCCCTCGGACAGCTCGTCGTGCACGTACGCCGAGCCGCCCCGCCCGGCCTCCTCCCGCAGCACCGCGATCCGCCACCGGCGCCGGTCCGCGGGATCGGAGCACAGCGAGTACTGCCGGACGAGCCCCTCGCCCAGCAGCAGGTCCACATGCGCGCCCGGCTCCCAGCCGGGCAACTCCCCGCCGTCCGCGCGGCGGAGAGTGAGCGCGAGCACCCCGTCAGCGACCCGCTGCCTCCCGTCCACGACGAGTTCGAGGGCCGGCTCGCTCATGACGCGTGCCCGACGGGGTGGGCGAGCATCCACTGCCACATCTCGACGGGGTCCTCCGTGACGTGCTCGGCCCCGCAGTGGCAGACGCCGTGCAGCAGATCCGTGCCCGGCATCCAGTCGACGCGGTACACCTCGGCGGTCGGGCCGCCGCTCACGACACGTGCTCCACGGGCTTGGCGCCTTCCTCGGCCAGCCGGGTGAGGATGCGCCGGGCCGCGAGGCCGCCGGTGTCGATGTTGATGCTCAGCTCCTGGTAGCCGGACGGCTCGGCGTCCAGGGCGCGTTGCAGGACGTTGAGCGCGTCGACGTCCTGCATCACGACGGTGTGGTTGAAGTCCCGTAGAAAAGCAGTCACCTCAGCGTCGTCCTGCGCGAAGTCCCGCGACACGGCCCAGAAGTCGTAGACGTGCCCCGGAGCCGAGGGGGTGATGGCGTAGGTGATCTCGGTGTGGAAGGCGTCCGGGTCGGTGCCGTCCGGGTGCGGCAGGACGCCGACGGGTGCGACGCGGCTGTGCAGTAGGTACAGGCAGGGGGCGTGGTACTCGATGTCCTGCCAGCGGGTGATGCGGCCCTCGATCCCGGTGGAGCGGGCGTAGAACGGCGGGCACGCGGCGTCGTCCATGTGCCGGCTGACGCGGACGATGCCGGCGCCCTCGTCGACCTCCGTGGTGATCGGGGTCTCGGCGACCTCGGGGGTGCCGATGTAGCCGCCGTGCAGATACGTCTCGTGGGACAGGTCCAGCAGATTGTCCACCAACAGCCCGTAGTCGCAGTCGATCGGCTCCATGCCGCTGACCGAGGTCCACCCCGGGTCCGCCAGGTGCCGTGCCCGCGGGATGGTGGCCGGGTCGGCGAGCGCGGGGTCGCCGATCCAGACCCAGACGAAGGAGTCCTGCTCGACCACGGGATAGGAGCTGACCCGCGCCGTGCGCGGCACGCGCTTCTGCCCCGGCACGTAGACGCAGGCGCCGGTCCTGTCGTACGTGAAGCCGTGGTAGCCGCACACCAGTTGGTCGCCGTCCAGCCGTCCCTGGGACAGCGGGTAGCGGCGGTGCACGCAGCCGTCGGCCAGGGCGACGACCTCGGCCGCGTCGTCCTCGGTCCGGTAGAAGGCGATCGGCTCGCCCAGGATCCTCCGGCCGAGCAACTCCCGGCCCACCTCGTGGCCGTAGGCCGCGACGTACCACTGGTTCCTCGCGAATGCGGGCATGGCGCGCTCCTCTCGCTGCGGGCGGACTCGCTCCGCCGGCACCAGCGTTGGGACCCGGCGCGCGGCCGGACAACGGCGCTTCCGCCTGACGGAAGCCTTGTCGTCAATGTTGGGCGGATTATTGACGGCAGTCAGAATTTCGCCCTACATTCCGGCACCATGCCAGTACGCCTCGCCCGTACGCTCACCGCATTGGTCGCCGCGGCCGCCCTGGCCACCACGGCACCGGCCGCCGCGCAGGCGGATGTCGCCGCGCCGCCGCGGCACTTCACCGGCACCCTCGCCGACGGCGCCACCTGGATCGCGGACGTACCCGCGGACTGGAACGGCACGCTGCTGCTGTTCGCCCACGGCTTCGGCCCGACCATCGCCCAGAACGCGCCGAACCCCGCCGTCCGGGACCGGCTGCTCGCCGACGGCTACGCCCTGGCGGGCTCCTCCTACGATCCCGATGGCCCGATGTGGGCGCTGGAGAGCGCCGAGCGCGACCAGTTCGCCACGATCGACGCCTTCGGCCGCGCCGTCTCCCGCCCCGAACGCACCATCTCCGTGGGCCAGTCCATGGGCGGCCTGGTCAACGCGCAGATCGCCCGGGACAGCCGCGGCCGGGTGGACGGCGCGCTGGGATTCTGCGGCCTGGTCTCCGGCGCCGTCGACCTCGACAACTACCAGCTCGACGCCGAGTACACCCTCGCCCGGCTGCTGCTGCCCGGCGAGAACGTGAAGCTGGTGGACTTCGCGGACGCGGCGGAGGCCGCGGCGACCGCCAACCGGCTCACCGCCGCCGTCGTGGCCGCCCAGGCGACGCCGCAGGGCCGGGCCCGTATCGCCCTCGCCGCCGCCTATCTCAACCTCCCCGACTGGTCCTCGGGCGCGACGCCGCCGGCGCGGCACGACGCCGCGGCGCGCCAGGAGCAGCAGTACGCCTGGCTCGCGCAGGGGCTGCTGTCGTTCATCGAGGGCGGCCGCCACAGCATCGAGCAGTCCGCGGACGGCAACACCTCCTGGAACAAGGGCGTCGACTACGCCCACCTGCTCAAGGACTCGGAACACGCCCCCGTGGTGCGGGAGCTCTACCGGGCCGCGGGCCTCGACCTGCGCGCCGATCTCAGCACCCTGACCCGGGACGCCGCCGTGACGGCCGACCCGGCGGCGGTACGCAGCGCACAGCGCACCTCGTCCGCCGGGCAGGGCCTGGACGTGCCGCTGCTGAACGTGCACAACACCGCCGACCAACTCGTGCCGGTGCAGCAGGAGAACATCTTCGCCGACCGGGTGCGAGCGGCAGGCGACGGCGCCCAGCTGCGCCAGGCCTACGTCGCACGGCCAGGTCACTGCGCCTTCACCACCGCCGAGTACGTGGCCGCCGTACACGCCATGGACCAGCGCATCGACAGCGGCCGCTGGAACGGGCGGGCCACCCCCGCGGCCCTGCAGCGGGCAGCGCTCGACCTGGGCCTGGACGGCGCGGCCTACGTGCCGTACCGGCCGAGCGAGCTGGTCGTCGGGCGGGAGGGCGACGGTGGGCGGCGCTGAGCCGCGCCCGCCGTCAGGCGGACGCCGGGCCCGGCTGCCAGCCCAGCGCCCGCGAGATGCCGCGCCCGGCGAGCCGCACGGCCGGGATCAGCGTCGGCGGCTGCGCCCCTGCCGCGTGCACGACGAGGGACACCGACGCCACCACGTCGCCGCGCGGCCCGCGCACCGGCGCGGCCACCGACAGCGCGTCCTCGGTGATCTGCCGGTCGCTCACGGCGCAGCCGGCGCGCCGGACCTCGGCCAGGGTGCGGCGCAGCCGGGCCGGATCGGTCAGAGTGTGCGGGGTGAAGCCCGTCAGGGGCCGCGCGCACGCCTGTTCCTGGACGGCCGCGGGGCTGTGCGCGAGCAGCACCAGGCCGACGCCGGTCGCGTGCACCGGCCAGCGGGCGCCGACGCGGCTGCGGACGCCGACCGCGGAGCGGCCGGAGATCCGCTCGATGTACACGACGTCCAGGCCGTCGCGGACGGCGAGCTGGACATTCTCGTGGGTGGCCTCGTAGAGGTCCTCCAGATACGGCAGCGCCACCTCGCGCAGCGCCCAGCCGCGCGGGGCCAGCGCCGCGAGCTCGCACAGCCGCAGCCCGATGTGGTAGCTGCCCTTCGCGTCGCGCTCGAGCGCGCCCCACGCGGCCAGGGCGCCGGTGAGCCGGTGCGCGGTGGCCAGCGAGAGGCCGGCGCGGCGGGCGATCTCGGTGAGCGACAGCGCCGCGTTGCGGTGGTCGAACGCGCCCAGGACGGCGAGCAGCCGGTCCGCGGCGGAGCGGGAGGCGCGCGGCGGCGCGGCGCCGGAGGCGCGTACCGGCGGCGGCTGTCCTGCGGGGTCCGGCATCGTCGCCGTCCGTCAGCCGGGGCCGGGTTCCGCGATGCGCAGCAGCAGCGCGTGCAGCGCGGCCCGCTCGTCGGGGCGCAGCGGGGCGAGGAGTTCGTCGGTCACCCGGCGGCCGCCCTTGTCCGTGTCGCGCAGCGCCTCCCGGCCCCGGTCGGTGAGGGCGACGATGCGGCTGCGGCGGTCGGCAGGGGCCGCCTTGCGGACGACGAGGCCGAGCCGCTCCAGGTCGTCCACGAGGGAGACGATCGCGCTCGGGTCGTAGCCGAGGCGCTGGCTCAGCTCCCGCTGCAGCGCGCCCTCCGTCGAGGACAGATAGCGCAGCAGCGCGTAATGCCGCAGCCGCAGCCCGGACTCCTCGAGCGTGGCGTTGAACAGCCGGCCGGAGCGCAACCCGAGCCGGTACAGCAGGTAGCCCGTATCGGCGTGCAAGTCACGCATCCAGGGCGGGTCTTGGTCGGCGATGGCATGCTCCGGGGATTACTGGGCTTCAACAACTATTGACGTCAACAATTATTGATCCTAGCTTCCTTCCTACTCAAGGAGAAGGGACACGATCTGTGTCTGATCCTGGTCTCGAACTCACCGGCAAAGTCGCGGTCGTGACCGGCAGCGGCCGCGGCCTCGGCCTCGCCTACGCCACCGCGCTCGCCCGGGCCGGAGCGTCCGTCGTCGTCAACGACCTCGATGCCGACGTCGCCGAGTCGGCCGCCAAGTCCCTGCGGGAGTCCGGCGGAAGCGCCGTCGCCGAGGCCGTCGCCGTCGGCACCGCGGAGGCGGCCGAGCGCCTTGTCGGCCGCGCCGTGGCGGAGTTCGGGCGGCTCGACGTCATGGTGACCAACGCCGGCATCCTGCGCGACCGGGTGCTGTGGAAGATGACCGACGACGACTTCGACGCCGTCGTCACCACCCACCTCCGGGGCACCTTCACCTGCGCCCGCGCCGCCGCCGTGCGGCTGCGCGAGCAGGGCGAGGGCGGCAGCCTGGTGCTCGTCGGCTCGCCCGCCGGGCAGCGCGGCAACTTCGGGCAGACCAACTACGCCGCCGTGAAGGCCGGGATCGCCGCCATGACCCGCACCTGGTCCATGGAGCTGTCTCGCGCGGGCATCACCGTGAACGCCATCGTCCCGGTCGCCGCCACCGCGATGACCGAGACCATCCCGGCCTTCGCCCCGTACGTCGAGGCGATGCACCGCGGCGAGCCGCTGCCCGACTTCCTGCGCAAGGGCGAGGGCTTCGGCACGCCCGAGGACTGCGCCGCGCTCGTCCCCTTCCTCGCCTCCGAGGCCGCCCGCGACATCACCGGGCAGTGCATCGGCATCGGCGGCGACAAGCTCGCGCTGTGGTCGCATCCGCAGGAGACCTCCGTCGCGTACGCCGACGGCGGCTGGACGCCCCGTACCATCGCCGCCGCCTGGCACACCTCGGTGGGCCGGGAGCCGGAGTCGGTGGGCATCCCCGCGCCGAGGGTCCCGTGACGGCCGCGATGGACGTGGCCGGCCTCGCCGCGATCGACGTCCATACGCACGCCGAGGTCTCCTCGAAGGGGCACGCCTCGCTCGACGACGACCTGCACGCCGCGTCCAGCGCGTACTTCAAGGTCGAGGGCAAGCGGAAGCCCACCCTGGAGGAGACCGCCGCGTACTACCGCGAGCGGAACATGGCCGCGGTCATCTTCACCGTCGACGCCGAATCCGCGACCGGCACCGAGCCCGTACCGAACGAGGAGGTCGCCGAGGCGGCCGCGGCCAATCCGGACGTGCTGATCCCGTTCGCGAGCATCGACCCCTTCCGTGGCCGCGCCGGAGTGAAGCAGGCCCGGCGGCTGGTCGAGGAGTACGGGGTGAAGGGCTTCAAGTTCCACCCCAGCGTCCAGGGTTTCTTCCCCAACGACCGCCTCGCCTACGGGCTTTACGAGGTGGTCGAGGAGACCGGCGCCATCGCCCTGTTCCACACCGGCCAGACCGGTATCGGCGCGGGCGTCCCCGGCGGGGGCGGCATCCGGCTGAAGTACTCGAACCCGATGTGCGTCGACGACGTGGCGGCCGACTTCCCGCACCTGAAGATCATCCTGGCGCATCCGTCGTTCCCCTGGCAGGACGAGGCCCTGGCCGTGGCCACCCACAAGCCCGGCGTCCATATCGACCTCTCCGGCTGGTCGCCGAAGTACTTCCCGCCGCAACTGGTCCAGTACGCCAACACCCTGCTGAAGGACAAGGTGCTCTTCGGTTCCGACTACCCCGTCCTGACCCCCGACCGGTGGCTGGCCGACTTCGCCAAGCTGCCCATCAAGGACGAGGTGCGGCCCGCGATTCTGAAGGAGAACGCCGCCCGGCTGCTCGGGCTCACCCGCTCAGGGGGGTCCGGGGGGCACCCCCCGGGAAAACGCAGCACCGTCGAGCCGTAAAGGGGCGCACAGATGCGCAACGAGGGACTGGGATCATGGCCCGCCCGCAGAGCCCGCAAGACCCCCCACCGCACCGCCCTGCTCCACGACGACTCCGCCGTCAGCTACGCCGGTCTCCACGACCGCAGCACCCGGCTCGCCCATGCCCTGCGCGCGCACGGCGTCCGGCGCGGTGACCGGATCGGGTATCTCGGCCCCAACCACCCGGCTTTTCTGGAGGCGTTGTTCGCCGCGGGCCTGCTGGGCGCGGTCTTCGTGCCGCTCAACACCCGGCTGGCAGCGCCCGAGATCGCGTACCAGCTCACCGACTCGGGGACCCGGGTGCTGCTGCACGCGCCCTCGCACGCGACCCTGGCCGCCGACGCCTGCCGGATCGCCGGGGGAGACGACGAGAACGGCGGGCCCGGGCGCATCGCCGTCGGCGGCGCCGCGTACGAGGAGCTGCTCGCCACCGCGGCCGCCGAGCCCATCGACGAGCCGGTCGCGCCCGACGACACCGCGATCATCATGTACACCTCCGGCACGACCGGGCGCCCCAAGGGCGCGATGCTCACCCACGGCAATCTCACCTGGAACGCGGTCAACGTCCTGATCGACCACGACCTGATCGCCGGCGAGATCGCGCTCGTCTCCGCGCCGCTCTTCCACATCGCCGGGCTCAACATGCTGACGCTGCCCGTGCTCCTCAAGGGCGGCACCTGCCTCCTCGTCGGCGCCTTCGACCCCGCGGGCACCCTCGACCTGATCGAGCGACACCGGGTCACCTTCATGTTCGGGGTTCCGGCGATGTTCGACCGGATCGCCCGCCACCCGCTGTGGTCCAACGCCGACCTCACCTCGCTGCGCATCCTGACCTGCGGCGGATCCCCCGTCCCGACCCCGCTCATCGCCACCTACCAGCGCCGCGGCCTGACCTTCCTGCAGGGCTACGGGATGACCGAGGCCGCCCCCGGCGCCCTCTTCCTCGACGCCGAGCACGCCGTCACCAAGGCCGGGTCCGCGGGCGTGCCGCACTTCTTCAGCGATGTGCGTGTCGTACGGCCCGACCTGACGCCGGTGGACGTCGGCGAACCGGGCGAGGTCCTGGTGCGCGGACCGCATGTCATGCCGGGCTACTGGGGGCTGCCCGAGGAGAGCGCGGCGGCGTTCGCGGACGGCTGGTTCCGTACCGGAGACGCCGCCCGCGTCGACGCCGACGGCTATGTCACCATCGTCGACCGCCTCAAGGACGTGATCATCTCGGGCGGCGAGAACATCTACCCGGCCGAGGTCGAGAACGCCCTGCTCGCCCACCCCGACATCGTGGAGTGCGCCGTCATCGGCGTGCCGGACGACAAGTGGGGCGAGGTCGGCCGCGCGGTGGTCGTGCTCCGCGAGGGCGCCGCACCTGACCCGGACGGGGTGCTCGCCTCGCTGGCCGGGCGGCTCGCCAAGTTCAAGATCCCGAAGTCCGTCGTAGCGGTGGCCGAGCTGCCGCGTACCGCCTCCGGCAAGCTCCTCAAGGCCCGGGTGCGCAGCCAGTACGGCGCCCCCCCCTGACCCCGCCCCGTACGCCCCAGCGACAGGAGTACGCGATGACCATCACCGTCAACGGCCTCGGCGAGCTGAAGAAGCTCGCCGGCAGCGAGCTCGGCACCAGCCCCTGGACCGAGATCACCCAGGACCGGATCAACACTTTCGCCGACGCCACCGGCGACCACCAGTGGATCCACACCGATCCCGAGCGGGCCGCGGCCGGCCCCTTCGGCGCGCCCATCGCGCACGGCTATCTGACGCTGGCGCTGTTCATCCCGCTCTTCACCGGGCTCCTCGATGTCGAAGGCGTCACCACGAAGGTCAACTACGGCCTGAACAAGGTCCGTTTCCCCGCCCCGGTCCCGGCCGGGTCGCGGATCCGGCTCGTGGCGCGGCTGGCCGACGTCGAGGACGTCCCCGGCGGCGGGGTGCAGATCACGGTCGACGGCACGATCGAGATCGAGGGCGGGAAGAAGCCCGCCTGCGTGCTGCAGAGCATCTCCCGCTTCTACGCCTAGAAGGTCACCAGCGGGTCGCCGAAGAAGTCGACGATGAAGTTGAGGAAGAAGAACCCGAAGAACAGGAAGTTCAGGACCAGGATCACGTAGTGCCAGGGCCGGGGGCGGGCCGGCCGGGGCAGTTTGCTGTTGAGGTACATCAGCATGAACGGGAAGATCAGCGCGCCGAGGTTGGACATGTTGGCCGACCACTCGACCAGGCCGACCGGCAGCGCCTGATGGATGATGATGCTGATCGCGATCAGCAGAAGGATCATGAACGGGTAGTAGAACTTCCGCGGATCGCTGTCGATCAGCCGGCGCAGCCTGGGGCTCACGCCGTTCGCGGCGTCCGTCGTCACCCGCACCATCGCCTCGAAGATGCCCAGCTGGGTGCTGAAGAGGATGCACACGCCGACGGCGAGCGCGATGTAGAAGACGAAGCTGCCGTACTCGCCCTTGAGTACCTCGGCCACGAAGGTGGGGACGTTCGCCTTGGTCGGGCCCTCGCCGGCGATCTCGACCGCGCGCGACATCAGGATCGTCGGCAGCAGCATGCCGAGCATCGCGCCGGCGAAGAACACGCCCCACATGTCGGTGAGCAGCAGCCGGTACCAGCGCCGCCACAAGGCCTGGTTCTTGGCGTCGTCCGGGAAGGTCACGCCGCTGGGAAGCACCTCGGTGCGCTCGCCGCGCAGGCCGGATAGGTAGCCGGTGCGGTGGCCCATCCCGTAGCCCTTGTCCCGGTAGTGGCCCATCACGTACCAGTTGAGGCCGGAGGCCAGCGCGGTGAAGCCGGCCAGGCCGCCGAGCTGGGACGTGCTGATGCCCTCGGGCGGGGACGCGGGGGTGACGAAGCCGCGGATGCCGTCCCACCAGATGTCCCACGGGACCAGGACCAGGTCGACCACCAGCAGCGTGACGAGGATGAAGGTGACCAGACCCCAGTTGGTGAGCTCCAGCGCCCGGCTGATCTTGCGCGCCACCGCGGTGATCAGGACCACGAGCACCAGCAGCGCGATCGCGTAGAGCCGCGGCTCCTCCGCGCCCTCCCCCGCGGTCTCGCCGTGCACCAGCGCGTACACGCCCTGTCCGGCGGAGGCGGCCCAACCGCCCGCGATGAAGGCGAAGATGACCAGGAAGACCGAGAGCGGCACCCACAGGAACCAGCCGGGCGGGACGCGCCCCCAGGCGACGACGGGGGCCTCGCCGGTCGCCATGACGTACCGCGAGCACTCCACGTTGTAGAACGTCTGCAGCAGCGCAGAGATCAGGATGACCCAGCCGACGCCGACGAAGCCGTACTGTCCCACCGCCTGCGGGCCGAGCAGCCACTCGCCGCTGCCGATCGAGATGCCGAGCGCGATCAGGCTCGGCCCGATGGCGAACTTGACCAGCTCCTTGGGCCCGAGGCGCCGGACCCGGAAGGCTTCCTCGGGCGTGGGGAGATCCGCCACTTCGAGATCGGGACGGCTGACGCCCAGGGGAACGGTCTCGCGTGCTGAGCCGACGACATCGGCCATGGGGGACTCCCAGGTCCGGGCCTAGAAGGGATAGTGCGGGTGCTGGGTGGCGAGAGTCACCCAGCGCGTGTCGGAGAAGCTCTCGATGCCCCAGCGGCCGCCGAACCGGCCGTAGCCGGAGTTCTTGATCCCGCCGAACGGCGCCTGCGGCTCGTCGGCGACGGACTGGTCGCCCACGTGCACGATGCCGGTGCGGATACGCCGGGCCACGGCCAGCCCGCGGGTGGCGTTCTCGGTGATGATGCCGCAGGTCAGGCCGTTCTCGGTGTCGTTGGCCAGCGCCACCGCCGCGTCGTCGTCGGCGAAGGGGGTGACGGCGCAGACCGGGCCGAACGACTCGGCTTGGTACAGGTCGCTGTCCGCGGTGACGCCGGTGAGCACCGTGGCCGGGTACATCGGCCCGTCCGGCTCCCCGCCGCCGGTGACCACCGTGGCGCCGCCGGCCGCCGCGCCCTGCACCAGCCCGGCGACCCGACGCGCGGCGGCCGCGCTGATCAGCGGGCCGATCACCGTGTCGGGCCGGCGGGCATCGCCCGCCGGGAGCGCGGCGGCCTTGGCGGCGAAGCGCTCGGTGAACTCGCCGGCGAGGCGCTCGTGGACCAGGATGCGGTCCGCCGACATGCAGATCTGGCCGGCGTTCATGAAGACGCCGAACGTGGCGGCGTCGACCGCGTGGCCGATGTCGGCGTCGTCGAGCACGATGACGGAGTTCTTGCCGCCCAGCTCCAGCAGCGCGGGCTTGAGGTGGGCGGCGGCGTGGGTGCCGATGATGCGGCCGACGCCCGTGGACCCGGTGAAGTTGACGGCGCGGACCCGCGGATCGGCGATCAGGGCCTGGGCGGTCGCGGCCGCGTCCTCGGGCGCGTTGGTGACCACGTTCAGTACGCCGTCGGGCAGCCCTGCCTCGCGCAGCACGTCGGCGACGAGGAACCCGCACGCCAGCGGCGCGTCCTCGCTCGGCTTCACCACGACGGTGTTGCCGGCCGCGAGCGGCGCGGCCACGGCCCGTATGCCGAGGATGACCGGGGCGTTCCAGGGCGCGAAGGAGGCGATCACGCCCATGGGTTGGCGCACCGCCATGCCCAGTGCGCCCTCCTCCTGAGCGCTGAGCACCTCGCCGCGCGGCGCGGTGATCGCGGCGGCCGCCTCGCGCAGCATGTTCGCGGCGAGGGCCACGTTGAAGTGCGCCCACGGCCGGGTGCCGCCCACCTCGTCCGCCATGATCTGCGCGGCCTCGTCGGCCCTGCCGTCGAGCAGGTCCGCGGCCTTGAGGAAGATGTTCCGGCGCGCGAACGGGCTGAGCGCGGCCCACGCGGGGAAGGCCGCGTCCGCGGCGGCCACCGCCCGCGCGATGTCCTCAGGACCGGCGGCGGCGACGGTGGCGTACACCTCGCCGTAGGGACTGAGGTCCTCGGCGGTACGGCCGGAGGCGGCGGGCACGTCCTGGCCCCCGATGAGCAGTTGGCGGGTGATGGCCATGACGCGGTCCTTCTACGTGTTCGCGGGGTGAACTTCACTTCACTTGAGGTGAGCGGTCGTCAGAGTGCGCCGGGGTACAGGGAAAGTCAAGGCTCCGGGTTCGGCCGCCGCCGTCGCACCCACCAGTCCCGTGCGCTCGGCACCAGACCGCGCGGCAGGAACAGCACGACGAGGACGAGCAGCACGCCGTACACGGCGTAGGACAGGACGACCGGAGCCGAGCTGGGCATGCCCTCGGCGGTGCCGAGCTCGTTGAGCTGCTGCAGCAGCAGCGTGATCGCGGTCGCGCCCGCGAGGGCGCCCCAGATCGTGCCGAGGCCGCCGATCACGGCCATCACCACGAACTCGAAGGACAGCAGCACCGGGAAGGAGCCGGGCGCCACATACCCGGTGTAGAAGGCGTAGATCCCGCCCGCGAGACCCGCGAAGCCGGCCGAGAGGCTGAAGACCACCAGCTTGTACGCCACCACCGGCACCCCGGCGGACTCGGCGGCCACCTCGCTGGTCGCCAGGGCGCGCAGCCCGCGGCCCGGCCGGGAGGCGACGACGTTACGGGTGATGAGCACGACCACGGCCAGGGCGCCGAGCGCCAGATACGCGTACGAGCTCACGGTCGCGAACTCGTACCCGGCGACGGTGAGCCGGGGCACGCCCTGCAGGCCGATGTCGCCGCCGGTCCACTCCTGCTGGCCCACCACGTTGAGGAGGATGAGCTGCATCGCGAGCGTCGCGAACGCCAGTTGGTGACCGCGCAGCCGCAGCAGCGGAATGCCGATCACCGCGGCGACCAGGGCCGCCGCGAAGGGCGCGGCCAGCAGCCCGAGCCAGGTCGGCTTGTCGTGCGTGGCGATCAGGGCGGCCGTGTAGGCGCCGATGAGGTAGAACGACGCGTGCCCGAGGGAGACCTGGCCCGCGTAACCCATGAGCATCGACAGCCCGGTGACCACGATGGCCGACAGCAGCAGCGTGACGTAGACCGGCATGTCGGAGCCCGACAGAATCTGGGGGAGCAGCAGGGCGGTCGCGCACACGGCGAGGACGGCCAGGGTGCGCGGGCTGCGCAGCCGGGCGGCGAGATCGGCGAAGCTGATACGGGCCTGCGCCGGCGTGAGTTGCTGCGTCATCGGGCTGCCTCCTCGTGCAGGGCGGTGTGCTGCGAGGCCCGCCAGATCATCACCGCGAGCATCAGGGCCAGGGCCACGACGCTCTGGTAGGAGGCCTTGTAGTAGCCCGCGACCATCGACTCCGCGACGCCGAGGGCCAGTCCGCCGAGCATGGCCGGGCCGAGGCGGTTGAGGCCGCCGAGGATCGCCGCCGCGAATCCGTTGGTGATCAGCAGCACGTCGCTGTTGTACGAGAGCGACTGCAGCGGCGTGACGAGCACGCCGGCGACGCCGCCGAGCATGCCGCCGAGGGTGAAGGCGACGAGGCCCATGCGGGTGACGTTGATGCCGACGGCGCGGGCGGCGTACGGATTGGAGGCGCAGGCGCCGAGGGCCTTGCCGAGGTAGGTGCGGGTGAAGAACAGCCCGAGCGCGGCGAATCCGAGCGCCGCGGCGCCGATCACGAGGAAGTACTGCTTCTGCAGATGCGCGCCCGCGATGTCCACCGCCCCGCCGAGCCCGGGGAACGAGTGCGGGTTGTCGCCCCAGATCATGATCTCGATGGCGTAGGCCAGGAAGCCGATGCCGAGGGTGATGATCAGGGCGGACTGCGGGCTGGTGCCGCGGCGGCCGATGGCGGCGATGCCGACGAGCAGTCCAGTGGCGCCCGCGGCCAGCACGGCGACGATCTCGGCGACGCCGTGCGGCAGGCCCGCCGACAGCAGCGATCCGGCGGTCAGGCCCGCGACCACGGCGAACATGCCC
Source organism: Streptomyces coryli (assembly GCF_011044975.1). Taxonomy (GTDB): domain Bacteria; phylum Actinomycetota; class Actinomycetes; order Streptomycetales; family Streptomycetaceae; genus Streptomyces; species Streptomyces coryli. The sequence goes on along the minus strand of NZ_JAAKZV010000001.1, from coordinate 25,469 downwards.
TGGGCGAAGTTGACCACGCGCGTCACCCGGTGGATCGTCACCAGCCCGCTGCCGAGCAGCGCGAAGCCGCAGCCCACCGCGAGCCCGGAGATGAGGTACTGCACGAACTCGCTCAACCGTCGTCTCCTTCCGGGCCCGGCGGCTCCGCCGCGCCGCCGAGATACGCGGCGGCGACCTCCGCGCTGTCCGCCAGCTGCCTGGACGGGCCTTCGATACGGATCCGGCCCGCCTCCAGCACGTACGCGCGGGTGCACAGGTCCAGGGCGAGCCGGGCGTTCTGCTCGATCAGCAGGACGGCGAGGCCGCGGGCGGCATTGAGCTCCCGCAGGTGGTCCGCGAGCGCCGCGGTGATCAACGGGGCGAGTCCGAGGGAGAGTTCGTCGACGACGAGCACCTCCGGGTCGGCCATCAGGGCCCGGCCGAACGCGACCATCTGCTGCTGCCCGCCGGACAGCGTGCCCGCCCGGCGGCGGCGCAGGTCCGCGAGGTCGGGCAGCACCTCGTACACCCGGGTGGTGTCGCGCGCCTTGGCGCCCTGGGAGCGCAGCGGCCAGGCGCCGAGCCGCAGATTGTCCTCGACGTCGAGCTCGGGGAACAGCTGGCGCCCCTCCGGCACCAGCGCGGCCCGCCCGTGCACCCGCACGCTGCCTGCCGCCGGCCGGATCAAGCCCATGATCGCGTTGACGAGCGATGACTTCCCGGCGCCGTTCGGGCCGATCAGGGCGACCGTCTCGCCGGCGGCGACGGTCAGGCCGACCCGGTCCACGGCGGTCGCGGTCCCGTAGCGGATGACGACGTCCTCGACCGTGATCACCGGCCGCTCGGCGGGGGCGGAGTCCTGGGCGCCGGCCGGGGACGCGACGTCCCGGGCCGTTTCGGAGGGGCTCATGCCGCGGACTCCTGCCCGAGGTAGGCCGCGAGGACCGCGTCGTGGCCGCGGATCTCCTCGGGGGTGCCCTCCGCGATCTCCTCCCCGAGGTCGAGCACGGTGACCCGGTCGGCCAGCCGGGCCACGAACGCCACATCGTGCTCGATCAGCATCATGGTCAGGCCCTCCGCGCGCAGGCTCTCGATCAGCCGGGCCAGCGCCTCGCGTTCGCCGGCCCGCAGCCCGGAGGCCGGCTCGTCGAGCAGCAGCAGCCGGGGCCGGGCGCACAGCGCCCGGGCCACCTGCAGCGCGCGCTGCTGACCGAGCGGCAGCACGTCAGCGGAGCGGTGCGCCCATTCCTTCAGGCCGACCCGGTCGAGCGCCGCCAGGGCGTCGGCCCTGATGGCGGCCTCCTCGCGGTGGTGCCGCGGCAGCCGCAGCGCGGCCGCGACGAAGCCGTGCCTGGTACGGGCGTGCGCCCCGACCATGACGTTCTCCAGCGCGGTCATGCCGTGGAACAGCCGCGCGCCCTGGAAGACGATCGCGATGCCCTGCCGGGCCCGGGAGTGCGCGGAGAGCCGGTCGATGGGGTGGAGGGTTTCCCCGGTGCGGTAGTGGACGCTGCCTTGGTCAGCCGTCAGATGGCCGCTGATGAGGTTGAACAGCGTAGACTTCCCGGCCCCGTTGGGGCCGATCACCGCGCGGGTCTCGCCCTCGGCGACGGACAGGTTCACCTCCCGCACCGCGTACACGCCGCCGAAGGCGCGGCCGAGGCCCTCCACCCGCAGCATCGTCCCGGCCGTCATCCGGCGTCTTCCGCGGCCTTGGCCAGCTGCTCGCGGCCCCACTGGGTGGGGACCAGCTTGCCGTCCTTGACGCGGTTCATCGCGATGTTGACGACGTCCAGGCCCGAGTGGTCCTTCTCGCTGTACTTGTACCGGCCGGTCGGGGTCACCAGGTCCATCGACTCCAGCGCGTCGCGGACCTTCGCCTTGTCCGTGCCGCCCGCCTTCTCGAACGCGGCGGCGATCAGCTGCGCACCGGCGTACCCGTCCTGGGCGAACTGCGGCGGCTCATAGCCGTACTTCTTCTTGAACGGGTCGGCCATCTTCGCGATGGCGTCCTTGAGCTTCCCCTCCGGGACCGCGTCGCCCACCACCCCGACGGCGCTCTGTACGTACACGCCGTCGGCCGCGGCCCCGACCGGCTCCAGCCACAGCTTGCTGGCCTGCGACGCGGTCATCACGAGCGGCATGTCGAGTCCTGCCGTGTCGTACTGCTTGGCGATGGTCACCCCGGGCGCCCCGCTCGCCCATACGGCCAGCGCCTGCGCCCCGGAGTCGCGGACGTGGGTGAACACCGAGCTGAAGTCGGAGGCGTTGGTCTCGTAGCGCTCGGTCTTCACCAGCTCGACGCCGTACTCGGGCGCGAACTTCTTCATGCCCGCGTAACCGGCCTGCGCGTAGGCGGACTTGGTGTCGTACGCCACGGCGATCTTGGTGATCTTCTCCGCCTTGAAGTACCGCAGCATCGACTCGGCGTACTTCGAGGAGATCGCCGGTACGACGAAGGTGTGCGACTGGATCGGGTCGACCTGCTCGTCGGCGGGGGCGAGCGAGATGTAGGGGATCTTCTCCCGCTCCGCCAGCGGCTCGACGGCGAGTGCGCAGTTGGAGAAGGTCGAGCCGATGATCGCGTCGACGCCCTCTTCCTTGAGCTTGTTGAAGTGCGCGACGGCCTGGTCGGGGGCGGTCTTGTCGTCGAGGGTGGTCAGCTTGACCTTGCGGCCGTCGATGCCGCCGTCCTTGTTGATCTGGTCGAAGGCCAGCTCGACGGTCTTCGCGGCCTCGGTGCCGAGCGGGGCGTAGTTGCCCGTCAGCGACTCGATGAAGCCGATGTGTATCGGCCCGTCGCCGCCCGAGCCGGCGTCGTCGCCGCCGCATCCGGTGGCCACCAGGGCGACCGCGGCGAGCAGGGGCAGGAACTTGCGCATGTGAACCTCCCGAGAGTGCCGCGCCCGGGGGCAGTTGAGGGGGCCCGGGTGAGTGGCGTGAGTGGTGCGGTCAGGTTCTGCGAGGCCGCGGGGGCCGGGAATGCAGTGCGAAGATAGGCGTGAACTTGACTGCCGTCAATAATGTGCCCAATATCAGTGGGCCGCGGGTCCGCGGCCTGCCGGGCCGGCTCACCGCCCGCCGTCGTTACCCTGACCGGATGGGAGCAGAACCGGTGAACACTGCAGTGGACGACGACCCTCTGACCAGGCGCGCAGGCTCCGGCGCGAGCGCTGCCGGCGGCCTGCGCCCGCAGTCGGTGATGCTCACCTTCCTCGGCAACTACGCCCTCGGCCGGGACGTCGCCATCTTCTCCGGCAGCTTCATCGACGTCTTCGCCCGGCTCGGCGTCAGCGAGCACGCGATCCGCTCCACCCTCACCCGCATGGTCGGCCGCGGCCTGCTCGCCCGGCACCGCCGCGGCCGCCGGATGTACTTCGGCCTCACCGAGCGTTCGGCGGAGATCCTGCGCGACGGCGAAGCCCGCGTCTGGCAGCGCGGCGCGGTCAACACCGACTGGGACGGCACCTGGACCATCCTGACCTTCTCGCTCCCCGAGTCATGGCAGCGCCAGCGCCACGATCTGCGCGCCCGGCTGGTCTGGGCCGGCTTCGGCGCCCTCGGCAACGGCATGTGGATCGCCCCGTCCGGCATCGACATCCGCCCCGTCGTCAGCGCCCCGGAGCTGGACGGCCGGGTGAAGATCTTCTCCGGCGTCGCCCAACCCCCCACCGACGTCGGCCAGATGGTCCGCGACGCCTTCGACCTGGACGGACTCGTCGCCGGCTACAGCGACTTCCTGCTCCGCTGGGACCTGCCCGACCCCATGCCCGAGGCCCCCGACGACCTGGTCCGCTACCTCCGCCTGCTCACCGAATGGCTGCAACTCGTCCGCGTCGACCCGCGCCTGCCCGTAGAACACCTCCCGGCCGACTGGCCGGCAGCCCGCGCACAGGACGTGGTGCACCAGCTGCGCGGCCGCTACGAGGGCCCGGCCCGGGAGATCGCGGACCGCACCTGCGAGATCGTCGAGCTGGGTCAGGTGTGATCCTGCAGGAAGGCCTGGGTGAGGGCGGAGGTGCGGTCGCGGTTCCAGATCAAGGTCATCGACCGGTGCGGTGCGTCGTGCAGCGGCAGGGTGACCAGCTCCTGGCGTGACCGGGCCGCCGAGCGGGGGAGGACGCCGACGCCGAGACCGTGGGCGACCATGTCTGCCAGGACGGCCAGGTCGTCGGTCTCGGCGTGGACGTTCGGTGTGAATCCCGCGGTCGCGCACGCCGATTCCAGGACCGACCGCAGGCCGGTGCCCGGAGTCAGGGTCACGATGGGCTCGTGCCGCAGGTCGGGCAGCGACGCCTCGCCAGCTTCGGCGAGGTGATGGTCCGGGGGCACTGCCAGTACCAGGGGTTCGGTGCCGAGGTCTGCGGACGCCAGCGTCGCCCGTAGTCGCTGACCTGCGGGGCCGGCGGGCAGCCGGTCGGCTGTCACGCCGATGAGGGCGGCGGCCAGCGCGCCGGACGCCACGTCGGCGGCCAGCGCTTCAGGATCCCCGGTACGCAAGGTCAGCCGCACTTTGGGGTGGCGGCGCCGGTAGACGCCGAGCTGCCGGATGAAGGAGTCGGGTGGGCACGGGATGGTGCCGAGTGTCAGCTGTCCGGCCAACTCGCCGCGCAGCGCGGCCACGGCGTCCTTTCCGGCGTCCGCGGCAGCGAGCGTGGCCCGCGCGCACGGCAGAAAGGCCTCGCCCGCCGCGGTGAGCCTGACGCGGCGCCCGCTCCGGTCGAAGAGCCTGGCGCCGAGTTCCCGTTCCAGCTGGGCGATCTGCTGGCTGACCGCCGGCTGTGCGACGCGGACGCGCTCCGCGGCGCGGGTGAAACCACCCTCCTCCGCGATGGCCACGAGGTACCGAAGCTGACGCAACTCCATATGGATTCCTTATCCCACCGGATAGGAATCATATCTTGGACTTCTGAGCCGGCTCGTTGCCACAGTGAGCACATGGACCCGAACGCGAACCCGAACAGGCATCGGTCGGTGCTCATGGTGTGGATCGCGGTCATGCCCACCCTCACGGTGCTGCAACTGGCCGTGGGCGACTTGCTGGAGCCCCTGCCGCCATTGCTGCGACCGCCGGTCATGGCCACCCTCGCCGTGCCGATCGTGGTCTACGCGTTACTCCCCCTGCTCGAGCGGCTCGACATTCAGGAGCGCAGGATGACCGAACGAACCAGGACCGTTGTCCACCGGATCGTCGCCGCCGAGTTTCTCCTCGGTGCGATCACCAAGTACTGGCCCGGCACCGGCCCGTTCGGCCAGGACTACGCCATCAAGTTCACGCAGTGGGGGTATCCGCCGGATTTCCGGTTCGTCGTGGGCACCCTGGAGCTCCTGTGCGCTGTCCTGCTGCTCGCCCCGCGCAAGCCGGCCAGGTTCCTCGGTGCGACCGGGCTTGTTCTCGTCCTGACCGGAGCCGTCACCACCCACATCATCGCCGCCGACCCCCTGACCCAGAGCCTGGCCGCTCCCCTTCACCTGATCATCGCCGCAGCCATCGCCATCGCCAACTGGCCACCGGACTGCCGACACCTGCTGCGGCCCTGGCAACCGGCCGGCACTCCGTGAGCGCTCGTCACCCGTGGTGGGGGACGGCGCCGGAGAACACCTCACTCGCGGTCTCGACGAAGGCCTGCACTCGGTCCGTGGCGCCTGCTGTACGCCAGACGAACCCGAACCGGCGCGGGAGCGCGTCGTCGACCGGAACGTACGCAATGCCCACTATCTGCCCGGCTACCGACGTCAACGTGGCATCCGCGGTGGAGCCGTCCGGAAGGTGAGCGACAGGCGCCCCGCGTAACGGGAGTCGCGGGGCGCCTGCCTGTCTTGGACAGTCCACGTACGGGAACAGGACTGGCCGATCCAGGTGTGTTAGCTGTCAGTCATGAGGACCCAGTACCAGCTCAACGATCGCGATCCACAGCAACCTTGCGGCCGCTGCGGCTGCAAATCGAGACGCTAAGTTCTTCGTCCAGGACTTCTTGGCCTCCGACACCTGACTCACCTCCCCTCGTAGCCAGGAGAGATACGGCGGGGCCGGCTACGCGAGCCTTCCCTGCCGTGGGGTGAGATCTCGGTTCACCCCGCATGTGGGCAGGTGACCGGGACCCCACCATTCCCGTTAGCTGGTGGGATCCCGGTCGGCTGAGGGGATCTCTCCAACTGCTACAGAGCGGTGAGACTTATCAACCGTAGACCGAGTCGAGGTCAACAGTCCAGATATTCCGCCCAGTTGCGTCATGCCGGAGAGGTGCCGGAGAGGCGCCGGAGCGGCGGGATTACGGCTGGCCGGGCACGACCGAGGGGCTGTTGTTGTAGGCCGCGAGCAGCCACCGGCCGTCCTGCCTGGCGAGCACCCAGGTCGCGTACGACGTCCGCTCCGGCGGCGCCTCGCTTTCGCCGGGCAGGAGCACGCCGCTCTCGCTGATGACCACCGCGGCATCGTCGTTGAGCATCCGGACGTCGAGCACCTTGTCGGCGGCCTGGGTCCCCTTCAGCGGCCCGCTGAACGCGAACGCCATCGCGTCCCGGATCTCCTGCCGCGACCTGCGATACGACCCGGGAAGGATCGCGCTCGCGTCGTCGAGGTAGTCGCCGACGAAGGCGTCCGGGTCAGCCTCGTTCCAGGCGTCATAGACGCCCGCGAGAACGGTGAGGATCGACTTCTTGTCCTGCGCCGAGGCAGGCGTGCTGCTGGCAGTGCTCATGGTGTCGACTCCCTTTGTTTGTCGATCGACCAACAAACCGTGGCACGGCCGTGCACCCGCGTCAAGGTATTCTTGGTTGACCGGCAAACAAATGCGGAGGCGCATCCCGATGGCAACTCGCGGCAGGCCGCGCACCTTCGACCCGGACACCGCCCTGCGCCAGGCGCTGGACGTGTTCTGGGAGCGGGGGTACGAGGGCACGTCGCTCAAGGACCTGGCCCAGGCCATGGGCATCGCCTCAGCCAGCATTTACGCCTGCTTCGGCAGCAAGGAAGACCTGTTCAGGAAGGTCATGGCGCTCTACGGCGCGACGTCCGGCGAGCCGCCCAGGCGCGCCCTGCGCGAACAGCCGACCGCGCGCGCCGCGATCCACGCCATGCTGCGCGCCACCGCCGACCAGGTCACCGGCCCGGACACCCCGCACTACTGCATGCTCATCCTTGCCGCGCCCACCGGCGCCGAGGAGAACGACGCGGTGCGGGAGTTCCTGGCGAACGGCCGGCGCGGCCAGTTCGCCGCCATCAAGGACCGACTCACCCGCGGCGTCACCGATGGCGACCTCACCGCGCCGCCCGCCGACCTCGACGCCATCGCCCGCTACTGCACCACCGTCATGCAGGGCCTCTCCGTACAAGCCCGCGACGGCGCCGACCGCGCCGAACTGGAAACAGTCATCACCTGCGCGATGGCCGCCTGGGACACGCTCACGGCCGCGCCGTCCGCCGTATAGATCCTTGCAGGCATGATGGTGGCCATGGATGGCGCGTTGTTTCCGCGGGAGCGGGCTGTGGTGGCGCCCGGGGCGGTGCATGTGCCGGACTGGCTGAGTCCGCCGCTGCAGAGGCGGCTGTTGGAGGCCTGTCGGGAGTGGGCGAAGCCGCCTGCCGGGCTGCGGGTGGTGCGGTTGCCCGGTGGTGGGGTGATGACGGCGCGGCAGGTGTGTCTTGGGTGGCATTGGTATCCGTATGGATATGCGCGGACCGTTGTCGACGGGGATGGGGCGCCCGTTAAGGCGTTTCCGGGGTGGCTTGCGGAGCTTGGGCGGGAGGCTGTTGCTGCGGTGGGGTTCGACGCCGGGCCCGACTACGACATCGCGCTGATCAATTTCTACGGTGAGGGTGCCCATATGGGCATGCACCGGGATAGTGACGAGAAGGACGACGCGCCTGTCGTGTCCTTCAGCCTCGGGGACACCTGCACCTTCCGGTTCGGGAATGCCGAGACCCGCGGGCAGCCGTACACCGATGTCGAGCTCGCGTCCGGGGACTTGTTCGTGTTCGGCGGGGCGGCGCGGTTCGCGTATCACGGGGTGGTGCGGACGCGGCCCGGGACCGCGCCGCCCGGGCTGGGGCTCGACGGGCGGCTCAATGTCACGTTGCGCGTGAGTGGATATTGAACTGCGCGAACCGAGGGACCAGGGTGACCATGGACGGGACGCCGTCCACCGCACCGGAGGAGAACCGATCGTGGAATACCGCATGTTGGGCCGCAGCGGCTGCACTGTCTCGACGCTCGCGCTCGGCACCATGACGTTCGGCGCCGAGACCGACGAGAAGGGTGCGCACGCCCAGCTCGACCGCTTCGTGGAGGCCGGCGGCACCTTCGTCGACACCGCCGACGTCTACAGCGCCGGCGTCTCCGAGGAGATAGTCGGGCGCTGGCTCGCCGAACGACCCGCCGACGTCACCGGCCGGATCACCCTCGCCACCAAGGGCCGCTTCCCCATGGGCGAGGCCCCGAACGACGTCGGCCTCTCCCGCGTCCATCTCGCCCGCGCCCTGGACGCCTCGCTGCGCCGGCTCGGCGTCGAGGCGATCGACCTCTACCAGGTGCACGCCTGGGACCCGCTGACGCCGATCGAGGAGACCCTGCGCTTCCTCGACGACGCCGTGCGCCAGGGGAAGATCCACTACATCGGCCTCTCCAACTTCACCGGCTGGCAGACCCAGAAGGCCGTCGACATCGCCGACTTCCGCGGGCTGAGCCGGCCGGTGACGCACCAGCCGCAGTACAACCTGCTGGCCCGGGAGATCGAGTGGGAGGTCGTCCCGGCCTGCGAGTCCGAGGGCCTCGGCCTGCTGCCGTGGAGCCCGCTCGGCGGTGGCTGGCTGACCGGCAAGTACCAGCGCGAGACCCGCCCGACCGGCGCGACCCGGCTCGGCGAGAACCCGCAGCGCGGCGTCGAGGCGTACGACCGCCGCCGCGGCCTGGAGCGGACCTGGGCCGTCGTCGACGAGGTGCGCGCCGTGGCCGAGGAGCGCGGTGCCTCGATGGCCCAGATCGCGCTGGCCTGGCTGGTCGACCGCCCGGCCGTCACGTCGGTGATCCTCGGCGCCCGCACTATGGAGCAGCTCGACGACAACCTCGGCGCCGCAGGCCTGCACCTGTCCGAGGCCGAGCGCAGCCGCCTGGACGAGGCCAGCGACCCGAACGCGGCGGACTACCCGTACGGCGTGCCGGGCCGGGAACAGCGCGGCCGGAACATCGCGGGCGGGCGGTGAAGCCGCGCGGCGGGCGCCGCGCGCCGCGCGTTGTGGATATTGACGTGCGCGCCGGGAGCGCCGCATAGCAGGATCAGGGCCATGGGCTGGACGACGACGGAAGACCTCGACGCATACGAGGCCGCGGCAGGTGACTACGTGCGTACGGAACCTGCCGCGCACACCATCCTGCTGACGATCGCCGCCACCGTGCGGCAGAGCCCGGGGCGGTTCGGGGACGAGACGCCCCGGTTCGGGTGGTGGCGCGACGGCGACGGCGGAGAGGTCGCGGGGGCGTACGCGCACACCCCGCCGTATCCGCCCGTGCTGTCGCGGATGCCGGACCGGGCCGCCGTAGAGCTCGCCAGGGTGCTGCGGGACCAAGGCAGCCCCGTCACCGGCGTCAACGCAGGCCGCCCCGCCGCCGAGACCTTCGGCGCCGCGTGGGCCGAGCTCACCGGCGACGAGGTGACCGTCGCCGAGGATCACCGGCTCTACCGCCTCGGCGAGCTGGTCCCGCCCGACCCCATGCCCGAGGGCCGGGCGCGGGTCGCCGACGAGAGCGACCGCGAGCTGCTGGTGAAGTGGATCGCCGCCTTCAACAAGGACGTCGGAAGCGAGGGGACGGCCGCGCCCGAGCGGGCCGTCGACAGCCGGCTCGGCTACGGCGGCCTCACCCTCTGGGAGCGGGACGGCGAGCCCGTCGCCCTGTGCGGCATCACCCGCACCGTCGCCGGGATGGCGCGCGTCGCGCCCGTCTACACGCCGCCCGAGCTGCGCGGGCGCGGCTATGCGGGCGCCGCCACGGCCGCCGTCTCGCAGGCCGCGCTCGACCGCGGCGTCGAGCAGGTGCTGCTCTTCACCGATCTGGACAACCCGACCAGCAACGCCCTCTATCAGCGGCTCGGCTACCGGCCGGTGGAGGACCACGTGAACCTTGCCTTCACCCCCCTGGCGTGATCGCCGCGCCCCGGGGGAGGCTGTGGCGCGGGACGTACCCGCAGCCGGAGAGCGGGCCACACCCGCACCCGCAGCCGCAGACAGGAGGACCACCCGCATGACCCAGCCGGCGATCCGCCACACCACCGCCGACCACCGCGCCGCCGACGGCACCCCCATCGCCACGTACACCTGGCTGCCCGAGGGCGGCCGGCCGCGGGCGCTGGTGCAGATCGCGCACGGGGCGGCGGAACACGGGCGGCGCTACGACCGGTTCGCCCGCTTCCTCGCCGCGCACGGGTACGGCGTCGTGGCCTCCGACCACCGCGGGCACGGCGCGACCGCCGCGGCCACCGGCGGCTACGGGATGGTGGGCGAGCACGGCGACGCGTGGCGGGCGATCGTCGACGACCTCAAGGGCATCGGCGACGCGCTGCGCGCGCAGCACCTCGGAGTGCCCCTCGTCTTCCTCGGCCACAGCCTCGGCTCGATGCTCGCGCGCGACTACGCGCAGGAATACGGGGAGGGGCTGGCCGGCCTCATCCTGTCCGGCACCTTCCGGGTGCTGCCGGGCGCCGAGACCGAGACCGACCTGGCCGCCCTGGACGCGGACATCGCCGAGCGCGGGCGCGCGGTGCTCTGCGATTACGTGCCCGGCCTCTTCGCGTCCTTCAACGACCCGTATCCGCACCGCACCGGCTTCGAATGGCTGTCACGGGACGGCGCCGAGGTCGATACGTACGTGGCGGACGAGGCCTGCGGCTTCTCGTTCTCCACCGGGCTGTCGCGCGACTGGGCGGCCGCGGTCCGTAAGATCAACGACCCGCGCAACCTCGCCCGCATCCCGCGCGGCCTCCCGGTCCACATCGCGGTCGGCGACCAGGACCCGTGCAATCAGCGGATGACCCTCGTGTACGAGCTCCTGGAGGACTTCCGCTACGCGGGCCTGACGGACCTCTCCTGGAAGGCCTACGCGGGCGCCCGCCACGAGATCCTCAACGAGACCAACCGGGACGAGGTGCAGGCCGACCTGCTGGCCTGGCTCGGCAAGCACGTGTGACTGTCAGTGGCGGCCGTTACGGTTCTTCCATGTCTTTGAACGCCGACGACGTCCGGAAGGCGGCCCTGTCCTTCCCGGAGACCACCGAGAAAATCGCCTGGTCCATGCCCACCTTCCGGGTCGCCGGAAAGATGTTCGCCACCCTCCCGGAGGACGAGACGTCCTTCGCCGTCCGCTGCCCCAAGCTGGAGCGGGACGAGCTGGTGCTGGCGGAGCCGGAGAAGTTCTGGATCGCCGACCATGAGGCGAGCTTCGCCTGGATCCGGGTGCGGATAGCGAGGCTGGACGACGCCGACGAGCTGCGCACGATTCTGTACGACTCGTGGCAGCAGGCGGCGCCGTCCAGGCTGCTCAGCTCCCTGGAAGAGACCGGAAGCTGAAGGAGAATTCCGCGGGCTCGGGCGTCAGCTCGTACTGCGGCAGCACGCCAGGACCGCAGGAGCGGGAGCCGATGCCGTGCTGGGCGTGGTCGAGGTGGAGCCAGACCGTGTCGCCCGGGATGAGGTCCGGGAGGTGGGTGGCCGCGGCCAGCTGCTCCGTCGTCCAGCGGCGGGCGGTGAAGTAGTACGGCGGGCTGCCCTCGATCCGCAGGCCGCCCCGGTCCGCGTCGCGCAGCTCGGCCCAGTGCACGTCGATGCGCGCGCCGTTCTCCTGCGGCCGGACGTACGGCGTCTGCAGCTCGTCGACCGTCTTCGACCAGCGCCCGGTCATCGCCGCCGCCCGGGTGTCCGGGTACGCCTCGCCGGGGCCGCCGCCGTACCACCGCACGTCACCGAAGGCCGCCGGGACGCCGAGCCGGATGCCCAGCCGGGGGAGGGAGCAGGGCCATTCGCCGTCCGGCTCGACCGAGACGGTCAGGCGCAGTTCGCCGGCGGTGGCGGTCCAGCGGTACGCGACCAGCAGGCCCGCGTCCACGGCGGCCGGGGCCACGCGGGTACGGACCGTCAGCCCCGACTCCCCGGTCTCGACGCCGTCCAGGCGGTGCTGCACCCGGTCGAGCCCGAGCTGCAGCCACTGGCCGGCGGCGGTGGTGGCGGGCATCCACACGGGGCCCTCGTCGTTGTCGGTCGGCGCCCGCCAGACGTCCAGCCGCGGGGGCGCCGTCACGGGCACACCGCCCACGGCGAGCAGCGCCCCGGAGGCGGCGTCGAAGACGCCGGGGCCGAGCGTGAGCCGGCCGTCCGCGGTCGCCGGGGGCACGAGCGGCGCGTCCTCGCGCCGGCCCGCGTCCTGAGCCGAGGACGGCACCTGCCCCCACGCCACCACATGCCCGGCCGCCGCCCAGGCCGCGTCGGCCGCGAGCCGCGCCCGCACCGTACGCACCTCCGCGCCGGCGGTCAGCGGCACCAGGGCGCTCTCGCCGGGGGCCAGTTCAGGCACCTTCAGCGCCTCGCCGTCCACGTCAAAGGCCAACTGCCCGAGCCCCGCGAAGTCGTGCAGGTTCGTGATCCGGACCCCCTCGCCCTCAGGGGCGATCCGCACCGGCTCGATCACCTTCTTGAACTCCACCAGCCCCGGCGACGGCGTCCGGTCCGGGAAGACCAGCCCGTCGCAGACGAAGTTGCCGTCGTGCACCTCTTCGCCGAAGTCCCCGCCGTACGCAAAGCCGTACCGCTCGTCCGCGAGACCGTGATCGATCCACTCCCAGACGAAGCCGCCCTGGCAGCGCTCGTACGTCTCGAAGAGCCGCTGGTACTCGAGCAGTCCGCCGGGCCCGTTCCCCATCGCATGCGCGTACTCGCACATGATGAACGGCATCGCCCGCCGCCGCGCGTCCAGCGCCGGGTCCTCAAGCGGCGCCTCCTTCCGCTGCCCGATCGCCTCGACCTCGGCGTGCTCCGGATACATCCGCGAGTACACGTCCACGTCCGCACACGACCAGTCGCCCTCGTAATGCAGCGGACGCGACGGGTCGCGCTCGCGGATCCAGGCGGCCATCGCCGTGAGCCCGCGCCCCTTGCCGCACTCATTGCCCAGCGACCACATGACCACCGACGCATGGTTCTTGTCGCGCTCGACCATCCGCTGGGCGCGGTCCAGCAGCGCCGGTGTCCAGCGGTCGTCGTCGACCGGGTTGCGCCGCCAGCCGATCTCCTCGAAGCCGTGCGTTTCCAGGTCGCATTCGTCGATCACCCAGAGGCCGAGTTCGTCGCAGAGGTCGAGGAAAGCGGGGTGCGGCGGGTAGTGGCTGGTGCGGACCGCGTTGATGTTGTGCTGCTTCATCAGCAGCAGGTCGCGGCGCATGGTGTCCGCGTCGACCGTGCGGCCCGTCTCCGGGTGGAACTCGTGCCGGTTGACGCCGCGGAAGAGGATGCGGCGGCCGTTGACCTTCAGCACGCCGTCCTCGATCGCCACCGTCCGGAAACCGATCCGCAGCGCGACCCGCTCACCGCCGGTGTCCAGCACCGCGTCGTAGAGCCGCGGCGTCTCCGCCGTCCACGGCTCCACCGGCACCCGGACCGTCTCGCCCGTGGCCGCCTCGATCCCGAGCTCCGGTACGGAGATCCGGCCGCCCGGCTCGCTGTCGACGCGCAGCACGCCGGTGCCGGTCGCGTGCTCGTAGCCGGCCCGTACCGAGACGTCGCGCGCCGCGCCCTCCGGGCGGTGCAGCAGCGTCACCTCGCGGAAGATTCCCGGCAGCCACCACATGTCCTGGTCCTCGAGATAGCTGCCCGCCGACCACTGGTGGACGCGCACCGCGAGCACATTGCCGCGCGGCCGCAGCAGCGCGCCGACCGCGAACTCATGCGGCAGCCGGCTGCCCTGGAAGACGCCGAGCTCCTGCCCGTTGAGCCAGACGCGGGCGCATGACTCGACGCCCTCGAAGCGGAGCACGGCCTCGCCCTCGTCCGGCCAGTTGTCCGGGAGGTCGAAGACGTGGCGGTGGTCGCCGGTCGGGTTTTCGGTGGGCACCCGGGGCGGGTCGACGGGGAAGGGGTAGCGGACGTTGGTGTACGCGGGGGAGCCGTACTCGCCGTGTCCCTGCAGCACCCAGTGGCCCGGCACCCGTATCCGGTTCCAGCCCGCGTCGTCGAAGGCGTCCGGATCCGCGGTGAAGGCGTCACCGGTGCCCGCGGCGTCGGGGGAGAGGCGGAAGCGCCAGATGCCGCCGAGGTCGAGCCGGGCGGCGTCGGAGCCGGGGGACCAGGCGCGCGGCGGGAGCGCGCCGGTGCCGGGCGAGACGTCCTCGTAATACGTACCACCGGACACTGACATCACGATCGGGTTCCTCTCCGGGACTTGGGGGCCGCGGGCGCCAGCGCGCCTTCGAGGGCGAAGGCGGCGGCGCCGAGGCTGACGGGGTTCGACGGGACGGGGGACAGGGCGAGTTCGACGGCGGCGCCGGGGCGGGGCAGCGCCCGCGCGCGGACCTCGGGGCGGAGCTTGTGCAGCAGCGGCTCGCCGAGGGCGGCGGCGACCCAGCTGCTGAGCACGACCACCTCGGGGTTGAGGAGATTGACCAGGTCGGCGGTGGCCGCGCCGAGGTAGCGGGCGGTCTCGGCGAGCACGTCGTTCGCCGCTTTGTCGCCGGCCGCGGCCGCGCGGCCCAGGGCGGCGATGGTGGCGGTCTGGTCGCTCGGGGACAGCAGCAGGGAGCGCGGGGCGCGTTCGCGCAGGGTGCGCATGATGCCGGCGGCGCCGATATACGCCTCGACGCAACCGCGGGCGCCGCAGTGGCAGCGGCGGCCGTCGAGGACGAGGGTGGTGTGGCCCCACTCGCCGGCGCTGTTGGTCGAGCCCCGGTAGACCTCGCCGCCGACGGCGAGGCCGGCGCCGACGCCGGTGCCGAGGTTGAGCACGACGGCGTCGTTACGGCCGCGGGCGGCGCCGAACCACAGCTCGGCGGCGGTGCAGGCGCGCAGCGGGTTGTCGAGGTGGACGGGGTACGGCAGCCGGGCGGCGAGCCGCGCGGTCAGCGGGACGTCCTGCCAGGCCCAGTTGGCGGCGTAGCCGATGGTGGCGTGATCGCTGCCGGGGCGGTCGACCTGGCCCGGCATGCTGACGCCGGCGCCGAGGACCGAGCCCGGTTCGGCGCCGCCGCGGGCGAGGGCGGCGTCGACGGCGGCGGCGATGCGGTCCACGACGGTGTCCGGGGTGAGGTCGCCGGGGTGCAGCGGGGCGGCGGCGCTGGCGCGGACGGCGAGGGAGAGGTCGAAGAGCTCGGCGTGCACGTAGGTCTCCGCGACGTCCACGCCGATCAGCCGGCCGTCCGCGCCGGCGGCGGTGAGCAGGGCGCGGGGGCGGCCGCCGGCGGATTCCTCGTAGCCGGACTCGGCGACCAGGCCGAGGTCGAGCAGCTCGGCGGCGAGGGTGCCGACGGTGGCGTGGCTGAGGCCGGTCGCGGCCGCCAACGCGGGGCGGGAGACGGCCGGTTGGGCGACGATGTGCTGGAGGAGGAGCCGGCGGTTCCGGGCCCTTATGTCCCGGGAGGTGGGCATCACGGAGAGCCACGCTAGGCGGCCCGCAACCCTTTGCACAACCCCTTTCGAAAGCCTTGGCAAAAGCCCCGAGCAGCGGAAAGAGGAATGTGCCCGTCCTCTTCGCGTTGTGTATCTGTCCGGTCACGATGCTTGAAATATGGCCTGATCGGGGGAGTGTTGACCCATGACGTTTCCACCGCCGCCCAACCAGCCGCCGCCCGGTCAAGACCCTTATGGCCAGCCCGGAGGGTACGGACAGCCCGGCGGATACGGGCAGCAGCCTCCGCCGCAGCCCGGCGGCTACGGCCAGCCGGGCGGTTACGGCACGCCGCCGACCCAGCCGGGCGGCGGCTACGGACAGGGCGGTTACGGGCAGGGCGGCTACGGCTCCGGCGGCGGCTTCGGCCCGCCCGAGCAGGCCGGCTTCCCGCCGCCCCCGCCGCCCGGCGGCGGCAACCGCAAGGTGATCATCGGTGTCGTCGTCGGCGCCCTGGTGGCCGCGGGCCTCGTCGTCGGCGGCGTGGTCGCCTTCGCCGGCGACGACGGCGGCAAGAAGCCGCAGGCGAACGAGTCCAGCAGCAAGAGCCCCAGCCCGTCGGAGTCGGAGTCCTCGAGCTTCACCCCCGAGCCGGACGACAGCCTGTCCTATGGCGACGACCCGCCCACGGACGGCGTCCCGAGCGACGGCGCGTCCAGCCCCAACTTCGAGTCGATCATGCCGACCCCGAAGACCGGCCCGCGCCCCGCCTACATGCTCAAGATCGGGGACTGCTTCAACGTCCCCTCCGGCAAGCAGGGCCAGGCCGACCCGACGTCCTGCAACGGCGCCCACGACGCCGAGGTCGTCTACAAGACCAAGCTCAGCGGCGACAACACCACCGACACCGAGATCAAGGCGGAGGCCGACAAGCTCTGCAAGTCGCGGCTGAACGCCGAAGGCCAGCAGCAGCCTTCGGGCACCGTCCGCGGCACCCTGATCCAGTTCCCCGGCGCCCGCGGCGTGCGGCTCGGCATGGAGACCGTCACCTGCAGCCTCACCGCGGGCGAAGGCCGCAAGCTGTACAAGCCGCTGAGCTGAGCGGGCGGGCGAGCTGAGCGAGCCGAGCCCGCTCCCTAGCCCTCCCGCCGCAGCAGCACCAGCGCATCGATCGCGTCGACCACGCCGCCGTCCTTCTCCACGGGACGGCGGACCTGGTTGGCGCGTACGGTCTTCAGCTCCGCGTCCGCGACGGCCGTGAGCACATCCGCGGGCGTGTACAGCACCGACGGATCCTGCGGCCCGCCGGTCCCCTCACTCAGGTTCGTCGAGTCGTGGCCGACGACCAGCATGCTGCCGCCCGGCGCCACCGCCGCCGCGGCCCGCCGCCACACCGGCACCCGCTCGGCCTCCGGCAGCTGCAGATAGGCGAGCACCACGAGGTCGAAGCCGCCGGGCGCCGGCTCGTACGAGAGCACATCCGCGCGCACCCACTCAATGCGCTCCGCCACCTCGGGCGGCCGGTCGGTGGTCGCGAGCCGGCGGGCGCGGTCCAGGGCGACCTCGGAGAAGTCGACGGCGGTGACCCGCCAGCCGCGCTCGGCCAGCCAGATCGCGTTACGGCCCTCGCCCGCCGCGAGGTCGAGGGCGCGGCCGACCGGCAGTTCGCCGGTCTCCTGCGCCACCCACCGGTTCGGAGCGCCGCCCCATACTAGTTCGTGGGCGGCATAGCGGTCGTCCCAAGCGGATGCGTCCATGGAGAAAACCTAACGGGTCCCGGGCGCGTCCTAGCTGATGCCAGAGCGGTAGCTCACAACTGGAGAGCGGAGACCGTTGTGATCAACAGGCAAGCCGTGCCCGTCTGCCCGCACTGCGGGCGGGTCCGCTGCATCTGCCCGCCGGTCCGCAGGGGAGCACAGCGCACTCAGATCCGGACGCCCTTCGAGCGGAGGTAGGCAAGGGGGTTGATGTCGGATCCGTAGCCGGGCCCGGTGCGGATCTCGAAGTGCAGGTGCGGGCCGGTGACATTGCCCGTGGCGCCGGAACGGGCGATCCGCTGGCCCGCGTTCACCTGCTGTCCCGCGCGGACGTTGAGCGCGGACAGATGCGCGTACTGGCTGTACTTGCCGTCGGCGTGCCTGATCACCACCTGGTAGCCGTACGACCCGCCCCAGCCGGCCGAGACGACCTTGCCCGCGCTGACCGAGCGGACACCGGTGCCTATGGAGGCGGGGAAGTCGGCGCCGGTGTGGTAGCCGGACGACCAGGAGCTGCCGCGGACGCCGTAGCCCGTGCCGACCCTGGCGCCCGCTATCGGCGCGGCATAGCCGGAGCCCTGCGGCTTGGCGGCCGAGTCCGGCTTGTCCTGCGCCGGCTTGGGCTTGGGCGGCGGCTTCGGCTTGGGCTTCGGCTTCGCTTCCGGAGCGGCGCGTTCCGGTTTCGCGGGGGCGCTGGTGCCGCCGCGGACGGAGAGCTTCTGGCCGGGGAGGATCAGGTCCGGATCGGACCCGATGGTGCGGCGGTTGCGCTCGTACAGCGCCGTCCAGCCGCCGCGCACCTTCTCCTCGGCCGCGATGCCGGTGAGGGTGTCGCCGCTCTCCACGACATACGGCTTGGAGCTCCGCGGGGTCGTCCTGGCAGCCGCCGTCTCCGCCGCCGCGGGCGCCTGCTGGCGCGCCACCAGGGCGGGCAGCGGCGGCACGCCGCGGGTATGCGTGCGGGCCTCGCTGCTCTCCTCCGTGTGCTGCCCGGGGGAGGCGTGGGCCACGGCCCCGCCGATGAGCGGCAGTGCGAGTCCGGCCCCGCCGGCGGTGACCTTCAGCGAGGCCCGTGACACGGTGTTGGGGCGGGGACGACGATGGCGGCCTTGAGCCTTGCGGTCCGGCATGGGTGCGGTCCTCTCCCGGGGCCGAGGCGGCGTGGTGCCTGGTGCGAAAATGTAGAAGCGACCATTCGATACGACAAGCGACTTCAGGAAATCGGCTGAGAGGGACCCATGGCTGCCACGGTGCGCCCCCTGGTCGCCGACGACGCGGCCCAACTGCTCGATCTTCAGCTCGCGTTGGACGCCGAGAGCGCATTCATGCTGCTCGAGCCGGGTGAGCGCGACGACCGGCCGCCGGAGATCCCGCCGCCCGGGGCCTCGTATCTCCTCGGCGCCTTCGAGGGTGAGCGGCTCATCGGATACGTGGACGTCTCGGTGCTCCCGTACGCCCGTGCGCGGCGCACCGGGCACGTGGTAATGGGCGTACGGGCCGGCAGCGCGGGCCGCGGCGTCGGCCGGGCGCTGCTGACCGCGGCCGCGGAGACCGGCCGGGGGTGCGGGCTGCGGCGGCTCGAGCTGACCGTCATGGAGCACAACCGGAACGCGATCGCCCTGTATCTGCGCTGCGGCTTCCAGTTCGAGGGCCGCCGCCGCTCCGCCCTGGACGTGGACGGAGCGGCGGTCAGCGAGTACTACATGGGGCTGCTGCTCGACTGACTACTTGAGACCCCGGAAGAAGCCGCGGATGTCCGCGAGCAGCAGCTCCGGCACCTGGTACGCGGCCCAGTGCCCGCCGCGGTCGTACTCGTTCCACTGCACGATGTCGGCGTGGTCGCGCTCGGCGAACTTCCGCGGCGGCTTGAAGTCGTAGCCGAACGACGCCAGTCCGGTCGGGACGGTGATCTGCCCGGTCGGCTGCTCGCCGTGGTGGTTCTCGAAGTAGAAGCGGGCCGAGGAGGCCGCCGTGTTCGTGAACCAGTAGATGGAGACGTTGGTCAGCAGCTCATCGGGGGTGAGCGCGTCGCCGAGCAGCTGCCCGCTCCAGGCCAGCTGCCCGTACGGGGAGTCGGCGAGGGCGTGCGCGAGCGTCTGCGGCTGGGCGCGCTGGCTGTGGTCGTGGATGGCGTGCTCGAGGAACTTCTGCCCGAACTGGATGAACTGCACGTCCTGCTCGCTCAGTCCGTCCATCTCGCCCGGCTCGCCGCGCGGGAAGGCGAAGATCTGGTTCAGGTGCAGGCCCCTGACCCGGTCCGGGGCGAGCCGGGCCATCTCGGGGCCGACGATGGCGCCGCCGTCGTTGCCGTGGACGCCGAAGCGGTCGTAGCCGAGCCGGATCATCAGCTCATTGAAGGCGGCGGCCATACGCGTCGGCGTCCAGCCGATGTCATGCGTCGGGCCGGAGAACGCGTAGCCCGGATACGACGGGATGACGACGTGGTGCGCGTCCGCCGGATCGCCGCCGTGCGCGCGCGGGTCGGTGAGCTCGCCGACCAGGCCCAGGTACTCGACGAAGCTGCTCGGCCAGCCGTGCCCGAGCAGCAGCGGCGTGGCGTCCGGCTCGGGCGAACGGACGTGCACGAAGTGGATGTTCTGGCCGTCGATCTCGGTGGTGAACTGCGGGAAGGCATTCAGCCGCGCCTCCTGCGCCCGCCAGTCGAAGCCGTCCCGCCAGTGGTCGAGCAGCGGCCGGACGTAGGACAGCGGTACGCCGTACTCCCATCCCGGCGGGACCGGAATGCCGAGCTGCACCTTCCCGGCGACCTGGTCTGCGGGCAGTTCGTCGGCGAGACGGGTGCGGTCGAGCCGGGACTGCAGGTCGTCCAGGTCTGCCTGAGGTATCTCGATACGGAACGAATGGATCTCGGACACGGCTGATTCCCCCCGGTTGTCAGTGAGGCGGTCAGCGTACTGCCGGATCTTGCTCAACGGCAGTGGTGAGAGCGTCGAGTTCGGCGCCCAGCGCCGCCGCCAGCCGGTCCAGGTCGGGGGCCGCCTCGCCGTCCGCGATCAGCCCGTAGTGGACCTTCCCGCGATATGTGGAGACCGCCACCGCGAGCGTCTGGCCGTGGGCCAGCGGGGCGAACGGATACACCTCCGCCAACGGGCAGCCGGCCAGCTTCATGCCCAGGCTGGGCAGTGGCACGCTGGTGATCATCAGGTCGAACAGCAGCCGCGCGGCCTGCGCCAGCACCGGCCCGGCGAGCCGGTGGCCGAGCGGCGGCACCTGCTCGGCGAGCAGGGCGACCGCGCCGGCGCCCCGGTCGGAACCCGCCTGCTTGTTGCGGTCCATGTCGGCGCGGATACGGCGGACGCGGGCGAGCGGGTCGGGCTCGGCGACCGGGAGGCGGAGCAGATAGCCGGAGAGCTGGTTGCCCTGCGGGCGGGCGGTGCGCGGGCGGCGCCGGGAGACCGGGATGAGGGCGCGCGGCACGACGTCGTCCACGGCCGCGCCGCGTTCGTCGAGCCAGCGGCGCAGGGCGCCGGCGACGAGGGCGATGAGCAGGTCGTTGACGGTGCCGCCGGTCTGCTTCCGGACCCGGTTGACGGTGTCGAGGTCGAGGACGGCGCCCGCGGTGCGGCGGGTGCCGCTGGCGGCGGCGGTGAGCGAGGGCGAGGTCCGTATCTCCAGGGTGGCGCCGACGACCGAGGCCGCTATGCCGAGCGCGCGGCCCGCCTCTTCGGCGCGGCGGCGGACGGCGCCGGGCAGTTGCAGGGGATTCGGGCCCGGCAGCGGCCAGCGTGAGGAGGGCTGCTGTCGTACGGGCCGCGGGGCGCGCGGCTCCGCCGCCGGGTCCGGGTCCATGATCCCGCAGGCGAGCATCAGCGCGCCCAGGCCGTCGGCGAGCGCGTGGTGGAACTTGAACAGCACCGCGAACGACGTCCCGTCGGCCGCGGGCAGCACATGCGCCTCCCACGGCGGCCGCCGCCGGTCGAGCGGCGCGGCCATGATCTCCCCGGCGGTGGCATGGAAGTCCTTGGTGGCCGCGGTCAGATGGACGTGGTCCAGTGGGTCGAAGTCCGGGTCCGGCTCCCGCACGGCCGCGCCCATCGGGATCCGCACGCTCCGGATGCGCATGCCGAGCCCGGGCACATCCTCGGCGCGCTCGGTCAGCAGCCCGGCGGCACGCCCCGGCGCTTCCGGCGCGGCCCCGGTGAAGACGCCGAGGGCGCCCATGTGCATGGGGTGGGCGACGGACTCCAGGGTCCAGAAGGCGAGGTCGAGTGGCGCCAGGGGCGCGGCTGTCATGGGTGTGCCTCTCGCGTCGGCGAAATGGGCGGAGTGAGCGGCACTGCGGATTCAACCTTTTGTTGACGACTACCGTCAAGCACACCCGTAACACTCAGCGTTACGTCTCGGTGAACAATGACGGAGGCCGCCTCAGCCTGGACGCCGTCCTCAGCCGACGGCCGCCGCGAACTCGTCCAACTCGGCGGTGAGCAGATCCGCCACCCGCAGCGCGACCCCGCCGGGATGCTCCGCGTCCCGCTGCCACCGCGCCAGGGCCGCGTGCACCGGCGCCCAGTCGACCGGCCGCCGCTCCCGCACCGCCGCGGCCGCGTCCGCCGTGGCCTCGGTGAGGGCCGCGGCGAAGTCCCGCGCCTCCGGCTCGGCGGGCCCGTTCGGCGTGTGCGCCTCCAGCAGCATCGCCAGGCGCCCGGCGGTGATCTGGGTGTCCCGCGCCTCCGCCGCCTTGCGGCGGGACAGGCCGCGGTGCCGCACCGGCTCGGAGTCGGCGCGCGCGGTGGCCTCCTCCCACTCCATCCGGGCGGCCCGCGCGTCGAGCAGCGCCTGGCGTACGGCGCGCTGCCGGTCTTTGGAAGGCTCCTCGGCGTTGGCCGCGAACACCGCCGCGGCATAGCGGGAGTTGGCGGTGAGCCACCGCGCCAGGCGGTCGCGCAGCCACGGGCTCTCCCAGGCGGGGAAGAGCGCGTACGAGACGGTGGCCAGTACCCCGCCGAGCAGGGTCAGCGCGATCCGCTCCCACACCGTCTGCGCCCAGTCCTCGCCGACGATGCCGAGCAGGAAGACCACGTACGCGCCGGTGCACGCGGACACGGCCGCGTACCCGAGGGGCATCAGCAGATACAGCAGGCCCACCGCCAGCACCGCGAGCAGCGCGCTGAGCCGCGGCCCGGCATGGACGAGCGCGAGCACCCCGCCCGCGATCCCGACGCCCGCGATGGTGCCGACGAGCCGGGCGGCGCCGCGCTGGTACGTCTGCGAGAAGTCGGGGCGCAGCACCATCACAACGGTCAGCGCGCCCCAGTACCAGTGCTGCTGCGGCAGCATCTGGGCGAGCAGATACGCGGCCGAGACCACCGCGGAGAGCCGGACCGCGTGCCGGAAGACGGGCGAGGACCAGCGCAGTTCGCGGCGTACGGCACGCAGCGCCACCCGCAGCAGCCCGGGCCCGGTCGGCCGGCGCAGATGCGCGGGCCCGGTCCCGGAAGCGGACGGTGCGACCTCCACCGGCTCCTGCGCCGCCTCCACCACCTCCTCGGTCAGCGCGATCAGCCGCAGCGCCGCCTTGCGCGCAGGACCTGGCGGCAGCACCGGCCCGTCCTCGGGCACCTTGAGCACGTCGAGGGCCTGCTCCGGAATGCGTACGGACTCGCCGCGGCGCACCGCGCGGGCGGTGGCATCGAGCACGGTGGCGGCGGCGCGCAGGAGTTCGCGCACCCGGTCCCGCTCCGGGCCCTCCGCCGCGGCACCGACCACCGGGTCGGCGAGGGAGGCCAGGACGGGGCGGATGCTCTCGGCGAGGGTGCGGTAGCCGTGCAGCTGGCGCGGCCGGCGGCGGGCCTGGCGCGGGGTGACGGCGGCGGCCTCGCGGGCCTCCATCAGCGGCTGCGGGTCGAAGGGCGCGTACGGGTCCTCGCGCAGCCGGCGCGCGTAGTCGGCGACGGCGGCGAGCGCGTCGGCCAGCGCGTCGCGCCGGTTCCCCCACGGCCGTACCGGGAACAGCACGATCAGCGTCGCCTGCAGCAGCCCGCCGAGCGCGATGATCCCGGCGTGCATGGCCGCCTCCGCCACCGACGTCGGCAGCGTGACGACGATCAGCATCGCCGCCACCGTCAGCGCGCTCACCACACCCGACACCGGACCGATCGCCCAGCCCATCCCGGCGCCGAACGACCACACGGCGAGCAGCACCAGGAACAGCGCCGGATGCCCGGCGGCGAGATAGCCGCAGAAGGAGCTGACGGCGAGCCCGGCCGCCGCCCCCAGCGCCAGCGCGGGCCGCGGCCGCCAGCTGCGCTGGAAGGAGGCCACCCCCGAGGCGAAAGCGCCGAACGCCGACGACACCGCCAGCGCCGGCGACCCGACCCACAGCGCCCAGGCGAGGATCAGCCCGACGCCGACCGCGCCGCGCAGGGCGATCAGCGGCGTGAGCGAGGCCCGTTCGACGGACACGCCGGCGCGGGCGGCGTCGCGGAGCGCCCGCGACCAGGAGTGGGCGCGGGCAGGCGGGCGGGCGCGGGCCGGGGTCACCCGCGCCTACGCCCCGATGCGCAGCCGGCCGCGGTCGGACGGCGGGGTGGTGCCCTGCCAGTCGCGCCAGGAGAGGTTCCAGTCGCCGTAGCCGTTGCCGAAGGGCTCCATCTCCTTGCCGTCACTGCCCTCGACGACCACGACGTCGCCGGGGCGGGTGCGCTCGAAGAACCAGTGCGCGTTCTCCGTGCTCATGCCCGTGCAGCCGTGGCTGACGTTCGCCGAGCCCTGAGCGCCCACCGACCACGGCGCGGCGTGCACGAACTCGCCGCTCTCGGTCAGCCGGGTGGCCCACCGCACCTGCAGGTCGTACGACTCCTTGCTGCCCGCCTTGATGCCGATGGTGGCGCTGCGCATCCGCGCCTTGGCCTCTTCGTCGAGGATCACCTTCACGCCGTTACGGGTCTCGAAGCCCGGCTTGCCGGTGGTCACCGGGATGGTGCGCAGCAGCTCGCCGTTCTTCCACACCGTCATCTCGTGCCCGGCGGCGTCGGTGACGGCGCGCACGTCGGCGCCGATCCGCAGCCGCAGCTCGCCGGGGGCGCGGAGGCGGAGGACGTGCCCGGCCCGTACCGGCGTGAGCTCGGTGGTGCGGACGGTGATGCGGGTGCCGGCCGGCCAGTAGTCGCGCGGACGATAGTGCAGCTCGCGGTCGTTGATCCAGCGCCAGGCGCCCTCGACCCCCGGGCTGGAGTCGACCCGCAGCGCGCGCACCACGGCGGCGCGCACGTCCGGGTCGGTGACGCGCTTGCCGACCTTCGCGCGGATCGGCTGCCCGACGCCGTACGTGCCGCTGCGCGGGCCCAGTTCGACGCCGAGGGTCTGCTGCTTGCCGGGGAACTTCCGGGTGTGCACGTGCAGCGTGCCGCGTCCGCGGGCACCCGAGGTGTCCTCGGTGCCGACGCGGACCGTATAGCGCGCGCCGCCGCTGAGCCCCGCGGTGCTGAGCCAGTGGCTGCCGTCGGCGCTGAGCCGGCCGCCGACATGGCGGCCGTGCTGGTCGACGGCCGTCACATCGGTGATCCGGTCGCCCGCGGAGGCGGAGCGCACCACGAGCGGGCGGGCGGGGTCGAGGCCGTCGGCGCCGTGGCCGGACACCGCGAGGCGGGCGGCGGCGTCGAACGCCCGAAAGGCGAGCGGGTGCTCGGTCCGGTCGGCGCAGGCGGTGAGGCCGGGCGCGACAGTGGAGAGGAGGAGTGCGCAGGCCAAGGCCAGACGGCGACGGGGGAGCTGACGCATGGTCACATACTATGCAAAGCACACAAATGCATCGATGATGCCGCGCTGACGACACGCACGACAGAAGGAGGCGCTCATGGCGCAGGAAGCGGACGTGGTGGTGCTGGGCATGGGCCCGGGCGGCGAGCACGTCGCGGGACGGCTGGCCGACGCGGGCGTCGACGTGATCGGCGTGGAGGCGGAGCTGGTCGGCGGCGAATGCCCGTACTGGGCCTGCATCCCCAGCAAGATGATGATCCGGGCCGGCAACCTCCTCGCCGAGGCCCGCCGCATCCCCGGCATGGCCGGCCGGGTCGAGGCACGCCCGGACTTCGGCCCGGTGGCCGCCCGGATCAGGGACGAGGCCACGACCGACTGGGACGACAAGATCGCGGCGGATCGCTTTACGGGCAAGGGCGGGCGGCTGGTGCGGGGG